>NZ_JBFUHS010000006.1:0-329510 GCF_056402255.1 Pseudomonas sp. P4_B4
GCTTGATAGCAGAAACCGGCATTGCCATTGAACATCCCCCGAGATATGGTTTTGAGCACTTGAAGGGCTCACCCAGAGGCGCAGGCTTGTTCCTATCGTCGGTCTAGCCAGATGCATTCTTTATCGGCGCTTGGGTGAAAGGAGGAGGGGCGAAATCTCCCACGGATCTGTACTGCGCTAACAGTCAGAATCGAGCCTTGTCCCTCCTCCTCCCTTCAAGTCCTAGCATACAAGCGAGCCTGCTCGCGAAAGCGGTGTGTCAGTCAGCATTGATGTTGCTGACACTCCGTCTTCGCGAGCAGGCTCGCTCCCACACTGGGTTATAGGTTGATTCAGTTGGTTCGCGGTGTACGCCCCGGCACAAAATGGCTCACATCATTGAACCCCGGTGTCGACGCATGCCCCGGTGTCACCAGCGAATCGATGAACGCCTCGTCCTCGGCCGTGATCTTCACCGCCTGCGCCTTAGTGTAGGCGTCCCACTGCGCTTCGGTACGCGGCCCGACAATGGCCGAGGTAACGGCGCTGTTGTTCAGCACCCAGGCAATCGCGAACTCGACGATGCCGACGCCGCGCTGCTGGGTGTACTGCTGAATTTGCTGGGCGATGCGCAGGGACTCGACGCGCCATTCGGTTTCCAGGATGCGTTTGTCCTGGCGTCCGGCGCGGCTGTTGGCGTCCGGTTTCACATCCGGCGCGTATTTGCCGCTGAGCACCCCGCGCGCCAGCGGGCTGTAGGGCACCACGCCCAGACCGTAGTTTTGCGCCGCCGTGATCTGCTCGGTTTCAGCCTGGCGGTTGACGATGTTGTACAGCGGCTGGCTGATCACCGGCCGGTCAACGCCAAGCTTGTCGGCCACACGGATGACTTCGGCGATGCGCCAGCCACGGTAGTTGGACAGGCCCCAGTAACGGATTTTCCCTTGGCGGATCAAGTCGCCGATGGCCGATACCGTGACCTCCAGCGGCGTGTTGTGGTCTTCACGGTGCAGGTAATAGATGTCGAGGTAGTCGGTGCCCAAGCGCGTCAGGCTGGCATCGATGCCGTTGAACAGATGCTTGCGACTCAGGCCGCTGCGGTTGGGGACGCCGTCCACGGGGCCGAAGCCGACCTTGGTGGCCAGCACCCATTCATGGCGGCGGCTGGCGATGGCCTCGCCGACGATTTCCTCGGAACGGCCGTTGGTGTAGACGTCGGCGGTGTCGATGAAATTGATGCCCTGGTCCCAGGCCTTGTCGATGATTCGCAAGGAATCTTCGGCGCTGGTCTGTTCGCCGAACATCATGGTGCCCAGGGTCAGGGTGGACACCTGCAGGCCCGAATGACCCAGCGTGCGGTAGCTCATGAGCAAATCCTTTTACCAGTGGGAAAGGCTCAATCAGATACCAGAATCGCTCTGCGGGGCAAACCGATTTAACTAACAACTCAGATCAAATGTGGGAGCGGGCTTGCTCGCGAAGGCGGAGTATCAGACGACATTTATATTGACTGACACTCCGCCTTCGCGAGCAAACCCGCTCCCACAGGGGATTTGCGCTGCTTAGGCGCGCAGCGTGCGAGTCATGCGCAACGCCAGCAAACTGCCGCAGACAATCACGCCCGCCAGCAGGTACAGCGCCGCATCGGTCGAGCCGGTGCTGTCCTTGACCCAACCCACCAGGTACGGGCTGAGGAAGCCAGCCATCTGTCCCATCGAGTTGATCAGCGCCAGGCCGCCAGCCGCGGCGCCAGCACTGAGCAGGGCGGTCGGCACTGGCCAGAACATCGGCAGGCCGGTGAGGGCGCCCATGGTGGCGATGGTCAGGCCGAGAATCGCGATAGCCGGGTTGGCAGCGAAGTTCACCGCAATCAGCAGCCCCAGCGCGCCCATCAGCATCGGCACCACCAAATGCCAGCGACGTTCCTGGCGCAGGTCCGCCGAACGGCCAACCATCAGCATGAACACCGCGGCCAGCAGGTACGGAATCGCACTGAGCCAGCCGATCACCAGGTTATCGCTGAAGCCCAGGTTCTTGATGATCGACGGCAGCCAGAAGTTGATCGCGTACACGCCACTCTGGATGCAGAAATAGATCAGGCCGAAGGCCCAGATCGCCGGGTTCTTGAACACCGCCAGCAGCGAATCGGTCGTGGTTTTCGGCTTGTTCGCCAGATCTTCGGCGTGGTCGGCTTCCAGCACCGATCGCTCGAACGGGGTCAGCCACTTGGCGTTGGCGTAGCTGTCGCTGAGCAGGAAGTAAGCCAGCGCACCAAGGATGACGGTGGGAATGCCTTGCAGCAGGAACATCCACTGCCAGCCCGCCAAACCACCTTGGCCGGTGGCAAAGTGATTGAGAATCCAGCCGGAAAACGGACTGCCGAGCAGGCCGGAAACCGGGATCGCCGACATGAACAGCGCCATGATGCGGCCACGGCGGAAGGTCGGGAACCACTGCGAGAGGTACAACACCACGCCAGGGAAGAACCCGGCTTCGGCCGCGCCGGTGAACAGGCGCAGTGTATAGAACTCGGTCGGCGTGGTGACGAACAGCAGGCAGGTCGACAGGCTTCCCCAGGTAATCATCATCAACGCGATCCAGCGCCGTGGGCCGAATTTGGTCAACGCCAGGTTGCTTGGCACACCGCACAGCACGTAACCGATAAAGAAGATGCCGGCACCGAGGCCGTACACGGTCTCGCTGAACTTCAGCGCGTCGAGCATCTGCAGCTTGGCAAACCCAACGTTCACCCGGTCGAGGTAGTTGAACAGGTAGCAGATGAAAATGAAGGGGATCAAGCGCAGGGTGATGCGCTTGTAGACGGCGTTTTTGTCGTCAGCGATGGCGTCGGACGCTACGGCGCTCTGTGTCATGGCGGCTCTCTCTTTATTATGATTTTTTGCGATGCAAAGGGTAACGTTGATCGCCCAGAGAGTCTCGACCACCCTCAGGGTGGCTGTCTTTGTGCCTGAGCACAGGGTTTGCAACCAAGGCCTGTGCGGGTGAACAACCCGTTCCATCACCGTCTTCAAGGATTACTTGCATGTTCGAACTCGATCACGACCTGGCCCAGGACATCGTCGACCGGGCGATGGCTATCCTGCCGTACAACGTCAACGTCATGGACAGCCAGGGCTTGATCCTGGGCAGCGGCGAGCCGGAGCGGGTCAACACCCGGCATGAAGGCGCGCAACTGGTCCTGGCCAATGGCCGGGTGGTGGAGATCGATGCGCAGACGGCGATTCATCTCAAGGGCGTGCAGCCGGGCATCAACCTGCCGCTTTTGCTGGACCAGCGCCTGATCGGCGTACTGGGCATCACCGGCGAACCCGAGCAACTGCGCACCTACGCCGAGCTGGTGCGCATGACCGCCGAAATGTTGGTGGGCCAGCGCAACCAGCAGGCCGAACAACAATGGCGTCGCCAGCGCTGCGATGATCTGCTGGCGTTGTTGCTCAGCGAAGCTGGGGATGCTCCGCGACTGGTCGATGAAGCAGCGCAGCTGGGCCTCAAGCCACAGATGACCCGGGTGCCGTACCTGTTCGAACTGGGCCTGGAGCACGCGCCAGGGCAAACCGTCGAGGCACTCAGCGCCTGGTTGACCACCCGTCATCCCGACAGTTGGTGCGTGAGTTCAGCCAAGACCTCGTTGCTCTGGTGCCGGCCGGCGAGCCAGACGGTTGAGAACGAGCGCTTGCTGGACAAACTCGACGGCCTGGGCTGGAACATCCTGCGCATTGCCGTGGGTGGGCAGGCCGATGGACTTTCGGGCTTGCGTCGCTGCTATCGCCGGGTCGGTGACTTGCTGGCCTACGGGCGCGAGGTGTTGCCGCGCTCCCGATTGCTGACGCTGAACCGTTATCGGCTGCCGGTGATGCTCTGGCGCCACCGCAACGACGACGCACTCGATGAGTTGCTCAATCCGCTACGCAAGGTCATTGCCAAGGACAACAACGGCCAGTTGCTGGCAACCCTGCGCAGCTGGTGCGAACACGACGGCCAGAGCCAGGCCTGCGCCGATGCGTTGGGCATCCATCGCAACAGCCTGCGCTATCGCATAGAGCGGATTGCCGAGCTGAGCGGGGTTGATCCACTAAGATTGGACGGCATGCTCGCGTTGTACCTCGGCGTGCAACTGCTCCCCCAGACAGACGGGAACCCCTGAACCATACACATTCCCTGTGGGAGCAAGCCCGCTCCCACCCGGTAACGCGTCTGCCACGGGCTTTGTGGAAATGAACAATAATCCTCATCGGCGCTTGTGCAGCGGACCGGCGTTATTGTTCATGGCGGCTGGCAGCATGTGGACATTGGAACTGGAGAATTCCCATGAAAATCGTGATCGCCCCCGATTCGTTCAAGGACAGCCTCAGCGCTCAAGGCGTGGCCGATGCCATTGCCTTGGGATTGGCGCAGGTCTGGCCTGATGCCCAACTGATCAAATGCCCTATGGCCGACGGTGGGGAAGGGACTGTCGAGTCAATCCTGGCCGCGTGCGAAGGCGAACAGCGCCGCACCGTGGTTCGAGGGCCGCTGGGGGCCACGGTGGAAGCCGCCTGGGGCTGGTTGCCGCAGAGCCACACCGCGATCATCGAAATGGCCGAGGCCAGCGGTTTGCAGTTGGTCCCGGTGGTGCAACGGGATGCGTGCATCAGCAGCACCTTCGGTACCGGGCAATTGATCCGCGCCGCGCTGGATGCCGGTGCACAACGGGTGATCCTGGCGATTGGCGGCAGTGCGACCAATGACGGCGGCGCCGGTGCCATGCAAGCCTTGGGCGTGAAATTGCTCGACGCCCAGGGGCAGACGCTGTCACCGGGCGGCCTCGCCCTTGCGCAATTGGCCCGCGTCGACCTGAGCGACATTGATCCGCGTCTGGCACAGGTGCGCTTCGACATCGCCGCCGACGTCAACAACCCGTTGTGCGGCCCCCACGGTGCCTCGGCGATTTTCGGCCCGCAAAAAGGCGCCTCGCCCGTGCAGGTCGAGCAACTGGACCGGGCCTTGGGGCACTTTGCCGACTATTGCGCGACTGCCTTGAACAACGACGTACGCGACGAGCCGGGCAGTGGCGCGGCGGGCGGCCTGGGGTTTGCCGCCAAGGCGTTCCTCGGTGCGCAATTCAAGGCGGGTGTTGAAGTGGTAGCCGAACTCGTGGGCTTGGCCGACGCCATTGCAGGCGCCGATCTGGTCATCACCGGTGAGGGGCGTTTCGATGCGCAAACCCTGCGCGGCAAGACGCCGTTTGGTGTGGCGCGGGTCGCCCGGGAACATGGCGTGCCGGTCATCGTCATCGCCGGCACGTTGGGCGAGGGCTATCAGGCACTGTACGAGCATGGTATCGACGCTGCGTTTGCCCTGGCGAGCGGGCCGATGACCCTGGACCAGGCCTGTGCCGAGGCGCCGCGCTTGCTGCGTGAGCGGGCAACTGATATCGCTCGTGTCTGGCGGATGGCTGTCCGCTGCGGCTGAGGGTTTTTCACAAAAGCCCCGATGGCAGTTTTGGCGGTGGATTTGCACGCCATGGTGGCGCGCTTCGTGATTTGAGATAGGGTTGTGGCTGGGAGCACCCGCGCGACAGGAGACCGACATGCGCTATTCAGCCTTGACCCAACGAATCGCCGGTGACGGAGCGGCGGCTTGGCAGATTCACGATCGAGCGCTGCAATTGCGCGAACAGGGCGTCGATGTCGTGCTGCTGTCAATTGGCGATCCCGATTTCGATACGCCGCAACCCATCGTGCAGGCCGCCATCGCCAGCCTGTTGGCCGGTGATACGCACTATCCTGAAGTGCGCGGCAGTCGAGGGCTGCGCGACAGCATTGCCCGGCGGCATCGGCACCGCAGCGGTCAGGCGGTAGATGCCGAGCATGTGATCGTCTTTCCGGGCGCGCAGTGTGCGGTGTATTCGGTGGCGCAATGCCTGCTCGATCCGGGCGATGAAGTGATTGTCGCCGAGCCGATGTACGTGACGTATGAGGGCGTGATCGGCGCTTGCGCGGCCACAGTGGTCCCGGTGCCAGTGTGCCCGCAGAACGGGTTTCGCGTTGACCCGGCAGATGTCGCGGCACGGATCACGGCAAAAACACGCGCCATCCTGCTCAACAGTCCGAACAATCCATCAGGCGCCAGTCTGTCGTTGCCGATCTGGCAGGAATTGGCAACGCTGTGCATTCGCCACGATTTGTGGCTGATCAGCGATGAGGTCTACAGCGACCTGCTGTACGAGGGTGAACACATCAGCCCGGCGAGTCTGCCGGGCATGGCCGAACGTACGGCGACAATCAACAGCCTGTCCAAGTCCCATGCCATGAGCGGTTGGCGGGTGGGTTGGGTGATCGGGCCCAAACCCATGGCCGGACACCTGGTCAATTTGTCGCTGAGCATGTTGTTCGGCATTCCGGATTTCGTGCAGAACGCTGCGCAGTTGGCGCTGGACCGGGACCTGCCGGAAGTGGCCTCGATGCGCGAAGAGTATCGCCAGCGCCGAGACCTGGTGTGTGCAAGTCTGAGCCAGTGTCCGGGCCTCAGGCCGATTCGCCCGGATGGCGGGATGTTCGTGATGGTCGATGTAGGCCAGACCGGGTTGTCGGCCCAGCGCTTCGCCGAACGACTGCTGGAAGACTATGGCGTGTCGGTACTGGCCGGTGAAGCTTTCGGGCCGAGTGCGGCGGGGCATATCCGCATCGGGTTGGTGGTGGATCAGATGAAGCTGGCTGATGCATGCCGGCGGATTGCTTTGTGTGCGACGGATTTGCTGGAGGTGCGGCGGGCCTGAGGTCGTTGTGTTGCGTGTGCGGGCCCCGTCGTCGGAACGCCGCCCAGAGCGAGCTTGCTCCGGGCGGCGTTCCGACGATAGCTATGAGGCAAACGCCAAATCCCTCAAGCCTTCCAGGCTTGAGCGTTGACTAAATTGGCCGGCCGTTCACCCGCCAGCGCCGCCAACAGGTTGTCCACCGCGCATCTGGCCATGGCTTCCCGTGTTTCATGGGTGGCCGAGCCGATATGCGGTGTTGCCACCACGTTGTTCAACTGCAACAACGGCGAGTCCTGATTCAACGGTTCGCGTTCGAATACATCCAGCCCGGCCGCGCGAATCTGGCCCGCACGCAAGGCTTCAATCAGTGCTGCTTCGTCCACCACTTTACCCCGTGAAATATTGATGAAGATGGTCTCGGGACGCATCAGGGCGAACTGTTCTGTGCCGATCAACCCTTCGGTTTCAGCGGTCAGCGGCAACGTCAGGCAAACGAAATCGGCCTGTTGCAACAGCTCCGGCAGGCTTCGATAGTGCGCATTGAACCGCTGTTCCACCGCCGGTTTCGGTGACTGGCTGTGATAAATCACCGGCATGCCAAACCCGAAATGCCCGCGCTGCGCGAGGGCCTCACCAATGCGACCCATGCCAATGATGCCCAGGGTTTTACCGTGCACGTCGCTGCCGAAATGCGTGGGGCCGATGTTGCGGGTCCAATTGCCTTCACGAATCATGTTTGCCAATTCCACTACGCGCCGGGCCGTTGCCAGGATCAGCGCGAAACCAGTGTCGGCGGTAGTTTCTGTCAATACATCCGGCGTGTTGCTGAGCAGGATGCGCCTCTCGGTCAGGTAGTCGATGTCGTAGTTATCGACACCCACCGAGACGCTGGCAATGGCTTGAAGGTTGGGTGCCAGATCGAGCAGTTCGGCATCCAGCTTCAGGCTGGCACCCAGCAAACCGTGGGCGCGGGGCAGGGCATCGCGCAGTTTGGCCAGGCCCTGGGCATCAAGGTTTTCGATCTGCGTCACTTCGGCCTGCTCGTGCAGGCGAGCCATCAACAGCGGCGAGAGTTTCTTGTACAGGACGACCTGCTTTTTCATCTTTGAGATCTCAACTTCAATTCAGGAATGTGCCGTGGCAGTGCGCGTTACTGTGGCCGTGGGCCGCTCCCGATCGCTGGCGCCGGGCTTGAGGCAAATGGTCAGCAGCACCGAGCACATCAGCGCGCCGCTCATCAACAGGTACGAGGCGCCGGGCGAGCCGGTGGAGCTGTTCAGGTAGCCGACCAGATAGGAACCGCCAAAGGAACCGAGGGCGCCCATGCTGTTGATCAGCGCCATGGCGCCGCCCGCGACGTTGGCCGGGAGGATCTCCGGAATGATTGCGAAGAACGGTCCGTAAGGCGCGTACATGCAGGCACCGGCAATCACCAGCAGGGTGTAGGACCCCCAGAAGTGTTCGGCACCCAAGGCGTAGGAACCATAGAAGGCAATCGAGGCAATCAGCAGTGGCGGCCAGACGAAACGTTTACGTTTTTGCAGCTTGTCCGAACCCCAGGACACCAGCAGCATGCCGATCACCGCCGCCAGGTACGGCAGCGCCGACAGCCAGCCGGCCTGGACCATGTCCATCTGCGCGCCGGCCTTGAGGATAGACGGCAGCCACAACACGAAGCCGTACACGCCAATGCTCCAGCAGAAAAACTGCAGTGCCAGGATGATCACTTTGGGTGAGCGGAACGCTTCGGCGTAGTTCTTCACGGCCTTGATGCCGACCTGTTCTGCGGCCAGTGCGCTTTCCAGGTCCTGTTTTTCCTGATCGTTGAGCCACTTGGCTTGTGACGGACGATCATCGGCCAGACGCCACCAGATGAATGCCCACAACACCGCTGGCAAACCTTCGACGATGAACATCCAGCGCCAGCTGTAATGCTGCACCAGATAGCCCGAGACCACCGACATCCACAGCATGGTCACCGGGTTGCCGAGGATCAGGAAGGTGTTGGCCCGCGAGCGTTCGGCGCGGGTGAACCAGTGGCACAGGTAGATCAGCATCGCCGGCATCACTGCCGCTTCGACCACGCCGAGCATGAAGCGGATGACGATCAGCCAGTAGGCATTGGAGACAATCCCGGTCAACGTCGCCAGGCTGCCCCAGAGGATCAGGCTGACGAAAATCAGCTTCTTCACACTGTGTTTCTGCGCGTAGATCGCGCCGGGTACCTGGAAGAAAAAGTAGCCGAGGAAGAACAGCGCGCCGAGCATCGACGACAGGCCTGGTGTGATCATCAGGTCTGCCGCCATGCCGGACGCGGCGGCGAACCCATAGTTGGCGCGATCCAGATACGCCAGGCTATAGGTAATGAACACGATGGGCATGATGTACCACCAGCGGCGGGTGGCGAGCGTTGCGGTTTTCATGGTGGTGCTCCTGAGCTTGTTGTTTTTGTCGCAGCAGGTAACGGTTTGAATCTTCGGTGCCTTTACTGGCCTCATCGCGAGCAGGCTCGCTCCTACATTGGATCTAAGGTCGACATAAATCCCGTGTAGGAGCGAGCCTGCTCGCGATGGCGGCCTCAAATTCGCTGACCATTTCGGATCGGGTAGGCAACCCCTCCATATCCCCCCGGCTCTGCACCGCCCGGCTGCCAATCCAGTTGGCGCGTTTCACGGCCTCGACAACGCTTTGGTTTTCCAACAGCGCGCTGATCATACCCACGGCAAAACCATCGCCGGCGCCCACCGTATCGACCACTGTTTGCACCGGTACGCCAGCCACGAAACCTTGATCAAGATGTGTGCGGTAGTAAGCCCCGTGTGGGCCAAGCTTGATCGCCACGGCTTCGGCGCCTTGGTCAAGGTAGAAGGCGGCGATGTCGGCCGGGTCTTCGAAACCGCTCAGCAAGCGACCTTCGCTCAACCCCGGCAGCACCCAATGGGCGAGGGCGGCGAGGCGGTTGATCTCGGTGATCATTTGTTGCTCGCTGGCCCACAGGCTCGGGCGCAGGTTCGGGTCGAAGGACACACTGCGCCCGGCCTCGCGCATGCGGGTCATCAACTCGAACGACATCTGCCGCGCCGACTCCGACAGCGCCGGGGGAATGCCGGTGGCGTGCAGGTGTCGGGCCTTGAGCAATTCGGGCACGATCGAGTGCGGCGACAGGTGGCTGGCCGCCGAACCACGGCGGAAGTACTCGACCACCGGATCGCTGCCGTCGTCGGTGCGGGACTTGAGTTGAAATCCGGTCGGGTGGACGGTGTCGATGTCGACGTGGCGGCAATCCAGGCCTTGTTTTTCCAGGGTGTCGACCACGAACCGGCCCAACGAATCGGCACCGACACGGCTCAGCCATGCCACGTTGAATCCCAGACGGGAAAGACCAATGGCGACGTTGCTGTCAGCCCCGGCAATGCGTTTGTGGAAAGCGCCGACGCTGGCCAGGTCACCAGCCTGCTCGGCGACGAACATCGCCATGGTCTCGCCGAACGACAGAATATCGATCTTAGACATGAGCACTCTCCAGCTGCGATTGGCCGAGGTGGGCGAGGGCGGTAACGTGCTCGGTGGTCAGTTGCACCAGGTCATCGCCTTGCAGCGGATATTCCGCGGCCCGCATAACACCTTGGGCCATGTGCCGCAGCAGGTGTTCCCACTGTTGCAGGTCACTGACGGCGGGTGGGATAGCGACCAGTTTGCCGTCGGCGCGGCGGGTCACCGCTTTGCAGTGCACGTAACCGACGTGACGTCCGAGCAAGCGCGCGGCGCTGGCGGCGGACTGGTCCTGCCAGTGCCAATTGCCGATATCGAAGGTCATCTTGATCGGCAACTGGTGCTGCTCGACGTCCGCGAAAAAACGCTGGAAGGGTTCAATGCGGCCGCCGTGCAGGGTCTGGTCGTTTTCCACCAGCAACTGCACGGCGCTTTCGCCCAGCACACGGGCGAGAGTTTGCAGATCGCTGTTGTCGGTGAAATAGCCCAGCGACACCTTCAGCCATTTGGCGCCGAATGCCTGGGCGCGTTGCAGGGCCGTGATCAGTTCGGCGTTGGGTTTGGATTGCCCGGCCAGCCATAGCTCCATGGGCGACGAATACACGCTCTGCAGGCCCTCTGCTTGAGTGGCATCGGCCAGTTGAGCGGGGTCCTCGATGGTCAGCAACTCTTCGCGCCACTCAATGCGCGTGGCGCCGGCGGCGGCGAGAATCTCGATGAAGCTGCCCTGGCCGCGTTGACGCACAAGGTCGGCGCCGTAGCTGGAAAGGCTGATGGAAACGGCTGGTTTGTTCATTGTTTTTCTACCTCTGAAACCGGTTTCATTTTTGTTCAAAAAAATTTTCAGTGCTACTTGGGGCCCCTTCGCGAGCAGGCTCGCGAAGGGGCCTTAACATTCAACGCAAATTCCCAAGGGTCGACCCCCGCACAACCAGCCGCGCGGAAAAATCCAGCGTCCGCACCGCCCCGTCATCCCCACGCAACCGCTTGAGCAGACACTCAAAGGCACTGGCGCCCATCTCGGTGGTCGGCTGCGCGAGGGCGGTAATACCACTGCCCACCAACGGGTACCAATCCAAGTCATCGAGGGCGATCAAGCCCACGTCATCGAACAGGTTGCACTTGAGTTCACGCAATGCATGGGTGCTGGCTAGCGCTGCAATCCCGTTCGCGCAAAACAGCGCCTTCGGGCCGGGGCCAGGCGTGTCGAGGAAGGATTTCAATTGTGCGGTCAGTTCGCTGCCGGTTTCGATGTGCGTGCCGCGAAGCGCCGGGCGTTGCTCGATTTGCGCCTTGAAGCTGCTGACCCGCTCAATCCGCGAACTGGTGCCATCAAGCGGCTCAGTCACTAGCAACACATCGCAATAACCGCGTTCTTCAAGGTGGTTAAGGGCCATGTCTATGGCCTGCGGGTTGTTCAGCCCGACCATATCGCTTTCAAGGTTCTCCACCTTGCGATCCACCAGTACCAGGGGCATTTCCCGGTGCAGTTCGTGCAATTCGTCACGATGATGACCGAGGGTGTTCACGATCAGGCCTTCGATGTTGTACGAGCGCAGCAGGGCCAGGTGCTGGCGCTCTTGCTCGTCGTCGCGGTCGGTGTTGCACACCACCAGGCTATAGCCGTGCTGACGGCAGGCGGTTTCCACCCCGTGCATCACGGCAATTGAATAAGGGTTGCGGATATCGGCCACCAGCATGCCGATCAGGCGGGTGCGCCCGCGTTTCAGGCCGCGGGCCATCTGGTTCGGGCGATAGCCGAGTTCGGCAATTGCCTGTTCGATGCGCAGGGCAATGGCATCGGAGAGCAGGGCGCGATCATCGCCGATGAACCGCGAAACGCTGGCCTTGGAGACCTTGGCGTGTTCGGCCACGTCGAGCATGGTCACGCGGCTGCGCTGAGCGGCGGAGAAATCGTTCACGGTCTGAAACCTTCTTATTGGATTTATAAGGTCAAGTGCTTCGTGAGACAGCACTGAAACCGGTTTCAGGAGACACCAAAAGCCATTTCACCGTCAAGCCCTGGATGATTGATTGTCGAACAATGAACGACAAGTGGCCGTCAGGCCAACACGCTCAACCACGCAGAACCCAGCAATAACAGGCCCATGCTGCGATTGAAGCGTTGCATGGCACGGGGTGAGCGCAACCAGCGGCTTGAACCGGCACCGAGCATCGCCCAGACCGCGAGACATGGCAGGGAAACCAGAAAAAACACCAGCGACAAATACGCCACCTGCACTGCGCGATGCTCGCCACCCACGGCGAATACGCTGACCACCGCCAGCGCCATCATCCAGGTTTTCGGGTTGACCAGTTGCAGGCTGGCGGCGCCCACCCATCCGAGGCGCGCTTCGCTGTTGCGGTCGGCAATGGCTGTCGCCGGGGCGCTGAAAATCTGCCAGGCCAGATAACTCAGCCACGCCACGCCGGCCCATTGCATGATGCCTTGCACAGCGGGCCACGCGGTCAATGATGAACCGATACCCGTGCCCACCAGCAACACAAGAGTCGCAGCACTGGCACAGGCGCCGACGATGATCGGCACAGCCGCGACCCACCCGTATCGAGCGCTGTTGCTCAGCACCAGAATATTGGTCGGGCCGGGGGTGATCGAAGCCACGAAGGCAAACAGCAGGAAAGGCAGTAACGTCGGGAACGAGGGCAGCATCGCGGGCTAACTCCGGTGAAGATCAGTGAAGTCGATCTTCACTATCCCGGGCTTATCTGTCTGGAAGATTTGAGCAGCGTTTGCGGTACAGCGCTGGCGTCAGGCCGTAGGCGCGCATGAACCAGCGCCCCAGATGGCTCTGATCAGCAAAGCCCAGCGCCATCGCCACCGCGGCCGGTTGTTCGCCACGGGCCAGCAGGCGGCGGGCGGTGGCCAGGCGCAATTGCACCAGATACGCGTGGGGTGCCATGCCATAGGCAGCCTTGAACGCGCGGGTCAGGCGGAAGCGGTCGACGCCTGTGACGGCTGCCAGTTGATCGAGGCCGATGTCGTATTGCGCGTTGGCATGCAGGTATTCCCGGGCTTTCTGCGCCACTCGCGGCAGACGCGGGTCCTGGCCATCGCGGGCGCGCCAGTGCAAGTGGCTGGTCAGGCGTTCGAGCAAACCGTCAAGGGCGGTCTGGCGGACAATCTTCAGTTCACCGCGATGCAGGGTTTCAAACGCCAGGCTGGTGGCCTGGGCCAGACGCGCATCGCTGGCCAGGGTGGCGGCGAAGCTGAGCTGGCTGTTGTCGGGGGCATGATCGAACACGGCGCCGAGTTCACGCTGCAACCACTGTGGGTCGAGGTACAGCATGCGGTAGGTGAAACCGTCGGCGGTCGGGGCTTCGCCGTCATGGATGTCACCGGGTTCCAGCAGAAACACCTTGCCCGGCGTGCTCTGGTGCCTGGCCCGTCGGCAATTGAATTGTTGCAACCCTTGCTCGGTGACGCCCACCAGATAGCTGTCATGCCAGTGCGGGTCGTAGGCGTGGCCTTCGAAATGCGCGCGCAGGGTCTCGATGCCGGTGTCGGCATCCTGGGCCAGGTCGATCCAGTTGTGAGCGCTCATGGGGCACCTGCGAAACGGTTTGCCGGGCTATTTAACGCCTTGACCGAGGGCCATGCCTAGAACGTTTGTGCAGTCATCAACCGAACAGTCCTGCCGCGATGTTGATCGAGAACCCGAGAATGGCGGTGTTGAACACAAAACCGATCAACGACTGCGCGAGCACGATCTTGCGCATGTCCCGGGTGGCCACGCCGACATCCGAGGTTTGCACCGCCACGCCGATGGTGAACGAAAAGTACAGGAAGTCCCAGTAGTTGGGGGTCGTCAGCCCTTCGGCAAAACGCAGCGCCGGCTCCTTGCCGTCCCAGATGTAATACAGCCGGGCGTAATGCAGGCTGAAGATGACCCCGATCAGCAGCCATGAACCGATGACGGTCAGCGCAGTGAAGCCGTAATGCAAAAGCTTGCGCGTGGTTTCCAGGTCTTTGCTGCCAGCCAGTTCGAAGGTAATGGTCGCCAGGCTTGCCAGTGCCGCAATGCACACCAGTGCCAGCACCAGCCCGGCGTTTTCGTCTTCGATTTCGGCGATGCGTTTTACGTCAGGCGCCTTCGAGCGCACGGTGAGCCAGAGCATCAGCAGCAGGTAGATCCAGACGCCGGCATTCCAGCCGATGAGGATCTTGCCGATCGGCGAATCGGCCGGAACCAGAATGCCCACCGCGATGCCCAGCAGGATGGCGGCGGACAGGCGAGGGTGGGTGCGGGTGAGGAAGGACATGGAGGCTCGATGGGTTGGGGCTGTGAAATCACCTTAGCCCAGGTGATCCCAATCTTGAAATCACTGAGATCCCCTTGTGGGAGCGGGCTTGCTCCGGGCGGCGTTCCGACGAAGGCGCACTGTCAATCAACACGGATGTTGAATGTGATGGCCTCTTCGCGAGCAAGCCCGCTCCCACATGGGACAGTGGTGCTGGTCAGGTGTTTTTATGTTGCTTGCGCACCAGCTTCATCACCACCACAAAAAACACCGGCACGAACACCACGGCCAGCGTCGCCGTGATCATCCCGCCGATCACCCCGGTGCCGATGGCCTGCTGGCTCGCCGAACTGGCGCCGGTCGCGATCGCCAACGGCACCACGCCAAGGATGAACGCCAGTGAGGTCATGACAATCGGCCGCAACCGCAGGCGCGCGGCTTGCAGGGTGGCGTCGATCAGGTCGTGGCCTTCGTCGTACAGGCTCTTGGCGAACTCGATGATCAGGATCGCGTTCTTCGCCGACAGGCCGATGATGGTGATCAGCCCGACCTTGAAGAACACGTCGTTGGGCATCCCGCGCAAGGTCACCGCCAGCACCGCGCCGAGCACGCCCAGCGGCACCACCAGCAGCACCGAGGTCGGGATCGACCAGCTCTCGTACAACGCTGCCAGGCACAGGAACACGATCAGCAGCGACAGCCCCAGCAGGATCGGCGCCTGACTGCCGGACAACCGTTCCTGCAACGACAATCCGGTCCATTCCTGGCCCAGGCCCGCCGGGCCTTGCGCCACCAGCCGCTCGATCTCGGCCATGGCCTCACCGGTGCTGTGGCCCGGGGTCGGTTCACCGGAAATGCTGATCGCGGGGTAGCCGTTGTAGCGGGTCAACTGCGCCGGGCCCTGAGTCCATTTGGCCTGCACAAAGGCCGACAAGGGCACCATTTTTTCTTGGGTGTTGCGCACGTGAATCTTCAGCAGGTCAGCTACCTGGCTGCGTTGATCGCCTTCGGCTTGCACCACGACGCGCTGCATCCGCCCCTGATTGGGGAAGTCGTTGATGTAGGCCGAGCCCACGGCCGTGGACAGCACGTTGCCGACGTCGGCAAAGGACACCCCCAGCGCGTTGGCCTGCTTGCGGTCGACCACCAGTTGCACCTGCGGCGCCTCGGCCAGGGCGCTTTCGCGCACGTTCATCAGGATCGGGCTTTTTTCGGCCGCCGCGAGTAACCCGGTGCGGGCTTCCATCAACCGCTCATGGCCGAGACCACCGCGATCCTGCAGGCGGAACTCGAATCCGCTGGACGTACCCAGGCCATCCACAGGCGGCGGCAGTACGGCAAAGGTCACCGCGTCCTTGATCTGGCTGAGGGCGACGTTGGCCCGGTCGGCAATCGAAGCCGCCGAATCGTCGCTGCCGCGCTCGGACCAGTCTTTGAGTGTGCTGAAGGCGAGTGCTGCGTTCTGGCCACTGCCGGAGAAGCTGAAACCCAGGATCACCACACTGTCCCGAATACCCGGCTCGGTAGCGTTGTGCGCCTCGACTTGCTCAGCCACCTTCACCGTGCGGTTCTTGCTCGCACCCGGAGGCAACTGGATGTCGGTGATGGTGTAACCCTGGTCTTCTACTGGCAAGAACGAAGAGGGCAAGCGACTGAAGGCCAAGCCCAGACCGATCAGCAGCACGCCGTAGATCAGCAGGTAGCGCCCAGTGCGTTTCAACGCGTAGGCCACCCAATCCTGATAGCGCTCGGTCAGTTGCTCGAACCGGCGGTTGAACCAGCCGAAGAATCCGGATTTTTCATGGTGCTCGCCTTTGGCAATCGGCTTGAGCAATGTCGCGCACAGGGCCGGGGTCAAGGTCAGGGCGAGGAAGGCCGAGAACAGGATCGAGGTGGCCATCGACAGCGAAAACTGCTGGTAAATCACCCCGACCGAGCCCTGCATGAACGCCATCGGAATGAACACCGCGACCAGCACCAGGGTGATGCCGATGATGGCCCCGGTGATCTGCTGCATGGCCTTGCGCGTGGCTTCCTTGGGCGACAGGCCCTCGGTGGCCATGATCCGTTCGACGTTCTCCACCACCACGATGGCGTCGTCCACCAGAATGCCGATGGCCAGCACCATGCCGAACATGGTCAGCACGTTGATCGAAAACCCCAGCGCCAGCATCGTCGCAAAAGTGCCCATCAACGCCACCGGCACCACCAGGGTCGGAATCAGCGTATAGCGGATGTTCTGCAGGAACAGGAACATCACCGCGAACACCAGCAGCATGGCCTCGCCGAGGGTGTAGACCACCTTGGTGATCGAAACCTTGACGAAAGGCGAGGTGTCGTACGGGATCGAGTACTCGACGTTCGCCGGGAAATAGCGCTTGAGTTCGTCCATCTTCGCCCGCACCAGGGTCGCGGTGTTCAGGGCGTTGGCACCAGGCGACAACTGCACGGCGACGGCGGTGGACGGCTTGCCGTTCAGGCGTGTGGAAAACTGGTATTCCTGGCTACCGATCTCGACCCGCGCCACGTCGCTGATGCGCACGGTCGAGCCGTCCGGATTGGCCTTGAGGACGATGTCAGCAAACTCTTCGGGGGTCGACAACTGACCCTTGACCAGAATGGTCGCGGTGATTTCCTGGGTGGTGCGGGTCGGCAGATCGCCGATGCTGCCCGCCGACACCTGGGCGTTTTGCGCGACGATGGCGGTGTTGACGTCCGCCGGCGTCAGGTTGAAGGCGAGCAGTTTCTGCGGGTCGATCCAGATCCGCATCGCCCGTTCGGCGCCGTACAGCTGCGCCTTGCCGACGCCATCCAGACGCTTGATCTCGTTCATCACGTTGCGCGCCAGATAATCGCTGAGCGCCACGTCGTCGAGTTTGCCGTCGCTGGACGTGAGGGTGATCAACAGCAGGAAACCGGAGGAGACTTTCTCCACTTGCAAACCTTGCTGGATGACCGCTTGCGGCAGGCGTGACTCCACGGCTTTCAGGCGGTTCTGCACATCCACCTGAGCCAGTTCCGGATTGGTGCCCGGCTGGAAAGTGGCCTTGATGGTGGCGCTGCCCAGGCTGCTCTGGGATTCGAAATACAACAGGTGATCGGCGCCGTTGAGCTCTTCCTCGATCAGGCTGACCACGCTCTCGTCCACGGTTTGCGCCGAAGCGCCCGGGTACACGGCATAGATTTCAATCTGCGGTGGCGCGACGTCGGGGTATTGCGCCACCGGCAGTTGCGGAATGGCCAGCGCACCGGCCAGCAGGATGAACAAGGCAACCACCCAGGCGAATACCGGGCGGTCGATAAAGAACTGCGGCATAAAAAAGCGTCCTGCTTACTGACCAGTCGCCTGGGCAAGTGGAAGAGGGGTGTCGTCGATCTGCACTTTCTCGCCGGGGCGGGCGTGCTGCAGGCCCTCGATGACGATGCGGTCGCCTGCTTTCAGGCCGCCGGTGACGATCCAGCGATCGTTCTGCACGGCGCCCAGTTCGACCGGTTGCTGCCCGACCCGCTGTTCGGCGTCGAGCAGCAGCACCTGGGCGATGCCAGCGCTGTCGCGCTGGATGGCCCGTTGCGGCACGCTGATACCCTGCTGGTTGACCGCTTGTTCCAGGCGCACGCGCACGAAACTGCCGGGCAGCAAGTCGAGGTCGGGGTTGGGGAACTCGCTGCGCAGGATGATCTGGCCAGTGCCCGGGTCGACGGTGATGTCGCTGAACAGCATTTTGCCCGGCAGCGGGTAGAGGCTCCCGTCATCCTGAATCAGCGTGGCCTTGGCCTGGTCCTGGCCGACCTGCTGCAACTGACCGGAACGGAAGGCGCGGCGCAGTTCGTTGAGTTCGCGGGTGGACTGGGTCAGGTCGGCGTGAATCGGGTTCAGTTGCTGAATCAGTGCCAGCGGCGTGGTTTCGTTCTGCCCGACCAGCGCGCCTTCGGTGACCAGCGCGCGACCGATACGCCCGGAAATCGGCGCGGTGACGGTGGCGTAACCGAGGTTCAGCCGGGCGCGTTCCACCGCAGCCTTGTTGCCGGCGACGTCGGCGGCGGTCTGCCGTGCGTTGGCCCGGGCGTTGTCGTAGTCCTGGCCGCTGATGGCCTTGTCGTCGATCAACCGGGCGTAGCGTTGCTCCTGCAATTTGGCCTGGAACGCATTGGCTTCGGCCTTGTGCAACGCCGCTTCGGCACTGTCCAGGTCAGCCTTGAACGGCGCAGGGTCGATGCGGAACAATACATCGCCCTGTTTCACGTCACTGCCTTCGCGGAAGGTGCGCTGCAAGACCACGCCAGCCACGCGGGCACGCACTTCGGCCATGCGCGGTGCGGCAATCCGCCCGCTCAGTTCGCTGCTGATGGTCAGTGGCCGCGCTTCGATGGTCTCGATGCGAACCGTGGCCAGCGGCGCCTGTTCCTCGGCGTTCGAGGACTTGTCACACGCGCCCAGTGTCAACGCCAGTGCAATCAGGCTGAGCCTGGCAAGCAGATTCTTCGACATGTAATACCCCAATAAAGACCCCCAGCATCCTACTGGGCGACGGCGAGGGTAGCGGTGAAGCTTTGTTGGTGCTGTGTGAAATTGTGTAAGGGTTTTACTCAGGTGTGCGTGAGGGCGTATATCCTTCAGTCCTTGATTTCTATTGCGCCTGACAGGCCGCCATCGCGAGCAGGCTCGCTCCCACAGTTGAAATGCGGTCCCCTGTGGGAGCGAGCCTACTCGCGAAGAGGCCGGTGCAGACGCCACAGCTCTTTCTGGAAACACCCCATGCCCAACATCCTCCTGGTCGAAGACGACACCGCCCTCGCCGAACTGATTGCCAGCTACCTGGAACGCAACGGTTATTCCGTCAGCGTGATCGGTCGCGGTGACCATGTGCGCGAACGTGCGCGGCTCAATCCGCCGGACCTGGTGATCCTCGACCTGATGCTGCCCGGACTCGACGGCTTGCAAGTCTGTCGCCTGTTGCGCGCCGATTCTGCGACCTTGCCGATCCTGATGCTCACTGCCCGCGACGACAGCCACGACCAGGTCCTGGGCCTGGAAATGGGTGCCGACGACTACGTCACCAAACCCTGCGAGCCGCGGGTGCTGCTGGCCCGGGTGCGGACCTTGCTCCGCCGCAGCAGCCTCAGCGAGCCGCAGACCGCCAACGACCGCATTCTGATGGGCAACCTGTGCATCGATTTGTCTGAACGCACCGTGACCTGGCGCGAGCAATTGGTGGAGCTGTCCAGCGGTGAGTACAACCTGCTGGTGGTGCTGGCCCGGCATGCCGGCGAAGTATTGAGCCGCGACCAGATCCTGCAACGCTTGCGCGGCATCGAATTCAACGGCACCGACCGTTCGGTGGACGTGGCAATTTCCAAGCTGCGGCGCAAATTCGACGACCACGCCGGCGAGGCGCGCAAGATCAAGACCGTGTGGGGCAAGGGTTACCTGTTCAGTCGATCCGAGTGGGAATGCTGAGCCGATGTTCAGAATCCTCTTTCGTTTGTACCTGGTGACCATCGTCTCGTTCAGCGCCGCGATTTACCTGGTGCCGGATCTGGTGGTCAAGGTGTTCCACGAGCGCTTTGTCACCTACAACCTCGATTATTCCCGTGGGCTGCAAACGCTGATTGTCAAACAGTTTCACGCGGCCCCGGCCGAACAGTGGCCGGCCCTGGCCGCTGAAATGGACAAGGACTTCAATCCACTGCACATCGTGCTCAGTGACAATGACGACAGCAGCCTGACGCCTGAAGAACAGCAGCGCTTGCGCCACGGCGAGAACGTCGTGCGCGTGGGCGACTGGGGCTGGCGCACGCTGGCGGTCGCGCCGCTGAATGAGCGCACCGTGGTGCAAATGGTCGTGCCACCGGACCCGCTGGACGTCAATCTGTTGTACTGGAGCATCAACGTCCTGATCGGCGCGACCATGCTCGCGTGCCTGTTGCTCTGGCTGCGCCCGCACTGGCGTGATCTGGAACGCCTCAAGGGCGCGGCCGAACGCTTTGGCAAGGGCCACTTGGGCGAGCGCACGCAAATCTCTCCGAGCTCCAACATCGGCAGCCTGGCCAGTGTGTTCGACACCATGGCCGGCGACATCGAGAACCTGCTCAACCAGCAGCGGGACTTGCTCAATGCGGTGTCCCACGAGTTGCGCACGCCGCTGACGCGCCTGGATTTCGGCCTGGCGCTGGCACTGTCCGACGACTTGCCGGCGGCCAGCCGCGAGCGCCTGCAAAGCCTGGTGGCGCACATTCGTGAACTCGATGAATTGGTACTGGAACTGCTGTCCTACAGTCGCCTGCAAAACCCGGCGCGGCTACCGGAGCAGGTCGAAGTGTCGCTGGATGAATTCATCGACAGCATCCTCGGCAGCGTCGACGAGGAAATGGAGTCCCCGGAAATCGTCATCGACGTGCTGCTCCACGGCCAGTTCGAACGCTTCAGCCTGGACCCGCGCCTGACCGCCCGCGCCTTGCAAAACCTGCTGCGCAACGCCATGCGCTACTGCGAGAAGCGTATTCAGATCGGTGTGCAGGTGTATACCGGGGGCTGTGAAATCTGGGTCGACGATGACGGCATCGGTATTCCGGATGACGAGCGCGAGCGGATCTTCGAACCGTTTTACCGCCTCGACCGCAGTCGCGACCGCGCTACGGGTGGTTTCGGATTGGGACTGGCGATCAGCCGCCGCGCGCTGGAGGCCCAGGGCGGCACGCTGACGGTGGAAGCCTCGCCGCTGGGCGGGGCGCGGTTTCGCTTATGGTTGCCGGCTTCGGCTTGACTGGCGCTCGGGATAGCGCTGCTCAGGCACTCAGTCGACTACGCAACAACTTGGCCATCTCCTCCAGATCCGCGATCGGCTGATGCCCGATCAGCATCCAGGCGTGTTCCATGTCAGCCCAATACACGATGTTCAGCTCGCGCCGCCGTTCATGGGCGATTTGGCGGTTGCCGCTGTTGGAGCGGGTGATGCACAGCGCCATGGGGCCGTGCGCCGGATCGAGGTAGGTGATCTGGGCGATGGGCGCACCGTCGTACTCGAGGATTTGCGCACGCTTGAACTCGGCACGGGGCAGGCTCAGTTTTGCCGGCGCGAGATCGAGGCCCAGGCGCGCATCGATGGTTCGCAGTTGTGCCCGTTGGGCGGCTTCATCGGCGGGTAAATGATCCAGGGTTTCTGGCACGTAGAGCGCCATGTAATCGGCCACCAGGCCGCGCCAGTTGTGTGTCTGCTGACTCGCTTGCCAGCCGAGGAACAAACGGTCCGTCAGTACGCCGCCGGCCAACAGCCCGGCCGCGGCGGCCAGGAACCAGCGGCGATTGAGCCCGGGGCGGGCGGGTGAGGGTAGCGTGGCGAGCATGGCTTGCAGGCGATCCACCGGCGCCTGCCGGGCCAGTTCATCGTAGGCGTCCTTGAACGGCAGGCTGCTGCGATCCAGCCATTGCAGGCGCAGGCCGAGCATCGGGTCGGCGATGATGGCCGCGTCGATGCGCGAGCGCTGCTCGGTATCGAGTTGGTTGTCGAGGTAAGCCACCAGTTGTTCGTCCGAGGGTATCGTGCTCATCAATGTTCTCCTCGGTTAGGGTTGGGCACCGTGTGCAACGGTGGATATTCGGCCAGTTTCGCCCGAGCGGTGGCCAGGCGACTCATGACCGTGCCGATGGGCACTTGCAACACTTCAGCGACTTCGCGGTAGGACAAGCCTTCGACATAGGCGAGAAACACCGTTTCGCGTTGGGTCTCGGGTAACGCATCGACGCGACGGATGACCTGCGCCGCCAACACGTGGGTCTGGGCCACGGATTCACCATCGAACGACAAGGCCTGATCGGCATCCACCCAACCCTGACCCTGGCGCACCCGTTGGGCGCGGACTTCGTTGAGCCAGATCGAATGCAGAATGCTCAGCAGCCAGCGGTCCATGCGCGTTCCCGGCATGAATTGCCCGGCCCGTTCCAGCGCTCGCACGCAGGTGGCCTGCACCAGGTCATCGGCGACATGCCGTTGCCGGGACAGCAGCAGGCCGTAGCGCCATAAACGCGCCAGATGCTGGTTCAGTTCCGTTCGTATTGCCTGATCGCTGGCGATGGCGACCTCCGTCCGCTCGGGTTGTCAGGTTTTCGATGAACCGTTGATGGCTTCGGCCAGGTCCTGGTACTCCTCGCACTGGGTGCTGCCACAGATGGATTTGATCTGCTGCAGTTGCTCCTGCGCAAGATCCAGCCGGCCTTTGACCACATAGGCTTCGCCGAGGTATTCGCGGACCTGCGCGTACTGCGGGTCGAGTTTCACCGATTGCAGGTAATAGCCGATGCCTTCGTCGGTACGTCCCAGTTTACGCGTGGCGTAACCGCGATAGTTCAACGCTTTTGCCGTGTTTGGCTGTTTCAGCGTGTCGAGCAGGGCCAGGGCTTCTTCATAACGCCCGTCCTTGGCCAGTTGATAGGCATAGTTGGTGCGGTCTTCGTCAGGCACCAGGTTGCTGGTCTGCCTGACGCACCGATGCGATCTGGTATCCAGCACCTGACCTTTCGGGCAGCTGGGCCTGGTGGGCATGTCGTCACCGCCGCCACCACCGTTGGCCAGGGCGAGGGAGCCGGACAACGCAACGGTCAGCAACAGCGGGGTCATCAGAACAGCAAAACGAATATTCATGGGCTTTGCTCCTTAGGTTCATGGGTTTCGGATCAGGTCGCGCCCTGCCAGATGCAGCGCATGGTTGAGACAGCCAACGGCTTGAACAATTGAAGGGGCCTGCTGCCCCGGCAACCTCATGTTCAGGGTTGATGTCTTGAGAACACCGCAGCATGAACAATTATTCATTACGTTCTGGCGGTGCTTTCAAGGAAAGCCCATGACGGGGCGCAGGCATGGTTTTGTGCCTTACACAGTGTGTGCGCTGACGATCCCACATAGGATTTTCGTCGAACACAACATGGGCGGCGGTCCGACGAAGCATTATGACGCGGTATCAACCCAGCAGACGAATCGGAGCCCCTGCCGACCAGGCCTGAATGTCCTCGATCATTTGCGAGAAAAACAGCTGGTAGTTCTGTTGGCTCACGTAGCCGACATGGGGTGTTGCCAGCACATTGTCCAGGGTCCGGAACGGATGGTGGGCGGGCAGCGGCTCCTGCTCGAAGACGTCCAGGGCGGCACCGGCCAGCCGTTGTTTCTGCAGCGCCTTGATCAACGCCGCTTCATCGACAATCGGTCCGCGAGCGGTGTTCACCAGCAATGCCGTGGGTTTCATCCAGCCAAGGGCTTGCGCGTCCACCAGACCGCGACTGCGCTCGCTGAGCACCAGGTGCACCGACAGCACGTCGGCCTGTTCGAACAGTTCCTGTTTGCCGACATAGGTCACACCGACCCGCGCCGCACGTTCGGCGGTGAGGTTTTCACTCCAGGCGATGACGCG
The DNA here is from genome assembly GCF_056402255.1 of Pseudomonas sp. P4_B4. Classification (NCBI taxonomy): domain Bacteria; kingdom Pseudomonadati; phylum Pseudomonadota; class Gammaproteobacteria; order Pseudomonadales; family Pseudomonadaceae; genus Pseudomonas; species Pseudomonas sp. P4_B4. Next base: position 23,891 of record NZ_JBFUHS010000006.1, read on the forward strand.
CATGCCGAACACCTGACCGAACTGTGCGACTCGCTGGCCGATGCTGCCCAGACCGAGGATGGCCAGCGTCTTGCCATGCAGGTCGCCACCCAGGCCTTGTTGCCACTGGCCGGCACGCAGGGCATTGGCTTCGACCACCAGGTTGCGGGTTGCGGCCATGATCAGCGCCCAGGTCAGTTCCGGTGCGGCGTGTTTGTAGCTGTCGGTGCCGCAGACCTGAATGCCCAGCGCGGCAGCGGCTTTCAGGTCCAGGGCGGCGTTGCGCATGCCGCCGGTCACCAGCAGTTTGAGCTTCGGCAGGCGGCGCAGCAGGTCTTCATCGAAACGGGTGCGTTCGCGCATCACGCAGATCACCTCAAACCCGGCCAGGCGCTCGGCCAGGGATGGGGTATCGGTGGGGTAGTCATGGAGAAAACTCACCTGGCCGACACTGTCCAGCGCCGACCAGTCCACCACGTCCCGCGCCACATCCTGCCAATCATCAAGCACTGCAATCTGCACAGGCATCGCCTTTCCTCTTTAACGCACGGGGTTGGTCTTGTTCAGCCAGGCGAGCAGGGCCTGGTGGAATTCTGCCGGTTCTTCCATCTGAGGCGCGTGGCCCATGCCAGGGAGTTCGACCAGCGTGGACTGGGGAATCAGCCTGGCCACCTGTTTGCCGAGGACGTCGTAGTGCCCGATCTTCGCCTTGACCTCGGGCGGGGCGATGTCACTGCCGATGGCGGTGGTGTCGGACGTACCGATCAACAGCAGGGTCGGCATCTTCAGGTTCTGGAATTCGTAGTACACCGGTTGGGTGAAGATCATGTCGTAGATCAGCGCCGAGTTCCACGCGACTTGCGTATGTCCCGGGCCTTTGTTCAGGCCGGCGAGCATGTCGACCCAGCGATCGAACTCCGGCTTCCAGCGGCCGCCGTAATAGGTGCTGCGTTTGTAATTGCGGATACTGTCGGCGCTGAGTTTGAGTTCGCGTTCGTACCATTGGTCAACCGTGCGGTAAGGCACGCCGAGGGCTTTCCAGTCTTCCAGGCCGATGGGGTTGACCAGCGCCAGTTGCTCGACCTGTTCGGGGTATTGCAAGGCATAGCGAGTGGCGAGCATGCCGCCGGTGGAATGCCCCAGCAGGGCGGCTTTCTGGATGCCCAGGGCCTTGAGCAATTGCTGGGTGTTCGTCGCCAGTTGCTGGAAGCTGTACTGATAGTGCGCCGGTTTGCTGGAGGTGCAGAAGCCGATCTGGTCCGGGGCGATGACCCGATAACCGGCGTCGCTGAGGGCTTTGATCGAGCTGTCCCAGGTGGCGCCGCAGAAATTCTTGCCGTGCATCAGCACCACGCTGCGACCATTGGCCTTGCCGTGGGCGGCGACGTCCATGTAACCCATTTGCAGGGATTGGCCCTGGGATTCAAAGGCGAAGTGCTTGAGGGTGTAGGGGTAGTCGAAACCTTGCAGCTCGGGGCCGTATCCCGCTCCTTCGGCGTGGGCGATGACGGGCAGGGCGGCGGTTAGCAGCAGACCGGGTAACCAGCGGGAGAAGGGGGGCGACATGGGTGGGCTCCATGGAAAATCCGCCGATGCTGGATCGGCTCGATTAGGGCGGCATTAAACACAGGCAACCGCCGCCCTCGATGGTTCAACCCATCCAGCCCAAAGTCGCCATGGCCAGCACGCCGTAGCGGGCACCTTTGGCCAGGGTGACGATCAGCAGGAAGCGCCCCAGCGGCTCGCGCATGACCCCGGCGACCAGCGTCAGCGGATCGCCGATCACCGGTAGCCAACTGAGCAGCAATGACCAGTGGCCGTAGCGTTGGTAATGAAACCGGGCTTTCTCCAGGTGCCGGGGGCTCACCGGAAACCAGCGTCGGTCGCCGAACCGCTCGATGCCGCGCCCCAGCCACCAGTTAAGCAGCGACCCCAGAACGTTGCCGAACGTTGCCACCGCCAGCAGTGCCCAGAGCCAATACCGATCGCTGAGCAGCAATCCGACCAGCACCGCTTCGGATTGCAACGGCAGCAGCGTGGCAGCACCGAATGCCGCGAAAAACAGCCCGAGGTACGCGCCGGACATCAATGAGCGGGGTAGTCCGCAACCACCACGTCAGTGCCGTTCTTTTTCAGGCCGATGACCTGATAGGCATCGCTCATGCCGTCCATTTCCATGCCGGGCGAACCCATGGGCATGCCGGGGGCAGCGACGCCCAGCAGATCGTCGCGCTTGCTCAAGGCCAGGACCTGGTCGGCCGGGACATGACCTTCGACGAATTTGCCGTTGATCAACGCGGTGTGGCACGACGACAGGCGCGGCGGCACGCCATGCTGTTGCTTGAACTCACTCATGTTGGCTTCGACGTGGTCTTCGACCTTGAAGCCATTGGCCTCCAGATGAGTGATCCATTTTTTGCAGCAGCCACAGTTGGCGTCGCGATGAACCTCGATCGGAATGAGGTCGGCGGCCTGGGCCAGGGAGGACATGAACAGGGCGCTCAGGGCGATCAGACGCAGAGGGTTTCGCATGGGGTTCGTCTCGGCTAACGGGCAAAAAAACGCATTCTGACCATTTTTATTGGTCAGGCATTCAAGGAGTGTTTCTAATTGCTACAAAGGTCTGCCATTCGATGATGGTAGATCAACGCTGTCAGGCAGATGAGGGGCACATTACAAAATCGTCAGGTTGAAATGCCGAGGGTAAGTATCGGTATTGATGAAAACCAACTAGTCGCTATGTAAGAAAAGTCTGAAGGACCATTCTTTAATGTGCCAAGATCCAATAAACAAGAAGTTTTACAGTATGTATCTTAATTGTACGAGAATTGTTAAAACTCTGAATTAAAGTTTGGTGGCCTCAAGTGCTCCGGCCGATACTCCTGACCTCCTAACTTGGTCAAACAAGGAGTTTTCAATGACTATCGGATATACCGGCGCCTGGACCGCGAAAGCGGGCCTGCTGGTTCGAGATGCCGCCAGCAGATCAAAGGCTGTTCCCCAGAGCGTCAAGGTCAGGCAGATGCTTGACTTGGTGGGCAACAATCCAGTTGAACTGGATACAGTCAAGATGGACAAGATGAAGTTGCGCAAGCAGATGAAGGGTTTTGATCCTACTAATATTTCAGTCAAATCCATGGGCAGTCTCAGTGTCTTTCTGAAAGAACGTGGCCTGATCAGTGATGTGACGGCGGTCACGCTGAGCAATGCCGGTAACAAGTTCGACCGGTTTGGCATCAAGGACCCTGACGCGAAGTTTAATGCACTGGAATATTTCGCCACGCAACTGGAGAACATCCAGAATAACAATCTGAAGGGTAACAAGTACGCCAACTACCTGGTTCCCGAATTCAAAAAAGCGATCTACGTGCTGCAAAACCTGGAAACTTACGGCAAGAACAACGGCCCCATGGTGAGGCCAGGCAGTGTTCTCTCGGAAGAGGCCTGACGCCATGTTGCCCGGCCCGCCCGGTTCATCGAACGGGCCGGCAACCCTTAGCGGTCGAGCAGTTTCATGACTTCTTCCGGATAACGCAGGCCAGCGGTGGCATTCGCCGGAAAGATTGCTTCCAGCGCGTGCAGTTCTTCGGCGTTCAGCGTCACCTCCAGAGCGGCCACGTTTTCTTCCAGGTATTTGCGTTGCTTGGTGCCCGGAATCGGAATCAGGTAGTCGCCCTGGGCCAGCACCCACGCCAGCGCCAGTTGGCCCGCCGTCACGCCTTTTTCTGCTGCCAGCGCTTGTACCTGTTGCACCAGCAGCAGGTTTTTCGCGAAGTTTTCGCCCTGGAAGCGTGGGCTGAAACAACGATAATCGTCCGCCGCGAAATCATCCGGGCTTTTCAATGCGCCGGTCAGAAACCCTCGGCCCAACGGGCTATAAGGCACAAAGGCGACGCCCAGGCGCTGGCAGGCCGCCAGGCAACCGTTTTCTTCCTGGTCGCGACTCCACAACGAATATTCGCTTTGCAACGCACTGATCGGATGAACCTTGTGCGCCCGCTCCAAAGTCGCCGCCGAGGCCTCGCTCAATCCCAGATAACGCACCTTGCCGGCACTGACCAGTTCAGCCATGGCGCCGACGGTTTCTTCGATGGCCACCTGCGGGTCGATTCGGTGCTGGTAATACAGGTCGAGGGTGTCCACGCCCAGGCGCTTCAAGCTGCCGTCGATGGACTGGCGAATGTATTCCGGCCGACCGTTGACGCCACGGGCGGTAGGGTTGGCCGGGTCGCGGACGATCCCGAACTTGCTGGCCAGGAACACCTGATCGCGCTTGCCGGCAATGGCCTTGCCGATCAGTTCTTCATTGGTGTGAGGGCCGTACATGTCGGCGGTATCGAGCAGGTTGACGCCCAGTTCCAGCGCGCGGTGCAAGGTGGCCGTGGCTTCGCGGGTGTCCGTGCCGGTGGTGTAGAAGTCGGTCATGCCCATGCAGCCCAGGCCGATGGCCGATACCTGCGGACCGTTCTTTCCCAATTGACGTGTGTGCATGAAATCAGCTCCCTGTGAAATGAATCGCCATTGTTCGCCTCGACAGAAACAAGATAAACCGGCTAAAACGGCTATCACTATTCGTTAAATCTAAATAATCAGCCGGTGGAGCCAGCAATGGACCGTTTCAACGCCATGCGCGTCTTTACCCGAATCGTCGAGTTGGGTGGCTTTGCCAGGGCCGCCGACAGCCTGCAATTGCCCCGGGCCTCGGTAACCATTCTGATCAAGCAACTGGAGGCGCATCTGGGGGTGCAACTGCTGCAACGCACCACGCGGCAGATCAGCCTGACGCTCGACGGTGCGGCCTATTACCCGCGTTGCGTGCGCTTGCTGGCGGATCTGGAAGAGACCGAAGCAGTGTTCAGTGCTGCACGTCATAATCCCAAGGGGTTGTTACGAGTGGACATGCCGGCGGGCGTGGGGCGCCTGATTGTGATTCCGGCACTGCCGCAATTCACCGCCCGCTATCCGTTGATCGAACTGGAAATCGGCCTGAATGACCGGCCGGTGGACCTGATACGCGAGGGTGTCGATTGTGTCTTGCGCGGTGGTTCGTCGCTGGACGATTCGCTGGTGGCGCGGCCGCTGGTGATGATGGATCAGGTGACCTGTGCCAGCCCCGACTACCTGCAGCGGCACGCAGCGCCACATACCCTGGATGACCTGAGCGGGCACCGGATGGTCGAGTACGTCTCCAGCAGCAGTGGCAAACGCTATGGGCTGGAGTTTGTCGTGGATGGCCAGGTGCGGTCGGTYGACCTGCCCAAGCAGGTGGCGGTCAACAGTGCCGATGGCTATCTGGCGGCGTGCGAGGCGGGATATGGCCTGGTGCAGACGCCGTACTATCACGTGGCGCGCCAACTCGAAGAGGGACGTTTATGTGAAGTGCTGAAGGAAGTGCCGCCACCGGGCATGCCGATGACGGCGCTTTATCCGCCGCACCGCCAGTTATCCCGGCGGGTGCGTGTGTTTGTCGATTGGCTGGTGGAACTGTGTGCCCAGCCCGGCAATGACTTTTACCGCAAGAATTCTGGACATTGAGCAGCGGTTAACGATGCTGGTAGTAACCCGGTCCGCCATGGTTGTCATAGTGATCGTGGTGCCAGCCCCCGTGGGGGAAAACAATGCATCCGCTCAGGGTCAGGATGGCAAGCAGGGGAATCAGCAGTGTGATTCGACGCAACATTTGAAAGTCCTCATGGTAATCGCCGCAATGAAGCTAAAACTCTTCATCGGCTGTAACATGAGACCCCGCTTGTAGCGGCTTATCCCCGAAACCGGGTAAGCGCTTGGCATGCGTGTCGATACAAACCGGATACATTTTCAGATTCAGGAACCCGCAATGACTCAGTCGCAACGTTTGAAATACTCGATTCTGATCTCCCTGGTGGTGCTGGGGATCATGTTTGGCCTTTCCTGGTTGCAGAACACCGGCGTCATCAGCGAAAAAATGTTCCAGTACATCGCCATTGGTGTGGCAGTGATAGTGGTGGTCGTCAATGGCGTGATGCGCCGCAAGGTCAAGCCCTGATCATTCGATCATTGGTTGCGCAGAATGGCAGCAGCCTGGGGATGCAGGCTGTAGCTTTTGTCGGGGTTGAGGACAATCACGCCTTCGCTGCACAAGCGCTTTAGCACTTCACGCACGCTGAGAAAGGACAGGGGAACATCCAGGTCCAGCAATTGGCTGTGCACGCCGCGCACGCCAAGGCTGCGGTCGCTTTCGGCGGCCGTCAGCAGGGCATCGATGACTTTCAGGCGGATCAGGCTGGTTCGAAGGCCAAAGCTTTTGAGCAGGATCCTGATCCGCTCGTTGCGGTGGCGATCGGTACGCGGCTCGAATGCGCCGACTCCCATGGAAGTACCCTTTGGCGCATTGCTACCGTCCGTTGGCAGTTGCGAGTTGTACATTGCAAAAACTCCTTTTCAGAGCCTGATCAGGAAAAAGTGGGCGCTCTTACAGGACTAGATGTATGAGCAGTCCGAATCATGAAGGCTCAAATGTAGAAAATTTGTCGCCATCGCGTGATCAACCTGTCAGTCCATGGGCAGTTTCACGGTAAATCCCTAAATTTTTGTGGTGAGCTTCGTCCCTACAGGGAGGCCCGGTCCGCGTGGATATGCGCACCTGTGGCCATCGTTTTTTCGATCAGGAGCGAGCGTGATTATTTCCAGCCAGTTAACCAGGTTGAGCCTGGCGGGTGTGACTTTGGGGTTGAGCCTGGGGCTGAGCCTTGCGGCGAGCGCGAGTGGTACGCCGGCGCCAACGAGCGCCGACATCCGCCGAACCGGTTTCGGCGTGCCGCACATCCGCGCCGTCAATGAGCGCGGGCTCGGCTACGGCATCGGCTATGCCTACGCCCAGGACAACCTGTGCCTGCTGGCCAACGAAATCACTACGGTGAATGGCGAACGTTCGCGGTACTTCGGGCCGGATCAGTTCACCGTAGAAGAGCGTGAGAACCTGGTCAGCGATATGTTCTTCACCTGGCTGAACACCCCCGCAAGCCGTCGCCGGTTTCTGGCAGGCCCAGACCCCCGAAGTGCGTGAGCTGGTCGAAGGCTATGTGGCGGGGTACAACCGCTCCTTGAGCGAACGTCGGGCCCAGGGGTTGCCGCCGCAGTGCCAAGGCGATTGGGTGCGCGACATCACCCCGTCGGATCTGGTCAAGCTGACCCGGCGCCTGTTGGTCGAAGGTGGCGTCGGCCAGTTTGCCGAAGCCCTGGCCGGTGCCACACCACCCAAAGCCGTTGCCCAGACGTCGAGTGCACAGGCAGCGTTCCAGGTAGCCGCCACGCGGATGCAGCGCTTTGCCCTGGACCGGGGCAGCAACGCCGTCGCGGTCGGCAGCGAGCGTTCCTTCAACGGACGCGGCATGTTGCTGGCCAATCCGCACTTTCCGTGGGTGGGTGGCATGCGTTTTTATCAGATGCACCTGACCATTCCCGGCAAACTGGACGTCATGGGCGCGGCGTTACCCGGCCTGCCGCTGATCAACATCGGTTTCAATCAGCATCTGGCCTGGACCCACACCGTGGATTCGTCCAGGCATTTCACGCTGTATCGCTTGCAACTCGATCCCAAGGATTCGACCCGCTACCTGCTAGACGGCCAGTCCTTGCCGATGGACAGGCAGACCGTCAACGTCAGGCAGGCGGACGGGCAGGTCCAGGCGATTTCCCATGAGGTCTACAGCTCGAAATTCGGTCCGGTGGTGCAATGGCCTGGAAAACTGGATTGGGATCGTCAGTACGCCTTCAGCCTGCGCGACGCCAATCTGGATAACGACCGTGTTCTGCAGCAGTGGTACGCGATAAACCGCGCTAAAAACCTCAAGGATTTCCAGGCCTCGGTGCACCAGATCCAGGGCATTGCGTGGGTCAACACGCTGGCGGCGGACGATCAGGGGCAGATGCTGTACATGAACCTGTCGGTGGTGCCCAACGTCAGCGCCGACAAGCTGGCGCAATATCAGGTGCAGACGATTCGTCAGCAGGATGCAAAGGCTGCCAAGGTGGCCGCGCAGTAAGGAAGTGGCGTTTTGCATGAACGCTGAAGGCCGCACCCCGCAAGGGTGGCGGCCTTTTCAGCTTTTCGGGGATGTTTGCGGAATTGCGTTGACCACCAGATTGCCGTTCTGGTTGCGGGTCAGGTAGACCGGCAGGACCCGCGGCAAGGACTTCACCAGGCCGTTGATCTCTCTGATGTTGTAGATGCCGCCGATATGGATCGCGCCGGTGCTGTTGTCAGCCACCATCAACGGTTTGTCCAGGTAGCGATTGATCAATGGCAGCGCATCGCTCAGGGCCAGATCGTCGAGCACCAGTTTGCCCTGGCGCCAGGCCAGTGAGCTGTCATTGTCATAAGTCTGGCTGATGCGGGGGATGAAGTCGCCGTGGCGATAACTGGCCTGCATCGCCGGGCCAAGGCGCAAACCGTCGCCTTGCAGGTCGGCGTTGCTGCTGACCAGTACCGAACCCACGATCAGATTGACCTTGACCTGGTCTTCATACATCCAGACGTTGAATTGGGTTCCGGTCACGCGAATTCGGCCTTCGGCGGCCTTGACCACGAAAGGGTGACGGGTGTCATGGCTGACACTGAAGAAGGCTTCGCCTTTTTTCAGCGTGACTTGCCGCTGATCCTTGTAGTTGCTGTACGTCAGCTCGCTGCCCAGGTTCAGCTCCACCTGGCTGCCGTCCTTCAAGGTGACCGTTCGAACATTGTCGGACGCTTCGAAATGCTGGTACGCGTTCGGAACCCAGCCCAGGTGCCAGCCGCCATAACCGGCCAAAGGCAGTGCCAGGGCACACACCGCCGCTGCAGTAGCCAGGCGGCGCCACGGGTTTACGGGTTGGGTGCGAACCAGCGGCACCACAGGTTCGGGACGGGGCAAGTCGCCGGCGACATCCCAGATCTCCAGCATCGCTTCGTACTCGAAGGCATGGAGCGGATGCGCATCACGCCATTGCTCGAACGCGTGGCGCTCTTGCTCGGTACAGTCATTGGCGTGCAGACGCATGCACCAATGCGCAGCGGCATCGGTGATGGCATCGTATTCGGCTTCCGAGAGGGTGTGGTCGGTCATTGGCCCATCCTGATTTCCTGCATTCTAACCTTGGGGGAAGTTTGCGAGAACATCAGTCATGGCATTTAACCATCAATGGGTATTTTTTTTCAGCGCCTCGCCTCTGGAGCGCCTGCTGTCGGGTAGCAGTATCCATAGGGGCGCGCGAAAAAAAGATCAAGACAAACACCGCTGTGCAGCGCAGATCCGGGGATCTGCGCGTTATTACGATGGGATCAGAGGCCAGTGGACGCCGTCACCGTTACCGGATCCAGTTGCCGGCCCATTTCGCAGATCAAAAAGGCGATCGAGTCGGCATTATGCAAAATGACGTCGATTCGGAACTTCGAATCCTGCACGTCAAAAAAAGCGTCTCGTGCCTCATCCATGGTCTTGCTGCCCGTCAGCCGCAGGATAGCCTTGCCGATGTGGTAAGAATCCGGAATCGAATCCAGGCTGATCCACGATTGCAGCCCATTGTTCCAGCGTGCGAACAGTTCCTCCTCGGGCGTTTCCATTGACAAGGCTTCTCGCTGGAAGTCCATTTGAGTCTGTTTCTTTGCTGCGCCATAGCTGGTGATCGACGCTACCAAATCGCTGAACGGCAGCCTGGCCTCAAGGTATGCAATGTCCACGGCCCCGGAAAACAAATGAGCGAACTCGTGTATCAGGGTCACGGCCTGGCTGTGGCCGTCGACATCAAAGGGTTGTGTCAGACTGGATTTGTACCAGTCGAGTTGTTGATCGAAAAACTTTTCCGTGAAATGCACATTGCGCTGTAGATCCTTGTCCACGACAAACGCGACGAGATTGTCCTCCGGGTCCCGGCTTGAACCCACGATAAAGCGTTGCGAGTTCATCCAGTCTTCATCGGGATCGACCAGCGCATTGCAGATGGGGACGATGGCCTGTTTGATTTTTTCGAGCAGTGCTTTGTCGACCCGACCAACATCAAAGAACTGTTTGAGGAAGGTATCGAGCCGTGTGCCCGGGGCGAGTTTTCTGAGTTGTACCAGGTTGTGCAGACTGTTGAACGCGTAATAGCGAGCCATGTCGATGGCCTGCACGATCATGCGGGCCTTATCGGGATGTTTGGCCCGGATTTCGTCCATCCCCCGGGCCTCGATATTCAGTACCTCCCTGGCAACATAGGCGTTGGCATACCGATTGTGCATTTTCGAGACGACTTTCCCGAAGTGAACGGTGTGGGAATCCGGGTCGATTACCAGTTGGTTGTCAGATGCAGCCAGTAACACGGGGCCTTCTTCCTTGCCTTTGATCGTTCTCCAGACCGCTCCGGTCTTGTTCACGCCGTACACCTTGCCGGCAATGGCGGCGAAGGTTTTCTGGCTGCCCGCTTCGAGATAGGTGCCGTCAGTGCTGCTTTTCGCGAGGTCCTTGAGTTCAAGCGTGGTTTCGAACGGTTGCAGCCGGGTACGCAGTGCTGCGGTCGACCGGACCCGCGACCAGGGTTGTGCGATCACGGGGGAGGCAACCGGTTCAGCAGCCGCTTCGCCGGTTGCCTGGGCGCTTTCGGCCGATCCTTCAAGCGACAACCGGCCCAATGACACGATTTGTGCCGCACCGGCAATAAAGTCGCGCAATGCGCTCGTCCAGTGATGGTCGTGCAGGGCTTCGGCTGAGTTCAGGGCGTCCTTGTAGGCCTTCCAAAGAAACTGCACATACGCGAGTTTGCCCGGCAGCAGGCCTGAAATGCACTCGATGCCGGAGCCGAACAGGTGTTTGACGGCCTCCCAGTCAGACTGAGCGGTAGCGTTTGCCTGGCTGCCGAGCATCTTCACCAGCAGTTGGGTGTTGTCATGGAACAATTGGGTGAACAGGTTGCCGCCGATGGGGTTGGACGCAAGGGTGATTTCGCTCGACTGGCCGGCGGTGGACTTGAACAGGTTGCGAAACACTGTTTGCTGACTGTCCGGCAGGCGACGTATCAACATGTCCTGCAATGGCCCCGGTGTGTTGAGCGCCGAGACAATGCTGGCCTCATTGTCGAACTCAACGAACGGTGAACCACCAGGGTGGTAAGGGGCATAGAGGATTTGCGGGCCTGCCTTGTCCGTGCCTGGGCCAATCAGGTACAGGCTCAGCGCGGTGACGGCGGCGGCACCGCTTGTCTTGATCAATTGCAGTGGCCGGGCGATTGCGTGCGCGCCTTCTACGGCCGCCCGGGCGATGGCGTCCGGCATGTCGAATACTTGCTGAAGCAAATCGAAAGCGCTGTCGGACAGCCGTTGCTGGAGTTTCAGTTCGTGGGCGTGTTGCAGCAGTTGCTGTCCTCAACAACGCTGTTGCGGTATTGCTCCAGCAGTTCAAGGTGCAGTCGCTGCTCTTGCAGCGGAGCCATTCCCAGCCAGGCGGGCAGGGACTGCTGCTGGCTGATCGCCCGGGCAATCGACGTGGCTCTTCCCAGGTTGGTGTTGAGCACCGTTGTGGTCAGGGCTTTAAGGGCTTTTTTCTGCTTCGTGTCGCTCAGATCGAAAGTGCGTACGTGTTCGCAGCGAGCCAAAAAGTGCTCGATGGACGATTGCGTGACCCGCTCCAATACAGGCCCTTCAATCAGCCGCAGCGGACCCAATGAGTAGCGTTGGTGAAAGATGCGCTGGGACGGGGTCAGGTTTTCCAGCAACGCCAGGCGTTGTTGTGGTTCGAGCAGGCGGCGGTTCAGTTCCAGCCTTGCACGACTGATGGTGTCAAAGACTTCCAGGCCCTCGGCGGGTGTCCACAGGATCGTCCGGCCGGAATGCGAGGAATCGAGTCCGCCACGCTCGGTCAACAGCAGGCAATGAGCCAGGGGCAGGACATCCTCCTGGCCGGAGCACTCCAGGGTCAATGAGTAGGCATCGGGGCGGAAGCCCTTGAGTGACAGGCGGTTTTGCCGGTCGGGCTGGTCCGGGTTGAAGACCGTGTCGACAATGGCCCGATCCGCATCCCGCAGTGTCGCGCCGAGTACCCGCAGACTGGCCTCGCCACGGATGCCAACGGAAAATGCATGGGTCAGGCGGGGTTTCATGTTTTCCAGATAGACCCGTTGCAAGGCCAGGGAAGCGACCGGTTGTGCTGCAAAATCTGCGTTTATCTGTGTTTCGATGTCGCTGAAGGTCTTGACGAAAGCCGCCACCGTATCGGCCAGCACCATGGAGGGATGCTGATCGCCGGGTAACACGGGGCGCGTGCTCCAGCGTTCGTCGGTAGCCAGCGTCAGCAGGCGCTCGCTGATCATCGAGCGGATATCCAGCGCCTTGTCGAACAGGGCGTGGATGTCTACGGCACCGTCACTGTGACGGAACACTTGCAGGGCGTAATCCATGTTCTGCAGCTGCTTGCCGATGATCCCGTCGAAGAGCCTGGGGAAGATCGCGCCGGAAATCACTTCGCCGGTCACGTTTGGCCAGTCAAAACCAATGAAACGCTGGCGCTCCTCCAGGCTCAGCAGGCCATAGAGCTCATCCTCGTGACCGGCCGCGCTGAACTTGCTCAGCACCGTATCGCACAAGTCCTGATAGTCCTTGAGCACCTGCAGGCCTTCAGTAGGCGTGTAGAGAAACGCGTTGCCGGCGCTGATCATCAGTGAGCCGGCCAACTCCACATAATTGGCCTGGTACTCCCACAGACGCACGGTTTCGACCGTCATTGATTTGTTCGTCCGAGTGGTCGTCGAGATCAACGCGTGCAAATCCTGGCTTTGCTCCGGGGTGATGATCCCGGCTTCGCGCTTGAGCAGCAGTTGCACTCGGGCCTGATCGGCAATGGCCTGGCCGAAGAACTTGCGACGTGATGCGCCATCGGCGCTCGCCGCATCCCAGAAACCTTCGAGCTGCCCGACCAGCAGGCTGATCAGTTGGCGCGAGATCGTCGTGACGCCTGCCTCCCAGAGTGGCTGGTCGGCTTTTGCCGGGGACTTTTTCGGATGGGAAAACTCAGGGGAAGACCCGGACGGCCAACGCTGATGGCGATAGTGCAGGAGGACGGCCTCACTCAGGGACAGGGAGTTGACCCAGCGTCGCGCCGGATGGCTTTCGTCAGCGTTCTCTGGCGTTGTTGCCTGGTAGAAGTTCACTTGGGTCCGGCCCTGATCCAGACCGGGGAAAGCCGCTGCCAGCTGTTCATTGAGTAATGCGTCGAGCAGCGATGTCAGGGACGGCAGTGCTTTCAATTCGTCGAGCAGGGCCTGGTCGTTGAGTTGCTGATGGGTGGAGAGGGTGTTGCGCTGGTCTTCGAACACGTCGCCGTCAATGGTTTGAAAGTTCAGCTCAATGTCGGTGGCGTCCACCACGGCCTTGCGTTGAGACAGCGCCATGAAGGCCAGCAGGTCATCGTCTTCGCTGGCCGCCTTGAGTTGCGTCACCAGTTGTTCGGTCAGGTCCGTACGGCTGGAGAACTTTTTTATTCCGGCGTACGGGGTGTAGAGAATCAAGCCGTTGTCATCGGGTGTCGCGGTCAGCAAAAAACTGCCGGCCAGCGCCACGGGTTCCAGGCCAGGGATTTTCAGCAGGATTTTCTTCGCCAGCATGGGCGGCGTCTGCCCATCGCGCAGTGCCTGGCTGGCCAGTTCGATATGGCTGAACCATTCGAAGTCCCTTTGCGTCAGCCCGTGGGTTTTGCCAAGTTCACGCCAGCGGCCGCGCAATGTCAGCGCCTCGGGGAAAAACAGCGGAGTTACTGGTGTAGACATCGTCGAGTCTCGTTCAGGGTGCCACTCAATGGCGCCGGTGGATTGAGCATCGAGACTAAAAGCCGGTGCGTTGACACGGGTGGTAAATAGATAACGCACGGGCCGCGGGCATTCGTGACAGGGATATACCTCATCGACCCTGAGCGAAAGGTTGACAGGTTACTCGCCGCGCGTTGTTAATCGGCGGGTCTTTGTACGCTGTTGTTCCCTCCAATAATTAGTCTGGAGCTTCAGATGTCTGCGCCACACGATCACGCGTCTACTGCGGTCTCGTCACACCTGTCACTCGAAGCGCTGAGCGCTTTGCTAGAGAAAATTTTTCTGCGTCACGGCACATCGGCCGAGGTTGCCCGGGTGCTGGCGCAAAACTGCGCCGGTGCCGAGCGCGACGGCGCGCACAGTCACGGGGTATTCCGCATTCCAGGTTATGTTTCGACGCTGCAAAGCGGCTGGGTCAATGGCCAGGCCGTTCCGGTGGTCGAAGATGTGGCTTCAGGGTTTGTGCGGGTCGATGCCAATAACGGTTTTGCGCAACCGGCCCTGGCGGCGGCACGCGAGTTACTGGTGCAGAAGGCCCGAAGTGCCGGCATTGCGGTGCTGGCGATCCGTAACTCGCACCATTTCGCTGCCCTATGGCCGGATGTCGAACCCTTCGCGGATGAAGGTCTTGTGGCATTGAGCGTGGTCAACAGCATGACCTGCGTGGTGCCCCACGGTGCCGACCGGCCGCTGTTCGGCACCAACCCGATTGCCTTCGCTGCGCCGCGGGCCGATGGCGGGCCGATTGTCTTCGACCTGGCCACCAGTGCCATTGCCCATGGCGATGTGCAGATTGCCGCCCGCGAGGGTGAACGCTTGCCGGCAGGGATGGGCGTAGACAGCCTCGGCCAGCCGACCACAGACCCGAAAGCGATTCTTGAGGGCGGCGCGTTGCTGCCTTTCGGCGGGCACAAGGGCTCGGCGTTGTCGATGATGGTCGAGTTGCTCGCGGCGGCATTGACCGGCGGCAATTTTTCCTTCGAATTCGACTGGAAGAACCACCCCGGCGCCAAGACCCCCTGGACTGGCCAATTGCTTATCGTGATCGACCCGAGCAAAGCGGCGGGGCAAAGTTTTGCCGAACGCAGCCAGGAACTGGTGCGGCAAATGCACGGTGTCGGCCTGAAGCGTTTGCCGGGGGATCGGCGTCATCATCAGCGCGCCAAGTCACAGGTCAACGGCATTGAACTGGATGCCCGGACGCTGGCGAACTTGCGGGAGCTGGCGGGGCTCTGATCGGGTCAGTTTTGCGCAATCCCTGTGCGGGCTTGCTCGCGAAGGCGCCGTGTCAGCCAATATCCAAGTTGCTGACACACCGCTTTCGTCGGAACGCCGCCCGGAGCAAGCCCGCTCCCACAAGGCTCAGTGTTTGCCAGTGCTTATCGACGCCCCAACAACAACCCCACCACCAGGCCAAACCCGGCGGAAATCGCCACGGTTTGCCATGGATGCCCGCCGATATAGGTTTCAGTGGCCTCGACCGCGGGCAAGGTGCGGTCGCGTACGCTGCTCACCGAATCCTTGGCCTGCTGGAGTTTCAGGGCGATTTGTCCGCGAAGGGTCTCCGCTTCTTCCCCGACCAGCGAGGCGCTGCTTTTCAGCAGCTTTTCCGACTCTTCGATCAGCGATTGAAGCTCGCTGAACGCTTGATCCTTGATTTGATCTTCGGCGGCTTGCAGGGCGGTTTTGCGGGCCATTGAAGTACTCCTTGCAGGTAAGTGGACAGTGAACAATGGAGTCAGCCGTCGTCGGAAAAGTTGCAGCTATTTTGCCCGGGAAGGCCATCTTGCTGAAAAACCGGCGCAGGACATTTCGTCCTACAGTGTAAGATGTCGCCTATTTTACGCAGCAGGAAATTCCCATGAGCTTCAATCTGGCCGACAAACCCCTCGCCGAGCGCGCTGCGCTTGAAGACGAGAAATCCCGTCTGTTCGAACTCTGGCAAAACAACCTGGGCAAAGCCAAGGGTGAGGCCGCGCGGTTGTTCGGCGAACGGGCCAAGCGCAAAGGCAAGTGGGCGGAATGGGTGCGCGCCGAGCTGGACGGCATGTCGCCCCCGGAGTACGCCAACATGGTGCGCAGTGAAGTCAATCGTCTGATGGCGGCCAACAAATAACATAGGCCGTCAGGCGAAACTCGCGACAATCGCCTCGCGCACTTTCAATAGCACCGGGTCGAGCTGGGTGCTGGTCCGCCAGCCCAGTTCGATCGGGTAGCGCGGCAAGGCCAAGGGGCAGGGCAGCAGCGCCAGCCCGCTGAGCGTTGCGATGCTTTGGGCGGCATGGGCCGGAATGGTCGCCACGGCCCGGCTGCCTTTGAGCAAATGCGGCAACGCGGCAAAATGCGTGGTCGAGGCGCACACCCTCCGACTCAACCCCAGCGCCGCCAATCCTTCATCGGTAATCCCGATAAAACCGCCGGACGACACCAGAATGTGTTCGCGGGCTACAAACTCCTCGAGACTGATGCTCTGCTGGCCCTCGACCAGGCTCGACGGGTCCGCCAGGCACAGATAGCCGCCTTCCCCCAGCACCTGACGGCTGAGCAGCCGCTCGGCGAACCCGCCCGCGGCAATCGCCAGGTCAATGCTGCGCTCCATCAGCGCCTGGGCGACGATCTGGCTGTGGGTCTGGCGGAAAATCAGCCGCAGTTTCGGCGCGCACCGGGCGATTTCTTCGATCAGCCGCCGGCCGTAGGCAATCTCGAAATCATCCGACATTCCCACGGTGACCGAGCGACCTTCGTACTGTTGCGCGGCCGGATCGACCATCGCCAGGCTTTGCCGGCATTTGTTCAGGGCATCGCTGACCACCGGTCTGAGCTGGTTGGCCTTGAGTGAAGGGGCCAGGCCGCGTCCAGTGCGCACGAACAGCTGATCGCCATACACCTCACGCAAGCGACGCAAGGCCGCGCTGACGGCCGATTGCGTCACGCCCAGGCGCAATGCGGCGCGGCTGGCGCTGGACTCTTCGTGCAGTGCTTCGAAGACTTTGAGCAGGTTGAGGTCGACGTCGGTGATATTCATTTGGTTCATATCATTCAGCAGTGAATCGGTCTTTATTGATGATCACGTGGCGCAGGAGAATGAGCAACACCTGATGCGAATGGAGTTTCCGAGATGCCAAAATCAATCGTTGCGGCCCTGCAAATCGGCGCCTTGCCCGGTGGCAAGGCTGAAACCCTGGAACAGATCCTGTCCTATGAAAACGCGATCATCGAATCCGGCGCCGGGTTGGTGGTGATGCCGGAAGCACTGTTGGGCGGTTATCCCAAGGGCGAGGGCTTTGGAACCCAATTGGGTTATCGCCTGCCGCAAGGGCGCGAAGCCTTTGCCCGCTATTTTGCCAATGCCATCGACGTACCCGGCGCGGAAACCGAGGCGCTGGCGGCGCTGTCCGCACGCACCGGAGCCAATCTGGTGATCGGCGTGATCGAGCGCGCCGGCAGCACCTTGTATTGCACCGCGCTGTACTTCGATCCGCAGGCCGGGCTGGTGGCCAAACACCGCAAGCTGATGCCCACCGGCACCGAACGGCTGATCTGGGGCAAGGGCGATGGCTCGACCTTGCCGGTGATCGACAGCCAGGTCGGGCGCGTCGGTGCGCTGGTGTGCTGGGAAAACATGATGCCGCTGCTGCGCACCGCGATGTACGCCAAGGGCGTGGAGGTGTGGTGCGCGCCGACCGTGGACGAGCGGGAAATGTGGCAAGTCAGCATGCGCCACATTGCCCATGAGGGGCGTTGTTTCGTGGTCAGCGCCTGTCAGGTCCAGGCATCGCCCCAAGCCTTGGGTGTGGACATCGCCAACTGGCCGGTGGATCGGCCGTTGATCGCCGGCGGCAGCGTGATCGTCGGTCCCATGGGCGACATCCTCGCAGGACCTCTGCGCGACAGCGCCGGGCTGCTTACCGCGCAAATCGATACGGACGACCTGGTATGCGCCCGCTACGACTATGACGTGGTCGGCCACTACGCGAGGCCGGATGTGTTCGAACTGACCGTGGACGAACGGGCCAAACCCGGGGTGCGCTTTATCACTTGATACCCTGCGGGCTTTGGCCAAAGCAGTCAGACAACTTGATAACTTTGACCATTGCCCGCCACCCCGCGCAGAGCGAGTATTTCCCTGTTGATTACGGTTCCCCCCAACCTAATAAAAACACAGAGGGATTCTGGCAATGCGCGATTACTTGTCTGCTACTTCTCAGTTCAATTATCAGCACACCGTCGATGCCGCACTCGCAGGCGATTTGACGGCCCTCAACGCCTGCGTCGAATGCTGTGACCGGCATGCCTTGCCGGGTCGCATCGCACTGTTCTGGGAAGGACGCGACGGCACCGGCACGACGTACACCTTCACCGACTTGCAGGACAAGGCCGCGCGTTTCGCCAACTACCTGCTGGCCCAGGGCGTGAAGAAAGGCGACAAGGTGGCCGGCCTGTTGCCACGCAACATCGAATTGTTGATCACCGTATTCGCCACCTGGCGCATCGGAGCCGTGTATCAACCGCTGTTTACCGCGTTCGGCCCCAAGGCCATCGAGCATCGCCTGAGCTGCTCTGGCGCCAAAGTGGTGGTGACCGATGCGGTGAACCGGCCGAAACTTGCCGAAGTCGCCGATTGCCCGACCACGGTGACCGTCACCGGCCCCAAAGGGCAGGGCCTGGTTCGTGGCGATTCAAGTTTCTGGGCCGAACTGGCCAATTATTCCGCCGACTGTGAACCGGTGCTACTGACCGGCGAAGCCCCGTTCCTGCTGATGTTCACCTCGGGCACTACCGGCCCGTCGAAAGCACTGTCGGTGCCGCTCAAGGCCATCGTTGCGTTCCAGAGCTACACCCGCGATGCGGTGGATCTGCGCCCGGAGGACGCCTTCTGGAACGTCGCCGACCCGGGTTGGGCCTACGGCATTTATTTCGGTGTCACCGGGCCAATGTCCATGGGCCATCCGATCACCTTTTACGATGGCCCGTTCACCCTCGAAAGCACCTGCCGGGTAATTAACAAGTACGGAATCACCAACCTCACCGGTTCGCCGACGGCCTACCGCTTGCTGATTGCCGGCGGCGATGAGTTCGCCAGATCGATCAAGGGCAAGCTGCGTATCGTCAGCAGCGCCGGCGAGCCGCTGAACCCGGAAGTGATCCGCTGGTTCGCCGACAACCTCGACGTGGTTATCCACGACCACTACGGCCAGACCGAACTGGGCATGGTGCTGTGCAACCACCACGGCCTTGAGCACCCGATTCACATGGGCGCCGCCGGTTTTGCCTCGCCGGGCCACCGCATTGTGGTACTGGACGACGAATACAAGGAACTCGGCGTTGGCCAGCCGGGCATTCTGGCCATCGACCGCAGCCAGTCGCCGATGTGCTGGTTCGCCGGCTACGAAGGCGGGACAACCAAGGCCTTTGTCGGCAACTATTACCTGAGTGGCGACACCGTCGAGTGGAACCCGGACGGCAGCATCAGCTTCGTCGGTCGCAGTGATGACGTGATCACCACCTCTGGCTACCGGGTCGGTCCGTTCGATGTGGAAAGTGCGTTGATCGAACACCCGGCCGTGGTCGAGGCCGCCGTGGTCGGCAAGCCCGATCCGGAGCGCACCGAACTGGTCAAGGCCTTCGTCGTGCTCAGCGCGCAATACCGCGCCGCCCCCGAGTTGGCCGAAGAGCTGCGCCAGCACGTGCGCAAGCGTCTGGCGGCGCACTCGTACCCCCGTGAAATCGAATTTGTCAGCGAATTGCCGAAAACCCCCAGCGGCAAATTGCAGCGCTTTATCTTGCGCAACCAGGAAATCGCCAAGGCTCAAGAGGCCGCGGCGAAGAACCTTCCAGCTTGAATCCAGGGAAACAATGATGCAGATCGAGAACAAGATTTTTATCGTCACCGGTGGCGCTTCCGGCCTCGGTGCAGCGACTGCCGAGGTACTGGTCGCCGCTGGCGCGAAAGTGATGCTGGTGGACATGAACGCCGAAGCCGTTGCAGCCCAGGCCCAGCGCCTTGGCGCACACAGCGTGGTGGCGGACATCAGCGACGAAGCGGCGGCCGAAGCCGCCGTGCAGGCGACGGTCAAGGCTTTTGGCGGCCTCAATGGCCTGGTCAATTGCGCCGGCATCGTGCGTGGCGAGAAGATTCTCGGCAAGAATGGTCCACACACGCTGGCCAGTTTCAGCCAGGTGATCAACGTCAACCTGATCGGCAGCTTCAACATGCTGCGCCTTGCGGCAGCGGCGATTGCCGAGACCGAAGCGGATGCCGATGGCGAGCGCGGCGTGATCATCAACACCGCGTCTGCCGCGGCTTACGACGGTCAGATCGGCCAGGCGGCTTACTCGGCGTCCAAGGGGGCGATTGTCAGCCTGACCTTGCCGGCTGCCCGTGAGCTGGCGCGTTTCGGCATTCGTGTCATGACGATCGCCCCGGGCATCTTCGAGACGCCGATGATGGCCGGCATGACCCAGGAAGTTCGCGATTCCCTGGCCGCTGGCGTGCCATTCCCGCCGCGTTTAGGCAAACCGGGCGAGTATGCCGGGCTGGTCAGGCATATCATTGAAAACAGCATGCTCAATGGCGAGGTGATCCGTCTCGACGGTGCCTTGCGCATGGCCGCCAAGTAAGGAGGATTTGTCATGACTATTTCCAACGATCCAATTGTTATCGTCAGCGCCGTCCGCACCCCGATGGGCGGCTTCCAGGGCGAACTGAAAAGCCTGACCGCGCCGCAACTCGGCGCGGCGGCCATCAAAGCAGCGGTGGAACGCGCTGGCGTTGCCAGCGATTCTGTCGACGAAGTGTTGTTCGGCTGCGTGCTGCCGGCAGGTCTTGGCCAGGCCCCTGCGCGTCAGGCGGCGCTGGGCGCGGGGCTGGATAAATCGACCCGCTGCACCACCCTGAACAAGATGTGCGGTTCCGGCATGGAAGCGGCGATTCTGGCCCATGACATGCTGGTGGCGGGCAGTGCCGATGTGGTGGTCGCCGGTGGCATGGAAAGCATGTCCAACGCGCCTTACCTGCTGGACCGCGCCCGTGCTGGCTACCGCATGGGCCATGGCCGGGTGCAGGACTCGATGTTCCTTGACGGCCTCGAAGACGCCTACGACAAGGGCCGCCTGATGGGCACCTTCGCCGAAGAATGCGCCGAAACCAACAGCTTCAGCCGTGAAGCCCAGGACGCGTTCGCCATTGCCTCGACCACTCGCGCGCAGCAGGCGATCAAGGACGGCAGCTTCAAGGCCGAAATCGTGCCGCTGACCGTGACGGTCGGCAAAGAGCAGGTGGTGATCAGCAATGACGAGCAGCCGCCAAAAGCCAGGCTGGACAAGATCGCTTCGTTGAAACCGGCGTTCCGCGATGGCGGTACGGTGACGGCGGCCAACTCCAGTTCGATCTCCGACGGTGCTGCGGCATTGGTGCTGATGCGCCAGTCGCAGGCACAGAAGCAAGGCCTGAAACCCTTGGCGGTGATTCATGGCCACGCCGCATTCGCCGACACCCCGGGCCTATTCCCGGTGGCGCCAATCGGTGCGATCAAGAAGTTGATGAAGAAAACCGGCTGGTCGCTCAATGACGTCGATCTGGTGGAAGTCAACGAAGCCTTCGCCGTGGTCGGCATGGCCGCGATGACTCATCTGGAAATCCCCCACGAGAAGCTCAACGTGCACGGCGGTGCTTGCGCCCTCGGTCACCCGATCGGGGCGTCCGGCGCGCGGATTCTGGTGACCCTGCTTTCGGCCCTGCGCCAGAAAGGCCTGAAGCGCGGCGTTGCAGCGATTTGTATCGGCGGCGGTGAAGCGACGGCCATGGCCGTGGAATGCCTCTACTGAAACTGACGCCAATCCCATGTGGGAGCGGGCTTGCTCGCGAAGAGGCCGTGTCAGTCGACATCTTTGTTGAATGACACACCGCTTTCGTCGGAACGCCGCCCGGAGCAAGCCCGCTCCCACAGGGTTCTGCGTCGTAACCAGATTCAAGGATTCACCATGATCCCCAATGACGACCAACAACAAATCCGCGACATGGCCCGGGACTTTGCCCAGGAACGGCTGAAACCGTTCGCCGCCGAATGGGACCGCGAGCATCGCTTTCCCAAGGAAGCCATCGGCGAGATGGCCGGGTTGGGCTTCTTCGGCATGCTGGTGCCGGAGCAGTGGGGCGGATGCGACACCGGTTACCTGGCTTACGCCATGGCCCTGGAAGAAATCGCCGCCGGCGATGGCGCCTGCTCGACCATCATGAGCGTGCACAACTCCGTGGGCTGTGTGCCGATCCTCAAATACGGCACCGATGAGCAGAAAGAGCGCTTTCTCAAACCGCTGGCCAGCGGTGCGATGCTCGGCGCTTTCGCCCTGACCGAGCCCCAGGCCGGTTCCGACGCCAGCGGCCTGAAAACCCGTGCGCGCCTGGAAGGCGATCATTACGTGCTCAACGGCTGCAAGCAATTCATCACCTCCGGGCAGAATGCCGGGGTGGTGATCGTGTTTGCGGTGACCGATCCGAGCGCTGGCAAACGCGGCATCAGCGCCTTTATCGTGCCGACCGACTCGCCGGGCTATACCGTTGCGCGGGTCGAGGACAAGCTCGGCCAGCATGCGTCCGACACCTGCCAGATTCTCTTCGAAGACGTGAAGGTGCCGGTGGCCAATCGTTTGGGCGAGGAGGGCGATGGCTACAGGATTGCCCTGGCCAACCTTGAAGGCGGCCGCGTCGGCATCGCTTCGCAATCGGTGGGCATGGCCCGCGCCGCATTCGAAGCGGCTCGCGACTACGCCCGCGAACGCGAGAGCTTCGGCAAGCCGATCATCGAGCACCAGGCCGTGGCCTTCCGTCTGGCGGACATGGCGACCCAGATCGCCGTGGCGCGGCAAATGGTGCACTACGCCGCCGCCCTGCGTGACAGCGGCAAGCCGGCCCTGGTCGAAGCGTCGATGGCCAAACTGTTCGCCTCGGAAATGGCCGAGAAGGTATGCTCCTCGGCGCTGCAAACCCTTGGCGGTTACGGTTACCTCAACGACTTCCCGCTGGAACGGATCTACCGTGACGTGCGGGTCTGCCAGATCTACGAAGGCACCAGCGATATTCAGCGCATGGTCATTTCGCGCAATCTATAAGAAGGAGTCCCCTGTGAGCTATGAAACGATTTTGCTGGAAACCCACGGCCGCGTTGGCCTGATCACTCTCAACCGTCCACAAGCGTTGAACGCGTTGAATGCGCAGATCGTCAGCGAACTGAATCAGGCCCTCGATGGCTTCGAGGCGGACTCGAACATCGGCTGCATCGTCCTGACAGGTTCGAAAAAAGCCTTCGCCGCCGGTGCCGACATCAAGGAAATGGCCGAGCTGACCTATCCGCAGATCTACATCGACGACCTGTTCAGCGACAGCGATCGCGTGGCCAACCGCCGCAAGCCGATCATCGCGGCGGTCAATGGTTTCGCTTTGGGCGGTGGCTGCGAACTGGCGCTGATGTGCGACTTCATCCTGGCCGGTGACAACGCCAGATTCGGCCAGCCGGAAATCAACCTCGGCGTGTTGCCGGGCATGGGCGGCACCCAGCGCCTGACCCGCGCCGTGGGCAAGGCAAAGGCCATGGAAATGTGCCTGAGCGGTCGTCTGATCGATGCCGTGGAAGCGGAGCGTTGCGGCATCGTGGCGCGTATCGTGCCGAGCGATGAGCTGCTGGACGAAGCGCTGAAAGTCGCGGCGCTGATCGCCAAGAAGTCGTTGCCGATTGCGATGATGGTCAAGGAAAGCGTCAACCGTGCCTTTGAAGTGAGCCTGGCCGAAGGTGTGCGCTTTGAGCGCCGGGTGTTCCATGCGGCATTTGCGACGCAGGATCAGAAGGAAGGGATGGCGGCGTTTATTGCCAAGCGCGAGGCTGAATTCCAAGGTAAGTAATGCGGCGTCTTCGCTGACCTCATCGCGAGCAGGCTCGCTCCCACATTGGATCTCCGCGTGGGAGCGAGCAGGCTCGCGATGCTTTCAGGGCTTCAAACCAGGTAGTTCTTCAGTTCGCGTGCAATCACCATCCGCTGAATCTCGCTCGACCCTTCGTAGATCTGTGTGATCCGGGCATCCCGGTAGTACTTCTCCACCGGATAGTCTTCCAGGTAGCCATAGCCGCCATGAATCTGAATGGCGGACGAGCAGACCTTTTCCGCCATTTCCGAAGCAAACAGCTTGGCTTGTGACGCCTCCGACAGACAGGGTTTGCCGGCCGTGCGCAGGCGTGCGGCGTGCAGGATCATCAACCGAGCGGCGTTCAATTGCATGTGCATGTCGGCCAGCAAATTGGCGATGCTCTGGTGCTCATTGATCGTTTTGCCGAACTGCACACGATCACGGGAATAGGCCAGCGCCGCTTCAAACGCAGCGCGGGCGATGCCCAGCGCCTGAGCGGCGATACCGATTCGCCCGCCTTCGAGGTTGGACAGGGCAATGGCAAGACCCTTGCCGCGCTCACCTAACAGATTGGCTTCGGGAATGGTGCAGTTGTTCAGGGTCACAGCGCAGGTGTCGGAGGCACGGATGCCCATCTTGTGTTCGGTGCGGTCGACGATAAAACCGGCAGTGTCGGTCGGCACCAGGAACGCCGAGATGCCACGTTTGCCCAGGTCCGGATCGGTTACGGCAAACACAATCGCCAGCTTGGCGCGCTTGCCATTGCTGACGAACTGCTTGGCGCCGTTGATCACCCACTGGCCGTCACGCAGTTCTGCACGGGTGCGCAGGTTGTGCGCCTCGGAACCGGCCTGGGGCTCGGTCAGGCAGAAGCAGCCGATGACCTTGCCGCTGGCCAGGTCCGCCAGCCAGGTCTGTTTCTGTTCTTCGCTGCCGTAGTTGAGCACCGGCCCGCAGCCCACGGAGTTGTGGATGCTCATGAAGGCGCCGGTAGCACCGTCGCCGGCGGAAATCTCTTCTACCGCCAGGGCGTAGGCGACGTAGTCGACATAGGTGCCACCCCATTCCTCGGGGACCACCATGCCCAGCAGGCCCAGTTCGCCCATCTTCGCCACCAGACCGTCATCGATCCAGCCGGCCTTTTCCCAGGCCTGGGCATGGGGCGCGATTTCGCCGCGGGCAAAATCCCGGGCCATGTCGCGGATCATGACTTGCTCTTCGCTCAATTCGATATCGTGCATGGCTCAGTTCTCGCTCTGGTCAAACTCGCTGAAGAAGCTCGCCACGTGTTCGGCGTCCAGCGCCTCGAGGGTGGGCGGGTTCCAGCGCGGTGTCTTGTCTTTGTCGATCAGCAAGGCGCGCACGCCTTCGATCAGGTCGCCGCGTTCGAACCACTGGCGGTCCAGATGCAGCTCAAGGGCGAAACATTGTTCCAGCGGCAGCTCGCGTCCGCGACGGAGCATTTCCAGGGTCACGGCCATGGCCAGCGGCGAGCGGGTTTCCAGCAGGTTGGCGGTGGTGACCGCCCACTCATGGCTGTCGGCGACCGTTACCTGACGCAGTTGCTTCACAATACTCGGCACATCGGGTTGGGCGAAGAACTGGTCGATGGCCGGGCGCAAGGTCGCCAGTGGCGCATCAGGCAGTTGCTGCACGGCGAGTGTTGCCAGCAGGCCTTGTAGGTCCTTGAGTGGCGTGTCGTGCCATTCGAGCTGGTCGAGTTTTTCGTCCAGGGCGCCCAGCTTGACGCTTTCGAGGTACCAGTCGGCCAGACCGCAATACAGCGCATCGGCGGCGCGAATCTGTACGCCGCTGACGCCGAGGTAAATCCCCAGTTCCCCGGGGATGCGCGGCAGGAAGTAACTGCCGCCGACGTCCGGGAAGTAGCCGATGCCGACTTCCGGCATGGCCAGGCGGCTTTTCTCGGTGACCACGCGCAGGTCTGCGCCTTGCACCAGACCCATGCCGCCGCCGAGGACAAAACCGTCCATCAGGGCCAGCACCGGTTTGCGGTAGTGGTGGATCGCGAGGTCGAGGGCGTATTCCTCGACGAAGAAATCTTCGTGCAGGGTGTCGCCGCTTTTGAAGCTGTCATGCAGCGAGCGAATGTCGCCGCCGGCACAGAAGGCTTTTTCCCCGGCACCACGCAAGACCACGGCATGGACTTGCGGATCCTGGGCCCAGGCGTCGAGCTGGCGGTGCAGGTTGCGCACCATGTCCAGGGTGAGGGCATTGAGGCCGGCGGGGCGGTTGAGGGTCAGATGACCAATGTGGTTGCGCACTTCGGCCAGCACTTCGTTTTGCATGGCATCCATGAACTGCGCCCCCTT
This sequence comes from Pseudomonas sp. P4_B4, assembly GCF_056402255.1. Classification (NCBI taxonomy): domain Bacteria; kingdom Pseudomonadati; phylum Pseudomonadota; class Gammaproteobacteria; order Pseudomonadales; family Pseudomonadaceae; genus Pseudomonas; species Pseudomonas sp. P4_B4. The sequence continues at coordinate 49,892 of NZ_JBFUHS010000006.1, forward strand.
CGATGAAACCTGAGCAGTCATCACTAACTCCCTGCTTTTATTGTCTTTATCGAGATGCTCGCGCGCGAGCGATGACGGATCGTATCAGTGCAAATTTGCCTTGTACAACCCGGATAAGTGCAGGTTATCTGTGCATTTTTGCATGGTGAGGACCGGCACTGTTTCAGCGTAGACCACGGTCTGTTCAGGCAAACGCCGCGAGCAGATCCTCTTCGAATGCCTTCTGCGCCTCGCCGGCCACCTGCGCCCGGTGCCGGGCCAGATGAAACGCGACATCGAAACTCATGTCGCCTCGGCTCACGGCCCTGAGCAAACCCTTGTCTTCCCAGCCACGGGCGAAGTGGCTGGGCAAATAGCCGACATGCTTGCCGGAAAGAATGAAGGCGAGGGTGCCTTCGACCTGTTCCGAACGCGCCGAACACCGCTTGCCCTGGAAGGGTTCGTCACTGCGCAGGAAACGGTAGGGGTGATCGACCCGGTCGCTGGCCTGCAGATCCTGATCGCTCGGGTCCGGGTTGCTGAACAGCGGATGGCCGGGGGCGCAATACAGATGCTGGGTTTCAATGAACAATTGGCGGTAGTCAAAGGCGCTTTGCACTTGCGAGAAATAGCCGATGGCCAGGTCCAGGCGCTGTTGCAGCAGCAGGCGCTCCATTTCACCGGGCATGGCGCTGATCAGTTCGATGCGCACTGACTCGTCCCGTTCACGAAAACGCCGGATCGCTTCGGCCACCCGTTGTAGCACCGATTGATCCAGGGCTTCGGACAGACCCAGGCGCACTTCGCCGATCAAGCGTCCGGCCACGCCGTTGGATTGATGACGGAAGGCTTCGATGGACTGGAACAATCCACGGGTGGCGCTGAGGAGTTGTTCGCCCTTGGGCGTGATCCGGAACCCTCCCTTGCCGCGACTGCACAAGCGGTAGCCGAGACGGGTTTCCAGTTTGGCCATTTGCTGGCTGATGCTCGACTGGCTCAACCCCAACTCGCCCTGGGCGGCGCTGAAGCCGCCGCACTCCACCACGCTGACAAACAGACGCAACAATTGCAGATCCAGATCATGCAGTTGGCCGAGCATCAAACATTACTCCGTCATAAAGTCAGGTTAATTAACTTGATATTTCACCAATGTATCCGACGACGCATCCTGCAACCACTTCCTCTGGTCAGGTGTTCGTCATGGCTCCCATGTTCAAGCTGTGTTTACCCGCGCTGTTCCTTGCCATGGCCGCATCGGCCCAGGCCGAAGACAAGGTGGTCAATCTGTACAGCTGGGCCGATTACGTCGCCCCTGAAACCCTGCAACGGTTCGAGCAGGAGACGGGGATTCATGTGCGCTACGACACCTTCGATGCGCCGGAGGTACTCGAAACCAAGCTGCTCACCGGTGGCAGTGGGTACGATGTGGTCGTCCCGTCGTCCAGTGTCCTGGCTCGCGGCCTGGCGGCAGGCGCGCTCAAGGCCATCCCCCATGAGGGGCTGAAGGGCTACGCCAATCTTGATCCCGACCTGTTGGAAAAGATGGCTGCGGTCGATCCCGGTAATCGCTATGGCGTGCCCTATACCTGGGGCACCCTGGGGCTCGGGATGAATGTCGAGGCGGTGCGCGAACGCTTGCCGAATGTGCCGCTCAACAGCCTGGACCTGCTGTTCAAGCCGGAATATGCCAGCAAGCTGAAGGACTGTGGCATCGCGGTCATTGATTCACCGCAGGAGGTGATCGGCCTGGCATTGCATTATCTGGGCAAGGATCCGTACAGCACCGATAAGCACGATCTCGATGCGGCCCAAGTGTTATTGCATCAATTGCAGCCTTCGGTGCTTTACGTCGCCAGTGGGCGGCAGATCAACGATCTGGCCAATGGCAGCCTCTGCCTTGCACTGACTTACAACGGTGACGCCAGCATGGCTGCTGATCAGGCGCGCAAGGCTAACAAACCCTATGAAATCGCCTACCGGATTCCCAAGGAAGGCACCATCGTGTGGCAGGACAACCTGGCGATTCCCAAGGACGCGCCACACCCCGAGGCTGCCCGCCAGTTCATCGAGTTCATGTTGCGCCCCGAGTCCGTTGCGGCGCTGACCAACACGCTGTTTTTTGCCACCGCCAACCAGGCTGCCACGCCGCTGGTGGATGAAGCGGTGCGCACCGATCCGGATATCTACCCACCCGCCGATGTACGTGAGCGGCTTTACGCCGACCGCAGCATGAGCCTCAAGGACATGCGCCAGCGCACCCGCTTGTGGACCACTTTCCGTAGCCGCCAATAACTAGAAATGAAGGAGCCTCAAATGGACGTCCCTGTGCAGAACGATCAAGCCATTACCCGTGACAGCCTTTACGGCACGGCCGCTGAAAGCACCTACGGCGGCATCACCAGCTTCATGCGTCGACGCTACAGCCGCGACTTGCGCGGGGTCGACGTGGCGGTCAGTGGTGTGCCGTTCGATACGGCGACCAGCAATCGTCCCGGGGCGCGCTTCGGGCCACGGGGCATTCGTGCGGCCTCAACCGGCATTGCCTGGGAGCGGCACTGGCCATGGACCTTCGACCCGTTCGACCATCTGGCGGTGATTGATTACGGCGATTGCGACTTTGATTTCGGCTCGCCGCAGTCGACGCCCGAAATGATTGAGGCCCACGCCGAGCACATCCTCAACGCCGGCACGGCGATGCTGACCTTTGGCGGCGACCATTTCATCACCTATCCGCTGCTCAAGGCTCATGCCCGCAAGCACGGGGCGCTGTCGCTGATCCACTTCGACGCCCACAGCGACACCTGGCCGGACGAAGAGGGCAAGCGCATCGACCATGGCACCATGTTCTGGCACGCGGCCAGGGAAGGGCTGGTGGACCCGTCGCGCTCGGTACAAATCGGCTTGCGCACCACCAATGACGATCATCAGGGCTTTCAGGTGCTGGACGCGCGGCAGGTGCATCGCCGTGGCTGCGAGGCGATTGTCGAGGCGATTCGTGCTCGGGTCGGCGACAACCCGGTGTACCTGACCTTCGACATCGACTGCCTCGATCCGGCGTTCGCTCCGGGCACCGGAACACCGGTGTGCGGCGGCTTGAGCACGGTGCAGGCGCTGGAGATTCTCGGCGGTCTGCGCGGGATCAATCTGGTGGGCATGGACGTGGTGGAAGTGGCTCCGGCCTATGACAGCGCGGAGATCACGTCACTGGCGGCGGCGACGCTGGCGATGGAGATGCTGTGTCTGTATGCGGCCAAACACAAGGTCGATAAGTAAAACGCAAACCCCCTGTGGGAGCGGGCTTGCTCGCGAAAGCGGTGTGTCAGTTGGTGCAGCGGTAGACTGACACTCCCCATTCGCGAGCAGGCTCGCTCCCACAGTCGTGATGGGTGTCAGGCCACTGGAACGAATGGCAGGTCAAGGATCTGGCCACCACTGAACCGCGCGAACGAACCGGAAATGGATTCGTGCGGCTGGCGTGGTGACGCGGTGGGGTGGGGGGCGGTGGCGATGACGCCCAGGCTATTGCGTACATTCAGATATCTGATATCGCGAGCATCGGCGGCTGCCAGGGCGGCGGTTTTCACCATCCCTGTTCCATGAACACTCGCCAGAGCGACAACGGCCAGCAAACATATACTCAATACCAAACGCTTCACTGGTTTCTTCCTTGGGGTCCGACGCTGCGAGTTTCGATACCCGATCGTCTTGTGGGCGTTAATCCGCTTTCACGTCCAGGACGCATTCCATGGCACCGCTCTGCAGCGTACGCTGTTTTCTGGGAACGACTTCAAGCGCGCGGTCAACGGGCAGTACGGGAACGCCGGAGCCCAGAAAGATCGGAATGGTGGTGATGAACAGCTGCTGCAATTCCCCGGCGTCGGCAAAACAAGCTGCCGTTTTGCCGCCACCGACCAGCCAGACATTCTTGCCCTTCGCCGCTTGCCTGGCCCTGGCCGCGATGGCCCCGGCATCACCGCGTACGAAGGTGATATCCAGATTGGCGGGGACTGACCGATTCCGGTTGCTCATGACAAAGGCGGGTACATCCTGGTAGGGCCAGTCATCGGGAGCGTTCGACATGATCCAGTCATAGGTCTGCGACCCCATGACCACCGCTCCGACCGTCTGATAAAAATCATCATAGGCCGTTGCATCATCCCCCAGCGCAAAGTTCTCCAGCCAATCGAGTTTGTGTTGTTGAGTGGCAATATAACCATCCAGGGTGGCAGCTACGTAATAGACCAGCGTCGACATGTGTTTTCCTTGTAATCATGCAGGTGGGAAATGACCCGTAAATAAAGAGCCCCTCTGGAAAGTGGCGAGGGGCGATGGTGATCATTTATTTCGGGTAGGCGAAGATAATGCCGTTTTCACTTGGTAGGCGCTTTATCTGGTTGCGCCGTATACCATCTACTTGGTAATGGGGTAAGCGTTTTTGCTTGTCGTGCTGATGCGGGGAAGCAGCGGAGCTTTATATCTAATGCAGCTTGTGAAGTGTCCTTGATTACAAGGTGCGGTTGAATTTTTAACTTTGAATTTTAGGCGTCGTGCGGCTGTTGCAGTTGGATTTATGATTGACTATTTAGATTGCAAATCAAATGATAAGGAAGTAACAAAATATTGCGAGGGTCCAAAAAATTGGGGTAGGAAGCCAACTTTTATGAATGATCTGTAGGAATGTTCTGAAGAAGCCCAGCATCCAACAAAATAAGTTCTGGAAATACGGGGGCTCCAGACAGATATTGTGCAAAAGAGTGGGTTTATTTAGAGTTTCCCTAAGTCACGCCAGACTATATAAAGGTAGCTAAAATGGGAGGTTTATTTTTGAGTCAGGAGACTAGTTAGGGGGCGGATATTGTTTGCCTGATGGTGGCTGCTTATTTTATTTTTATTTTAATTGTATGGGATGGGTTTCGCTACTAAGTTCCGTAATGGATAACTATTGATATATGGATGCTAAATAATGCCTAGTGTTTTTTCTGACGGAAAAGGGAATGGAAATCCAGGTTTTGTGCATGCGTTCAGTCGTATTGCGCCGACTTATGTAGAGAAGTACGGTACCAAACTAAGCCAGGCCCATGATGGATGCTGCGAATATTGAGCCTGCTCGCGATGGCGGTCTTGCATTCAACATCTCTGTTGGCTGACAGGGCCTCATCGCGAGCAGGCTCGCTCCTACAGTTTTAATGGGTGTCAGGCCACCGGAACGATCGGCAGATCCAGGATCTGACCACCGCTGAACCGTGCGAACGAACCGGAAATGGATTCGTGCGGCACGCCTTTGGCCACGTCACTGACGCCGTCCAGTCGTGCCAGTTGCTCGGTGCTCAACTGCACATTCAGCGCGCCCAACGTGGCGTCCAGTTGCTCCCGGGTCCGGGAACCGAGGATCGGAATCAGTGCCGTGGTCGAGCGCCTGGCCTTTTCCCGCAGCCAGGCAATGGCCACGTGAGTCGGGCTGGCGTCCAGTTCTGCGGCGACATCGATCAGGGTGTCGAGCAGGGCGGTTTCCCGGGCGCTTTTTTCGGCGTGAATCAGCACGCCGAGCTTGTTCGCGCGGTTGTCGCCTTCACTGTTGCGATACTTACCGGTGAGGAAGCCGCCGCCCAGCGGCGACCACAAGGTTACGGCCAGGCCCAGGGCTTCGGCCATCGGCAGTTGTTCACGCTCGGCGGTGCGTTCGGCGAGGCTGTACTCGACCTGGATCGCGGCAATCGGTGCAAAACCACGTACCTCGGCCAGCAGGTCGGCGCGGGCGATGCGCCACGCAGGGAAGTTCGACAGCCCGGCGTAATGAATCTTGCCGGCACTGACCAGATCGTCGAACCCGCGCAAGATCTCTTCCATGGGCGTGACGCCGTCGCTCATGTGGGCCCAGAACAGGTCGATATGCTCGGTCTTCAGCCGTTTGAGGCTTTCTTCGACGGCGCGCACCATGTTCTTGCGGCTGTTGCCAGTGTGGGAAATGCTGGCCGCCGGTGTAGTCCCAAGGGTGTATTTGGTGGCGATGACCAGGCGATCCCGTTCTGCGGCAATGAATTCGCTGAGCATGGCCTCGGACTGTCCGCCCTGATAACCATTGGCGGTATCGATGAAGTTGCCGCCGGCTTCCAGGTAGCCATCAAAAATGCGCCTGGCTTCGTCACGCTCGGCGCCATGGCCCCAACCGGTACCGAAATTACCGGCGCCCAGCGCCAGTTCGGAAACCCGCAAGCCGGTTTTACGACCGAAAACTTTGTAATGCATGGGATGACTCCAGAGGGGTGGCGACAGGACTAATAAATTACATACGACATGTATTAAATATGATGCGAGTAATTTAAGGCGTCAAGGCGCTTTTCCTTCCTGCATAAAACTGCCGATCACTGGTCACGTTATTCATGCGCAATGGCATACTGCCGCCCATGACTATCGATTCCCCCTTAAGCGCCTGGCAGCATGCCATCGAACAAAAGGGCTTCGTCCAGGACGAGGCCCAGGAACATGCCGTGTGGGCCCTGCAAAAATGCCACGAAGCGCTGCACGAAGGCCGATCCCCGATTTCCGGCGTGTACCTGTGGGGTCCGGTGGGGCGGGGCAAGACCTGGTTGATGGACCAGTTCTACCAAAGCCTGCGAGTACCAGCGCGGCGCCAGCACTTTCACCACTTCATGGGCTGGGTGCACCAGCGCTCGTTTCAACTGACCGGTACCGCCGATCCGCTCAAGGCGTTGGCCCGTGAACTGGCCGAAGAAGTGCGCGTTCTGTGTTTTGATGAGTTGTTCGTCAACGACATCGGCGACGCGATCATTCTCGGGCGCCTGTTCCAGGTGATGTTCGAACAGGGCGTAGTGGTGGTCTGCACGTCCAATCTGCCGCCGGACCAGTTGTACGCCGACGGCTTCAATCGCGACCGCTTCATGCCCGCCATCGCGGCGATCAAGCAGCACATGCAGGTGATTGCGGTGGATGGCGGGGAAGATCATCGCCTTCATCCGGGGGCCGGTTCGCAACGTTATTGGGTGGCCGAGTCCGGCAGGCCCGGCGCGCTGGATGAAGTGTTCCAGGTACTAAGCGTCGGCCAGTCAGTATCGAGCGAGCCGATCCAGGTCGGCTACCGTTCCCTTGAGGTGATCAAGGCCGGCCCGACTGTGCTCTGGACCCGTTACGCCGCGCTGTGCGAGCAACCCTTCTCGGCTATGGATTTCATCGCCCTGTGTGATACCTACGGCGCTATTCTGTTGAGTGACGTGCCCAACCTCAGCGCACAGAAACGCGCCGGGCGCATTGCCCGCGGCACCGAGGACGGTGTCGAACGGGTGGAAGCGGGGGATCGCGAGTTGCCGCAGTTGTCGGTGCATGACGACGGTGTGCGACGGTTCATTGCCCTGGTCGACGAGTGCTACGACCGCAAAGTGCCGCTGTACCTTGAGGCGCAGGTGCCGATGGCATCGCTTTACACCGAGGGTTATCTGGAATTCCCGTTCCGCCGCACCCTCAGTCGATTGCAGGAAATGCAACTGCAGCGGTTTGCCGAAGTTTGATCGGGATTTGATCGGGAGCAGCGAACATGAATCAGCCCCTGTCACACCATTTGCTGACCATGGCCTATCAGAACGCCTGGGCCAATCACCGACTGGCCAAGGCCTGGCATCAGTTGAGTCCGCAGGAACTGAGCGCACCCCGGGTCAGCTTCTTCCCGACGATCCGCGCCACGCTCAACCACATCCTCACCTGTGACTGGTTTTATGTGGACGCCCTGGAGCGCGAACTGCGCGGCGACGATCCGCATCCCGATTGCCGGGTGTTTTTCAAGGAGGACGAGCCCTGCCTCATGGCGACGGACCTGGTTGGCGAACAGGCCCACGTCGACCGCCGGCTGATCGCCTACTGCGAGCAGATGCGCGATGCCGACCTCGGCAAAATCGTGACCATCGCCCGCGACACCCCGCAACACGACAGTCGCTTGCGCCTGCTGTCCCATTTGTTTGAACACCAGATCCATCACCGCGGCCAGGTTCACGCCATGCTCAGCGGCACCTCGATCAAGCCACCGCAACTCGACGAGTTTTTCTGCGTCGGTGAATCGCATTTGCGGGCCAAGGATTTTGCCGAGCTGGGATGGACGGAGGCATTGATCTGGGGCGCTTGAGCGCCAAAGATTTGCACGGTTGCGATTGTCGGTAACACGGTGCTCGCGCTATGGTCAGCGGGCACTTCAGCGTGAAGTACATGCTGGGGGCTACTTCATGTGTGATCGAGGATGGAAATGGACTCCGCAGAAATTCTTGTGCTTCAGGCCAGTTACACCAATCCGGTGCATGCCGAGGCTATTTGTCTGGTGTTGAACCACTACGCCGAGGACCCGATGGGGGGCGGCCAGCCGTTGCCAGCCAATGTACTGGCGCAACTCCCGGCAGAGCTCGCCCGGCGCCCCCACGCTTTCAGTGTGCTGGCCTTTGTCGGTGGCGAGCCGGCCGGGCTGGTCAATTGCTTCGAGGGGTTCTCGACCTTTGCCTGCCGGCCGCTGGTCAATGTGCACGATGTGTCGGTGGTGAAAAAATTTCGCGGCTTGGGCCTGAGCCAGAAGATGCTGCAAAAGGTCGAGGACATCGCCCGTCAACGTGGCTGCTGCAAGCTCACCCTGGAAGTGCTGGAAGGCAATGCCGTGGCGCAGGGTTCGTATGAAAAAGCCGGTTTCGCCGCCGGCATGTTCGACCCGGCCCATGGGCGGATGCTGTTCTGGACCAAGAGCCTCTGACTCAACAGGCAAAAAAAGGGCGTCCATCAAGACGCCCGGCAGTCTTCTGCGACCCTAGGGGGCCATGGATCATTTCGGTCTGTAGGTTTCAGTCATTTGTGCGGTTTGATCGTCCGGAACCCGCAGCTCAGTGCTTTGGATGGGGTGGCCCAAGGCTTGTTGCTGGGCCAGTCGCAGGCTTTCGTAGTAATAGCGCATGCGTTCGGCTCCACCTTCGGCAAAAGCGCTGGTTGAGCCCAAAGCCATCAGGCCGGCGAGAATCAATGCGGTGCGTTTCATGGTTTGCCTCCCACTACAGATGTCGGATGCCTTTCGTCCATGAATCAATGAAGCAGTGTCGAAATGGCATTATCCGCCGAATCCGTTAATTGGGAATTAACTTCACCAACGGCCTTCGTGGCTAGCGCGGGACGGGAAGCCTGCTCGGAGAAGTTCGCGAGCCGGCGCGGAAGCAGTGCAGACTGCTCCCGCTTGAAAGGAGGGGGTCAGGCGAGTGGGGCGCGTTGCGTCACAGCCAGGGGCTGCGTCTGACCGGCTTGCAGCAGCAGCCGCAATTGCGCCAGCTCCTGTTTCAATTGATCGCGTTCGTCCTTCAACTGGCGCAATTCATCGCGACGGATTGTGACGTAAAGGGTTTGTGCTGGCAGTGCGGTATGTACTGTGCCCATTGCTCACCTCGCAAATGGCGTGTCTCAACTGTAGAACCGCCTCGAAATCAACGGCTGATCTACTATCGGCGCCAATTTTGATTTCTTTTGCCCCCGAAGGGAACTTTTTTATTTTTCATGGTCGTTGTGTCTTCGGTTTGATTCCCGACGTTATCCATCAGGATCGGGCACAATGCCCGGAAACTTCACGCCAACGCTCTGGACTAACCTCATGAGTCGCGTTGGGCTATAACCTTTGACACACTTTTATTTGTAGTAGGGAGCATCAGCACATGCAACTCGGGATTATTGGACTGGGCCGCATGGGCGGCAATATTGCGCGGCGCCTGATGCTCAACGGGCACACCACCGTTGTTTATGACCGCAATACCGCCTTTGTCGAAGCCCTGGCCACAGAAGGCTCCACGGGCGTCACCGATCTGCCAGCGCTGGTCGCTGGCCTGGCCAGGCCGCGTGCGGTCTGGGTCATGCTGCCGGCAGGCGCGCCGACCGAAGAAACCATCGACACCCTGAGCACCTTGCTCGAAGCCGGCGACACCATCATCGACGGCGGCAACACCTTCTATAAGGACGATATCCGCCGGGCGAAGACCCTGTCGGAAAAAGGCCTGCATTACATCGACGTCGGTACGTCCGGCGGCGTCTGGGGCCTGGATCGCGGTTACTGCATGATGATCGGCGGCGATGCCGAGACCGTTAAACGCCTCGACCCGCTGTTCGCAACCCTGGCCCCGGGCCTGGGCGACATCCCGCGCACCAAGGACCGCAAGTCCGATGACGAGCGTGCCGAACACGGCTACATTCACGCCGGTCCCGCCGGCGCCGGGCATTTCGTGAAGATGATCCACAACGGCATCGAATACGGAATGATGCAGGCCTTCGCCGAGGGCTTCGACATCCTCAAGACCAAAAACAGCGAGAGCCTGCCGCAAGACCAGCGTTTCGACCTGAACGTCGCCGACATCGCCGAAGTCTGGCGTCGTGGCAGCGTGGTGTCCTCGTGGTTGCTGGACCTGACTGCCGACGCCCTGGCCAGCGATCCGAAGCTTGACGGTTTCTCCGGGTCCGTGGCCGACAGCGGTGAAGGACAATGGACCATCGAAGCCGCGATGGAGCAAGCGGTGCCGGTGCCGGTGCTGTCGAACTCGCTGTTCTCTCGCTACCGCTCGCGTGGGCAAGGGACCTTTGGCGACAAGGTTCTCTCGGCCCAGCGCTTCGGCTTCGGCGGCCATGTGGAGACCTCGAAAAAATGACCCACGCGATCCGCAGAAAATCCAAGGCTGAACCCGCGCCGCCAACCACGCTGTTCCTGTTCGGCGCCCACGGCGATCTGGTCAAGCGCCTGCTGATGCCGGCGCTGTACAACCTGAGCCGTGACGGTTTACTCGGGAATGGACTGCGGATCATCGGCGTTGACCACAACGCCATCAGCGATGAAGGCTTCGCGAAAAAGCTCGAAGACTTCATCCGCAACGAGGTGGCCACCAGGACCGGCAAGGGCGATCAAGCCCTTGACCCGGCGCTGTGGGCCAAGCTCGCCAAAGGCATCAGCTACGTCCAGGGCGATTTCCTGGACGACAGCACTTATCAAGCGCTGGCGGCAAAAATTGCCGACAGTGGTACCGGCAACGCGGTGTTCTACCTGGCCACCGCGCCGCGTTTCTTCAGTGAAGTGGTGCGCCGCCTCGGCTCGGCCGGCTTGCTGGAAGAAACCCCCGAGGCATTCAGAAGGGTAGTGATCGAAAAACCCTTCGGCTCCGACCTGCATACGGCGGAAGCCTTGAACGCGTGCCTGCTCAAGGTGATGACGGAAAAGCAGATCTACCGGATCGACCATTACCTGGGCAAGGAGACCGTGCAGAACATCCTGGTCAGCCGGTTCTCCAACAGCCTGTTCGAAGCGTTCTGGAACAATCACTACATCGACCACGTGCAGATCACCGCCGCCGAAACCGTCGGCGTGGAAACCCGTGGCAGTTTCTATGAGCACACCGGTGCGCTGCGGGACATGGTGCCCAATCACCTGTTCCAGTTGCTGGCGATGGTGGCGATGGAGCCACCCGCGGCGTTTGGCGCCGATGCGGTGCGCGGCGAGAAAGCCAAGGTCGTTGGCGCGATCCGTCCCTGGACGGTCGAGGAGGCCCGCGCCAACTCGGTACGCGGCCAATACGCCGTGGGTGAGATCGACGGCAAGGCACTGCCGGGCTATCGCCAGGAAAACAACGTCGCCCCCGACAGCAATACCGAAACCTATGTGGCCCTCAAGGTCATGATCGATAACTGGCGTTGGGTCGGCGTGCCGTTCTACCTGCGTACCGGCAAGCGCATGAGCGTGCGTGACACCGAGATCGTGATTTGCTTCAAGCCGGCGCCCTATGCGCAGTTCCGCGATACAGAGGTCGATGAGTTGCAGCCGACCTATTTGCGCATTCAGATCCAGCCGAACGAAGGCATGTGGTTCGACCTGCTGGCCAAGCGTCCTGGTCAGGCCTTGAAAATGGACAACATCGAGCTGGGGTTCGCCTACAAGGACTTCTTCGAGATGCAGCCGTCTACCGGCTACGAGACCCTGATCTACGATTGCCTGACGGGCGACCAGACGCTGTTCCAGCGCGCCGACAACATCGAGAACGGCTGGCGCGCCGTGCAACCGTTCCTGGATGCCTGGCAGCAGGATTCCAGCGTGCAGAGCTATGCCGCCGGGGAAAACGGCCCCAAGGCCGGCGAAGAATTGCTCACCCGTGACGGTCGCGTCTGGCACCGCCTCGGATGAAGGAAACCTCGCAACGCCCCATCCGTTTTCTGCTCAGTGACATGGACGGCACCTTGCTGCTGCCCGATCACAGCCTGAGCCAGCGCACCATCGAAGCGGTCCGCTCGTTGCGCGAGGCAGGTGTATTGTTCAGCCTGGCCACCGGCCGACCACCCAAAGCCATGTTGCAAGTCATTGAAGCGTTGGGCGTCGACCTGCCGACGGCGGCGTTCAATGGCGGGACGCTGGTCAATCCGGACGGCAGTTTGCTCGTCGCGCACTATTTGCCGGCGACTACCGCGTTAACCACATTGACGCTGCTTTGCGACCTGCCTGATGTTGAGGTGTGGGTGTTCAGTGGCGGCGACTGGCTGGTCAAGGATGCGAACGGCCAGATGGTGCCTCGCGAACAGCACGGCCTGGGCTATCCGCCGGTGGTGGTCGACAGTTTCGAGCCGTATCTGGAACGTATCGACAAGATTGTCGCCGCGAGCAACAACACCCAATTGTTGATCGAACTTGAAGCGCGACTGTTATTGCAGGTAGTAGGCCAGGCACAGGTATCGCGCTCGCAACCGGTGTACCTGGATGTGACCGCCATGCAAGCCAACAAGGGCGAGGCATTGGTGGCGCTGGCCAGACATCTCGGCGTGCCGCTGGAACAGACGGCGGCGATCGGGGATGGCGGCAATGACCCGGCGATGTTTCAGGTTGCCGGGTTGTCGATCGCCATGGGGCAGGCGGAGGAGGCGGTAAGGCGTCAGGCCGATGTGGTCACCGGGGCCAATACCGAGGACGGTGCGGCGCAGGCGATCGAACAATACATCCTCCCTCGATAACTACGCCCCCCTGTGGGAGCGAGCCTTTGTGGCGAGGGGGCAAGCCCCCTCGCCACAAAGGCTCGGCGGTGTCAGAGCCAGTAACTCACCGCATACCACCCGAGCAAGCCCATCACCACGGTGTACGGCAATGCCATCCAGACCATCCGCCCGTAAGACAGGCGCACCAGCGGTGCGATCGCCGAGGTCAGCAGGAACAGAAACGCCGCCTGACCGTTGGGCGTCGCCACGCTCGGCAGGTTGGTGCCGGTATTGATCGCAATGGCCAGCGTTTCGAAATGCTCGCGGGTCATCTCGCCCGCCATGAAGGCGCGCTTCACTTCGGTGATGTAGATGGTCGCCACGAACACGTTGTCGCTGATGGCGGATAACAGGCCGTTGGCAATGAACAGCATGCCCGGTTGTTGGTCTGCCGGAAGCGTCAGCACCCAGTGGATCAGCGGGGCGAACAGTTGCTGATCGTGGATCACCGCGACCACGGCGAAAAACACCACCAGCAATGAGGTGAACGGCATGGCGTCCTTGAACGCGGTGCCGAGACGGTGTTCGTCGGTGATGCCGGTAAAGGCGGTGATCAACACGATCACCATCAAGCCGATCAAGCCCACTTCGGCGATGTGCAACGCCAGCCCGGCAATCAGAATCAATGCGGCAAAGCCTTGCACCAGAAGCGCTGCACGTTGGCGCGTGGTGCGCTCGGCATTGTCTTCGGCGGCGTAGTTGGCCAGCACCGCACGGACGTTATCCGGCAGCAGCGTGCCGTATCCGAACCAGCGCAGCTTTTCCAGCAGGACGCAGGTTACCAGCCCGGCAACCAGTACCGGCAGGGATACCGGCGCAATCCGGGTAAAGAACTCGGCGAAGTGCCAGCCCATTTCATGGCCAATCAGCAGGTTCTGCGGTTCGCCGACTAGCGTACAGACACCGCCCAGTGCAGTGCCCACGGCACCGTGCATCAGCAGGCTGCGCAGAAAGGCGCGGAACTGTTCGAGATCGCCGTGGTGCAGGGTGGGCAGATGTTTGTCGTCGCTGAACTCGCTGTCCTGACGTGGATCGTTACCCGAGGCAACGCGGTGATACACCGAGTAAAAGCCTACGGCGGCACTGATGATCACGGCAGTCACGGTCAAGGCATCGAGGAACGCCGACAGAAAGGCCGACAAAAAGCAGAACATCAGGGCCAGCAGGGCCTTGGAGCGGACCCCGAGCAGCAGGCGCGAGAACAGGTACAGCAACAGGTCCTTCATGAAATAGATACCGGCCACCATGAACATCAGCAGCAGGATCACCGGGAAGTTGTGCAGCAACTCGTCGTACAGCGCCTGGGGTGTGGTCATCTTCAGCAGCAGGGCTTCAATCAATAGCAGGCCGCCGGGCATCAGCGGATAGCACTTGAGCGCCATGGCCAGGGTGAAGATGAACTCCAGCACCAACAGCCAGCCGGCAGCCACCGGGCCTGCGGTCAACAGCACCAGGGCATTGAGGATGAGAAAGCCGACGATGCAGGCCTTGTACCAACGGGGCGAGTGCCCGAGAAAGTTGTGCGCGAACGCCTGGGCCATTGAACCGGACATCGGCTGCTCCTTGTCTTGAGAAGCGCGCAACTTGCCGTAAGCGCGCCAGAAGATCAAGCGTAGGAAAAGTGCCGGTGTTTATCCCTGGAAGCGAGCGATGACCGCCTTGTAGTTACCTTGCAGCGAATAGCCTCCCACGATGATGTTTCCATCGGCTTGCGCGGCGACACAGGTGGCGGTATCCAGGCTGGGGCCGAGGCGGGTACGTGTATAGCCGCTGCCTTTGCCAAAACGGCGATCGGGAAGGCCGTTGGGCAGGTATCGCCCGAGAATGAAGTCTGCTTCGACGCCGCCGATGGTGGCGCCCGCCGTCAGCACAGCGCCATCGGGCTGTAACTGCGCGGCGGTCCACTGGCATCCGCTGTAACCGATTTCCCGCCGCTGCGGGTGCCCTCCGTTGCAATGAGTGTCGGGTCGGCCGTTGCTGTGCATTTTAAATGCCAGGCAGTGCATTGGCTCGCGACTGCAGCCAAAACACAGGACGCCGCCTTCGTTTTGCTGGACCACCTGGCTGACCCGGGCGCCATGCCCTTGCGTCTTGAAGGTCATGAATCCATCCACGGCAAAACGGTCGTCGAGGCGCCCGTCCGGGTGATAGCGTGCCAGCAAGCCTTCGTCGGGAAAGTTGATCGATCCACCGACCAGAATTCGGCCATCACGTTGTACCGTCAGGCTGCTGAGCCAGGTATTCATCAGCAGGTGCCTGACCATCACGAAGCCGCGGCCATTGAACGAGTAGTCCAGCGAGCCTTCGACATCCAGTCGTATCAACATACCGACGTGATCGGCCAGTTCGAAGTGATGGTTGGCCAGGATCAGGATCCGGCCGTCTTGTTGTACGTCGATGTCGCAGGCTTCAGCGCCTGGCACACCGGGAGGGAGCCATTTATCGCGCATGCCCAGGGACAGACCGCCAGGCAATCGCACGACACGGCGGCCATTATTGCCAAAGCTTCGAACCAGGCGACCGTCTTGATCCAGCAATGCCAGGGCCGGGAGCGTGCGGTGCGCGTTTTCGTATTGCAGGCCGGCCAACAGGATATTGCCGTCGGGCAGGATCAGGACCTTGGCGCCCATGGCTTCGAACCCCGGCTCGAATTGCCCGATGACGCTTCCTTGTTTGCCGAACGCGAGGTCTGCGCAACCATCCTTCAGCAAGCGGGCCAGGCCAAAGCGGCTGCCATCGGCCATGGCGACTTTTGCGGCTACCAGCAAGCGACCTTGCGCATCGATCGCAACGCCATTGGCCAGGCTGAAAAGGCTGTCGGCGAAATAGACCTGGGTTTTGCCGTTGGCGGCAAACGTCGTATCGAGGGCCCCGGCGTTGTTCCGGGTGGCGGGGTAGGCAAAAGCGGACTGGATAGACATTCGCCGCATCTCCTTGCGAGTCGTCTTGATCCAGAAGTTTGGGTGGCGACTTGTAAGGACAATATTCAATCCCTGAATGAAAGGATGCGCAACGGTAAGAACTAACAGACGGAGGGTCGTTGTGTGCCACAACAGTGTCTTTTCGAACCAATGGCGAGCCTGCAAAGTATCAGGCGTATGCAAAGTTCCAATTAAACAGTGTCAACGAGTGCGCGCGGCCAGAAAAAACCTCGAGCTGAAGACAGGAGGAGGGCGCGGATTACTCCGGAGTAATCCGCAAAACGATCAGTGCGGCATCGACCACGACTGCAGTGTGTAACCTTCCTCGCTCAATTCGGCGCGGGCCTGTTCCAGCAGCAGTTCGAGTTGTGCGGGATCGGAATAAGCGCTGCTTGGGATCTGTTTGCGGCCAATGCTGGTGCTGGTGCGGTCGATAACGGTCAGGCTGAGTTCGCCATTACCGTCTTGTGGAGCCCAGGCCACGCATTTGAATGGTTTGAATGCGCGGTCGGCAATCAGAAGTGCTTCGTTGATACGCAGCGGGGCGTTCATAGGGTCTTCTCTCTGTATGCCCAATCAAGTGATGTGCCGCCGGTTGGGCTTACCGTTCGGCTGGTTACTTGTACTGATGCCCGCAACCGGGGTTTGGGTCACACACAATCAAAAGAAATTTCAAGTTTATTTCACAGGCTCAAGAATGAGCCTGTCATTGAAAGCTGAATGAAAGGAAAGAGTCGTTAGGTAACTAACATAATCGCAACTTATAACTGGTTGCATTGCATCCCTATAGTCAAACGGTACAAGCCCCTGTCAAATTCTTGCTAATGTTACAGTCAGGTCTGCCAAATGACTGTTTTTAATAAATTTTTGTAAATTTGGCGCCAAGGAACAGTCATGAGCGATGCGCCTGCCTTACGACGTTTATTAGTGGTGGACCCCTGTGACGATTGCTATCGTCTGCTCCCTGGATTGCGCGCTATCGGTTGGGACGTTGACAGCTGCACGCTGGAGAACGCCGCCGACCGAACCTGTGACGTGGGCTTGTTACGTTTGCAGCCCTTTCACCTTGAGCACCCGGAGGCTGTCAAAGAGTTGATCAGTCGCAGCGGCACCGAGTGGATAGCCGTACTCAATCAGGACGTGCTGCGACTGCAAAATGTCGGCGACTTCGTCTGTGAATGGTTTTTTGACTTTCATACCTTACCGTTCGATGTGTCCCGGGTTCAGGTAACGCTGGGCCGGGCGTTTGGCATGGCGCGGTTGCGCGGTCAGGGCACGGTCCATGTTGACCAGCCCGAGCACGAATTGCTGGGCGACAGCAAACCTATCCGTGAACTGCGAAAACTGTTGAATAAACTGGCTCCGACCGAATCTCCAGTGTTGATTCGCGGTGAAAGCGGCACCGGCAAGGAAATGGTCGCTCGAACCCTGCACCGACTGTCTCAGCGTCACAGCAAACCCTTCATCGCGATCAATTGTGGTGCAATTCCCGAACACTTGATCCAGTCCGAGCTGTTTGGCCATGAGAAAGGTGCATTTACCGGCGCGCACCAACGCAAGGTCGGGCGGATAGAGGCCGCCAACGGTGGCACTCTGTTTCTCGACGAGATCGGTGACCTGCCACTGGAGTTGCAGGCCAACCTGCTGCGGTTCCTCCAGGAAAAACACATCGAACGGGTGGGCGGCAGTCAGCCGATTCCGGTGGATGTGCGGGTTCTGGCGGCGACGAACGTCGACCTTGAAGCGGCCATCGCGAAGAAACGCTTTCGCGAAGACTTGTATTACCGCTTGAACGTACTGCAAGTGTCGACCGTTCCGCTGCGCGAGCGCCATGGCGACCTGGCGACGCTGGCCAACCACTTCTCCCATTTCTACAGCCGTGAAACCGGGCGCCGCCCACGCAGCTTCAGCGACGACGCGTTGATTGCCATGGGCAAACACGACTGGCCAGGCAATGTTCGCGAACTGGCCAATCGCGTTCGTCGCGGGCTGGTGTTGGCCGAAGGCCGGCAAATCGAGGCCCGTGATCTGGGGTTGATCAGTCAGCATACGAGCACTGCGCCGATGGGCACCCTCGAAGAATACAAGAGCCGGGCCGAACGCCAGGCATTGTGCGATGTATTGAACCGCCACAGCGATAACCTGAGTGTCGCCGCCAAAGTATTGGGTGTGTCGCGTCCAACCTTCTACCGCTTGTTGCACAAGCACCAGATTCGCTGAACCGCAGCCTGAAACCAAAAAACCGTTGCGATTGCAATTGCAGCGGTTTTTTTGTTCGGGTCAGAAGTAGTAAGGGAGTTTCAGGCTGAACTGGAAGTCCGGGGCATCGTCCGTCATGCCGATGGACAGGTTGGGGACGATGGTCAGGTTGTCGGTGGCCGCAATGGTCATGCCGATGTTGAAGTAACCGGCGTTGGCATCGCTGGAAACCACCGATTGCCAATCCCCGCCATCTTCCTTGAGCTTGCTTTTGCGCTGCACCAGGTCAGAGACCGAGAACGACATACTCATCTTTTCGTTCAAGGCGAACGCAATACCGGCGCCAATCTGGAAGCTGTCGCCAATGCGTACTTTGCCCGGTGTCTTGACCGCCGGGTTGGAGCTGATGTCGTCGAAAGATTCTTCCAGGTTGTGCGTGTAGGACAGGCTGCCGAACAGCACTGCCGGATCGAACGTCTTGACCAGAGAGATCCCCGGCGTAATCGCCCAGACGCCATTACCGGTAGGCAAGGATTCAGGCACGGCCAGGTTGGAGTTATCCGCTACCCGAATCAACTTGATGCCGAACGGGTCTTTGCCGGTAGGTGCCTTGACGCGCAAGGTCACCACGGCATCCGGCGTGTTGACCGATTCGTCGAGGAATTTATAGGCGATACCGAAGTTCACGTCACCAATGGTCGGGTCTTCTTTGACGGTGTCTTCGGTCGTGATATTTGCGGCGCCGTTATTGCCGCCACCGGACTGGTACGTGGACTCACGGTAGACCACCGGCACGTTCAGGTCGAACTGCCAGCGATTGTTGAAGTTGTAGCGGCCGGTGAGGTCAAGCGTCCAGGTGTCGGCCTTGATCCGGTCCAGGTTGATGGCGCCCAGGAAGATCGAGTCCAGGGCGAGAAAGCCGTTGAGGATCAGTTGGCGGGTATCGTATCGGGAGTAGGTTATCCCGGTTTCGAAGCTGAACTTGCCACCGCCGAAGAACCCGCTGGCCTCGTCATACAGGTTTGAAACGCTTTGCGCCGGTTGTGAGTCATCGGCCAGCGATTGTCCATAAGAACTGCCGCTACCCCCGGCGGCGCCCCCTGAGGCCGCCGCGGCACCGGTGCCGGTGGCGACTTTCGGATTGCCCTTGAGGTCCGCTGGCGACTTGGCCAGGCGTTTGGGAGGGGGTGAAGCGGGCTGGTCCTCAACCTGGCGGACCCGTTGTTCGAGAACCGCCAGGGCTTTTTGCTGTACTTCGTATCGTTGTTTCAACTCCAGAAGCTCTTGTTTGAGAGCCTCCAATTCCGGGTCAGGTGCTGCCTGCAACATCGCCGCGGGGAGTAGAGCACTCAAGCATGCAACTGCACGCAGTGATACTGATCGGTACATGAAATAAGCCGTCCATTTGTGCCCAACAGTCGTATCTCAGCGTAGTTCAATACCCCAAGGTCCGTAATGCAGCGAGTTGGCTCAGATTGCCGTCCAATACACCAGCACCAGGGCCATTATTGTTGAGCACCACGTTGAGTTGAGTCATGTTGTTGACCACATTGCTGCTGCCCAGCAATCGGGTGTTTTGCAGCAACCCGCCTTGGGCGACTTGTTGCAGGCTTGAGCCCTGATTGTTGTTGGCGGTAATGGCCATCTGAACGCCGCCGCTGGTCGCGGATACGGCGACACTGCCTGCGGCATTGCTGCCGGTAATGGTTTGACCGGCTATCAGCGCCTGACCCTGGCTCGGCACCAGTGCAGGGGCCGTGCTGGCCTCTTTGACGTTGATGGCGATGTTGTTGTTTGCGCTGTTGCCATCGCCTGCGGCCCGTGTGACCTGGGTTATGCCCCGGGAAGTGCTCAGCCCATCGCCCCCCGACACGTGACCGCTACCCGATTTGGGCGAACCGCCATGACCGGACTGCTTGATGGTTGAAACATAGAACTCGGGTTTGACCGTTGCGGCTTGAAGCTGCATCGAGCTGGAGGCTCCGATCAGATCACCACTGGCATTGCGCCAGGTACTGCTCATGACAACACCGAAGCTGATGACCCGCCCCGGCATCACATACCGGCCACGCAACTCGGCCAGTTCCTGGTCCTTGATTTCGATGGGTCTGAACTCATCAGCAAAACCTGAAGTGGTCGCTGCCAGACAGGCAGCGACCACCCAATACGAGGTTTTCATTTGCTGCTCCCGGAGCATCCTGCCCCCTATCATCTTATTGGCGATTAAAAGAAGTCGCTCTGTATGAAACCAAAATCCATCAATTCAGCATCTTTGACCGGGTTGAAGTTATCCATCTTGTTCTTGGCTGTCAGCGGTTCCGGTGGATTGCGTAGCGCATTGGTTTTGTCGTAACCGGGACCGACGATGGCGAAGATAATGCCATTCCAGCCTTTGACAAAGTCATCATGGGAGTAGCGTTTGTGTCCGAGTACCGGGTCGCCGATATAGACCCAGTGCTTGTCCGCCCGCTGCAACACCACGAAGTGCTTGTAGCCGCGAATTTCCATCAGTACCACCACCGGAATCGTCACTGCATCGAGTCTTTCCGGCGGGATCTTGTAGCCCCGGGCGCGCATGCCGATGCGTTCTATGTAGCGCTTCATGTCCAGCATGGAAAAACCCTGGGTACGCACAAGGTCCTGGTCTGCGGTGACCAGCATGCCTTTGATGATGTGCTCCTCATCGACGTCGAGCCAATAGGCCTGGCGCAGTATCGTTGCCAGCGCAGCGGCGCCGCAGCTGAAATCGGTTTTTTGTTCGACGATGTCGCTGAACTTGCGCTCGCGCAAACTCTGTACGTGCTTGTACACCAGCACGCCACCCGGCAGGGCGGCAACCGGCATCTGTGCGGCCTGGGTCAGGCCGGACAGGCAGAGCAGGGCGAAAAGGACAGTCTTACGCATGATCGATACGCCTTGGGGCTGTAGAAAAGCCCCGTCGCCGGGGCTTTCATTGCGATTGCGATCGCGATTACTGGCAAGTTTTGCAGCCTGCGGCGATGGACAGCGAGTTGCTTTGCTGGTTGCCTACGCCGGACGATATGTTCGCTCCGCCGTTGCCGGAGAAGTTGTTCATCGAGCCCGTTATCGAAGCATTGTTGGTTACAGGGGGTTTCCAGCTATCTGGAGTCATCACTTGTTGAGTGGTTACGCCAGCCAGACCGAATACACCCACGGCTACGAAATCAGTCGTGGAATTGCCGTTGTTGGTGACCTTCATCCCGGACGTGCTTTGGTTGGCCGCTGCCGCCGCTAGTGCTACACGGCCGCCCGAAACGGCAATCGCCAGGTTGTTTTTCTGTTGGTTGAAGGCGCCGGTGGTCACGTTGATGCCGATGTTGCCGGAACCGCTGTTGCCGGCGTTATTGAGCGTTGTGTTGTTGGTGTTGGAGCGGTTCCTGGCGGTGTTGCCGTTGCTCCTCTGTGTCGCGCTGGAGACGGCGACGGCAGTGCCAAAAATAAAGCTTTCGTCAGCAGTGGCAAGGGCGGCGGCGTTGTCTTGTTGGTTGCCGTCACCGGCTGCAACGTTGGCACCCATGTTGCCGTTGGAGTTGTTCAGGGAGTTATCGACTTTAGCGTCGTTTTGGGTGCCATGGTTCGATACGGAGTTGTGACTGCTGTTCTGCGAGTCCAGCACGGCGGCCCCGGCGCCTGCTGTAATCTGCAGAAATTGATCCAGAGTCGGGCCTTCAGGCTGAAGGTTGTTGCCTTGCTCAGTGCCCTGACCGTTGCCTTGACCATCAATACCGCCTGCTTGGGCTGCGAATGCCATCACTGCTGCCAGAGCGAAAGCCAGAGGTTTGAGAGCAGTTATCGGGTTCATGGTGTTTCTCCGTGCTCATTAGTTGGTCAAGTGTTGGTACGTCCCTAAACGCACTGTAATGGGGTCAGTCAGCGACCCGGATGCTCAGGGTGTTAGCCATTCGGTTCCCCACCCCGGCACTCTGGTTCACYTGGATGACTCCCCGGCTGCCGGTGAAGGCCTGGTCGCTTGTCACGACCTGGCGACTGCCGTCTGGGGTGCCAGTTGCTCCCGAGTTCGGTAACAACGCCACGTTCTGTTGAGAAAGGGCACTATCGTCAATGGCTTGCGGTGCAGCGCTGATGCTGATGCGCATGGCGTTGGCCATCTGGTTGTTCGCCCCGGCACCCTGGTTGACGCCCAGTACGCCATTGCCATTACTGAAGGCGGCGCCGCCGATATTGGTCGTTGCATCCATCGACGGATTGGCGGGCGTGGTGATTTTCTGCTGGACGCTGGTGGTCGCACCGGCTTGGGTACCAATGGCGATTGCGCGGACGTTGGCCTGCTGCTGTTGATCACCGGCCGCCTGGTTGACGTTGAAGTTGCCTCGGTATTGAGTACCGGAATCCTGAATGGAGGCGGTGTTAACCGAACTGACGCCCGAATCGGCCATCACACTGGTGCAGCCGAGCAGGGCAAGTAACAGGAGGGATCGACTCATCTCATTGGCCTCCCGCTATTCTGCCCAGTGAGCCGAGGCCGGTGCTCATGGCGCGGTTGATGGTTCCGGAAATGGCACCGCCACTGCCGCCACCGTGGCCGACGGACATGCCAGGCAAACCATTGGGGTTGGTGATGACGTTGAGGCCTTGCATTCCACTCAGGCTTTGCCCGTTACTGTTACGAAGGGCCGTTCCGGTGGTTACTCCGGCAATGTCGGCGTCGCTGAGTTCGCCGGTGACGCGGGCTGATGGGTTGGCATTGATGGTGTTCGGGTTCGGATCCCTGCCGCCGCTGCGACCGATGGGAGTCGGGTGAACAGAACGATCAAGCACGATGACACCGTTGCCTTCGGCTTGAGCGTTGAAACTGAGTATCGTGCCACCTGCGCTCGCGATCAGCAGGAGGCACGCCAAGCCCTTTTTGTTGAATATCCCCACGACGGTTATTCCTTCATTTGACGGCCGTCCCTGGTCAGCTGTTTAAGGAATAGAGCGAAACCTGTGCCGGTTTTTGAATATCGCGTTGATTCAATGGCTTGCAGACTTTTTCCGGGAACCCTTTGCCGAGAATGTTTCAAAGGTGAGACAAAACCCTGCGCAGGCAACCCGCAAATGCGGATAAACCGCTCTGGAACAGGGGTTTCAGCGACGTTGTATCAATGACTTAACAAAACCGATGACCAAACGATGAAAGGCGCTGAAATGGGTGGTTTGAGACAGAGAGGGTGTTTCAGGATCGGACACTTTCCCCCAAAAACAGGGGGGGATGGTGGGGAAATTGCCCCAAAGGCCGGTCAGGCATCGAGCAATCGGGTCACGGCGTTCAGTGCCTGGAATCGGCGTTCTGCCCAGTCTCCGTGCAGTACTTGAACCGGTTGTGCGTGGCGCTCGAGCCAGGCCAGGGTCTGCTCGAAAAATGCCTGGCGCTCACTCAGTCGGGGCTGGCAGCGCTGGCCATCATCCGTCCAGTCGACGTGTTCCGGCGACAGCAGCAAGTGCAAGTCGTAATGCCGGGCCAGTAGCGCTTGTTCGATCCAGGCGGGGCAGTCGCCAAACAAGGTTTGGCTCCAGAGGATATTGCTCAGCAGGTGCGTGTCGAGGATGAGCAAAGGCGGTTGTTGCGCCCGCGCTTCGTCTTCCCATGCCAATTGACCTCGGGCGATCTGCGGAATGTCGGCCAAGGTGGTGTCCCGCGGATTCTGCTCGATGAACCAGCGCACATACTCGTCGACCAGAACCCCGCCGAAACGCTGTTGCAACTCGGCCGCCAGCCAGCTTTTACCGCTGGATTCGGGGCCTGTGAGTACCAGGACTTTCATGCGTGCAATGCCGGATCGGCGCGCCACTCGCGCCAGCCCTGCACGGCGATAACGGTGAACAACCCGTACAGGGTGGCGGTCAGGTACAGGTCCTTATAGATGAACAGCCCGACGAAAATCACATCCAGGGCGATCCACAGCGGCCAGCACTGGACACGTTTTTGCGCCATCCAGACCTGCGCCACCAGGCTGAATCCGGTCAATGCCGCATCGAGCCAGGGTTGCGCAGCGTCCGTCCAGTGGGCCATGGCCGCCCCCAGCAACAGGCTGCCGATTGCACCGATGGCAAGGCTCAACGCCACAGACCGGGTATCGAGCCGACTGACTTCGCGGCCATGGGTCGTTTCGCCAAACCGCGTCCACTGCCACCAGCCGTAAAGCTGCAAGGCGGCATAAACGACTTGCAGCAGCATGTCCGAATACAGCTTCACCTCAAAAAAGATCCAGCTATACAGCAGCACCATGACCAGGCCGATGGGCCAGCACCAGGGGTTCTGTTTGACCGTCAACCAGACGGCAATGACACCGAGGGCGGCGGCAAACAGTTCAAGCCCGGACATGGAGGTTCCTTGGGGAAATCGAAGAGGGGGCGGATTGTAACCGGATTGGCGTCGGGAATCCCGCGGCGCAAGGTGTGCTTCATTGGCGCGCGAAGCAATCCTGAAATCGGTCGTGATCTTGCGGGTACAGCCGCGGATTCTTGTTCCTGTCATAAATCATTGCCAGCATCCAGCCACGCTTTGCCGCACGAGCCTGTGCGAGCGGCGATTGATAACGCGGCAGCGCCAATCGGACTTGTCTGATAGGATTTCGGCCCCGCACGGGTAAACCCCGAATCAGGGTTGTTTTTTCACAGGATTTTTACGGTTCAGTGGTGATCCTTGATGCGTGGGGCTTCAGCTACGCTGATCGCAATTCAAGCTTTTGAAAAATACTAACGGGGCATGCCGACGCGCATAGCCTTTTGGGGGATTGATGGATCTTTGGACCGCCTTTCAGGCATTGATTCTTGGGGTTGTAGAAGGGCTGACCGAGTTCCTGCCCATTTCCAGTACCGGCCACCAGATCATCGTGGCCGACTTGCTCGGCTTCGGGGGCGAGCGGGCGATGGCGTTCAACATCATTATTCAGTTGGGTGCCATCCTGGCGGTGGTGTGGGAGTTTCGACGCAAGATCTTTGACGTGGTCATCGGTCTGCCGACCCAGCCGGGTGCGCGGCGGTTTACCGCGAACCTGCTGATCGCGTTCTTGCCGGCCGTGGTGTTGGGTGTGATCTTCGCCGACCTGATTCACGAGTACCTGTTCAATCCGATCACTGTGGCAACGGCGCTGGTCGTGGGCGGGTTCATCATGTTGTGGGCCGAGCGCCGTCAGCATGAAGTACACGCCGAAACGGTGGATGACATCACCTGGAAAGATGCCCTGAAAGTCGGCTTCGCCCAATGCCTGGCGATGATTCCGGGCACTTCGCGTTCGGGCTCGACGATCATCGGCGGGCTATTGTTCGGCCTGTCGCGCAAGACCGCTACCGAGTTCTCGTTCTTCCTGGCGATGCCGACCATGGTCGGCGCAGCGGTGTACTCGGGCTATAAATACCGTCACCTGTTTGTCCCGGCGGACTTCCCGGTGTTCGCGATCGGCTTCGTCACGGCGTTCGTCTTCGCAATGATCGCGGTCCGCGGGCTGCTCAAGTTCATCGCCAACCACAGCTATGCGGCGTTTGCCTGGTATCGCATTGTGTTCGGCCTGATCATCCTGGCGACCTGGCAATTCGGTTGGGTCGACTGGAGCGCGGTCAAGCCGTGAGTGACTCAAGCTCGCGCAATAACCCCGGGCGCCAGCCCGGGGGACAGATCCGCCATTCACGGCTGAAGTGGCTGGTGTTTGCAATCCTGTGCGCGTTGCCGCTGTCGGGTTCGGTGTCGTCATGGCTGCACGGGGTGTCGCTGATTCCCCTGGCGGCCTACGGCATCGTCAGCGTCGTGACGTTTTTGCTGTACTGGAGCGACAAGCGCAAGGCCCGCGCCGAGCAATGGCGTACGCCGGAGAATGTCCTGCATGCGCTGGAGCTCGCCGGTGGCTGGCCCGGCGCCTTGCTGGCCCAGCAAGCGTTTCGGCACAAAACCCGCAAAGTCTCGTACCAGTTGGTGTTCTGGATCATCGTGCTACTGCACCAGGTGTTCTGGATTGACCACCTGTTCCTCGGCGCGCACCTGTTCGCCTTGTTCCGATAAAACAAGGACCTATAGCAACATACCGACTTGAGTGCGCTTTGGCAGTCTGCTGACCACCAATTGGTGGGAACGCTGCAGCAATCCCTGTAGTTCTTCGCTACCGAGCGGGTAGGGCGTTTCCATGATGATCCACTGGGCGCGCGCCAGATAAGGCGCCGGATGAATCCCCGGACGGTCGCAATGACCGAGAAACAGATCCTTGTCGACCTTGAAGGCCAGGGAATCACCCCGCAGGCCCTGCAAGGCGAACATCTTGTTCCCGGCAATCGAAAACACCCGCACGCCTCCCCATTTATAGTCTTCCCGTGCTCCGGGCAGGGTAAGGCAGAATTTCGCGACATCCTCTTCGCTCATCCGTCCGGCTTTCATAACAAGCGTTCCCCACAGGCATTGAATGACTCGACCAAGTGGTCAATCCAGGCGCGTACCGCCGGCATGACCCCGCGTCGATGAGGATAGACCGCTTGCAGCCAGCCACCGGGCAACGACCAGTCGGGCAACAACTGCACCAGTGAGCCGTTTTCCAGTTCCTGCTCGCAATACATCATGGGCAGCATCGTAAAGCCCAGACCAGAGAGGGTGCTGGCCTTGCGCACGATAAAGTCATCGATGCCCAGCCGGGCCTCGAGCGCGAGTTCATAACTTTTGCCTTTTTGATCCAGCAGGCGGATGTGCACCATACGGTCGGCTTCCAGGGCGCCGAGCACTGGCAGGCTTTTCAGGTCCTCGGGATGGTTGATCTCACGACCAACGAGGAAGCCGGGACTGGCGACCATCAGCATCTGCGCCTGACGCAGACGGCGGGTGACCAGCAGCGGGTCTTCGTCGCCAAGCTCCCGCACACGCAGGGCCACGTCAATGCCTTCGTTTACCAGGTCAACCCGCCGGTTGAGCAGCATCACCTCCAGCTGGACTTGCGGAAAGCGTTCCAGAAAGTCGCTGATCACCCCGGGCAATATTTCATGGGCCAGCCCGACGGGGCAGGACACCCGCAAACGCCCGCGAGGCTCGCTGGACATGCTGGCCACAGCCTCGTCGGCCATTTCCGCCTCCAGCAGCATCGCCTGGCAGTGCCTGAGGTAGCGTTCACCCACGGCAGTCAGCTTCAGCTGTCGGGTGGTGCGTTGCAGCAATCGTGCGCCAAGGCGTTCTTCCAGTTCGGCGATGCGCCGTGACAATCGTGACTTGGGGATGCCCAGCAAACGCCCGGCCGCCGCGAATCCCCCGGCTTCCACGACTTTGGCGAAGTAATACAGGTCGTTGAGGTCTTGCATGATGTGAATCCGATTGTTCTATCTGTGGGACGAACTATCGCATTGTTGCCGTCTAATCAGCTATTGGTTTCGTCTGTAGGATTAGTCCCATCAGATCGCCCTTGTGGGCGATCCTCACCTGGAGATCCCACATGAAACTGCTGCATATCGATTCGAGCATTCTGGGCGACAACTCGGCTTCCCGTCAGTTGAGCGGCGAAGTCGTCAAGGCCTGGCAAGCCGCCGAGCCAACCGCTGTGGTGACCTACCGCGACCTGGCCGCCGACGCCATCAGCCACTTCTCCGCCACCACCCTGGTCGCCGCCGGCACCACCGCTGAACTGCGCAACGCCGCACAACAGCACGAAGCCGAACTGAGCGCCTCGACCCTGGCCGAATTCCTCGCCGCCGATGCCGTGGTGATTGCCGCACCGATGTATAACTTCACCATTCCGACTCAATTGAAGGCCTGGATCGACCGCATCGCCGTTGCCGGCCAGACCTTCCGTTACACCGAAGCCGGCCCTGAAGGCCTATGCGGTGGCAAGAAAGTCGTGATCGTTTCGACTTCCGGCGGCATGCACGCCGGTCAGGCAAGCGGTGTTGCCCACGAAGAGTACTTGAAGTTGCTGTTCGGTTTCATCGGCATCACCGACATCGAAATCGTCCGCGCCGAAGGCCTGGCTTACGGTGACGACGTTCGCAACAAAGCCATGAGCGCTGCCCACGCACAAATCAGCGAGCAGTTGTTCGCCGCAGCGTAAGGCTTGCGTAAAAGTAGGCAACCGTACAGGTAAAGCCCCAAAAAACTCTGTAGTCTGGTTACGCAAGTACCAGCTACGGAGTTTTTTGTTTCTGGTCGTTTCAGATTGTGGCCTGACTTATGCAGTCAGGGTTCACGTCACAAGTCCGGTAACAAGGTGGGGCATCCGATGATGCGTCTTTGTGCAACTTTACTGTTTTGCCTGCTCAGCAGCTTGAATACAGTGCACGCCGCGCCTGCACCGCATCCTCACTGGAGCGTCGGCTTCCACGAGATGACTTTCCTCGACCCGCTGGACCTGCAGCCGATGCGTGCCATCGCCTTCTATCCTTCCAGTGATCGGGAGCACACCAGCAAGCTCGAGGGTTACACCGTCGAAGCCGGAGAGGACACCAAGGTCGCCATTGGCCGGTTCCCGATGCTGATGCTGTCCCACGGAAACACCGGCACCCCCCTGGCACTGCACGACCTTGCTACGTCGCTGGCGCGCAAAGGTTTTGTCGTGGTGGCGGTGATTCACCCCGGTGACAACTCCAGAGACCACAGCCGACTCGGTACTTTGAGTAACCTGTACGGCCGGCCGATCCAGATTTCCGAAGCCATTACCGCTACCTTGGGCGACCGTATGCTGTCGCCGTTCGTCAATGCCGACCAGGTGGGGGTCATCGGTTACTCGGCCGGTGGCGAGACCGCATTGATTCTGTCCGGCGCGACCCCGGACCTGGATCGCCTGCGCCGATACTGCCAGGAGCGCCCGGATGACCACGATGCCTGCAACACCCAGGGCGAATTGATTGTCGACCGCGACGACCTGCAACCGGTGCCTGATCCTCGCGTCCACGCCTTGATGCTGATGGCGCCGTTGAGCCTGAAGTTCGGCCGCCACACCCTGGCCGATGTGCATGTGCCGGTGCTGCTTTACAGCGGCGATGGCGACAAATTGGTGGCAGTCGACAAGAACGCCGCGGCACTGGCGCGCAAACTGCCGACGGCGCCTGACTTCAAGTTATTGGCCGGGGCAGGGCACTTCGTGTTCATGGCGCCATGCAATGACGAGCAGATCGTGATCATGCCCGCGCTGTGCACCGATGCCGATGGCGTCGATCGGCAAGACATTCACCGCAATCTGATCTCTGAAGCCGGACGCTTCTTCTCGCGCACACTGGGCAGGGCGACTCGGGCGGGTATGCAAACGGCTGATCAGTGAGTGTCCTCGACCCTCTGTGGGAGCGGGCTTGCTCGCGAATACGGTGTGTCAGTAGACATAAGTACCCTGTCACCGACAACAACGCCGCACTGAAGAAAATCCACGCATAACCCAGGTTCAACGCCACTGCGCCCATCAACGGGCCTGCGATGGCCAGCGCCAGGTCGAAAAACACCGCATAAGCACTCAGGCCCGCGCCCCGGCTGGAGCTGGGCACCTGCTTGATGGCCTCGACACCCAGCGCCGGATACACCAGGGACAGGCCGAACCCGGTCAGGCCGGCGCCAATGAGCGCATACCCGGTCGAAG
Source organism: Pseudomonas sp. P4_B4 (assembly GCF_056402255.1). NCBI lineage: Bacteria > Pseudomonadati > Pseudomonadota > Gammaproteobacteria > Pseudomonadales > Pseudomonadaceae > Pseudomonas > Pseudomonas sp. P4_B4. The sequence goes on from NZ_JBFUHS010000006.1 coordinate 79,563, forward strand.
GTGCCAGCCACAGCAGCACCAGGCCAACCGTCTCAATGCACATGCAGGCAATGGCCGACGTGAACCCGCCGAAACGACTGATGGCGGATATGAACAACAGCCGCGACAGAATGAAACACACGCCAAACACGGTCAGGCAGTAGGCCGCGCCAGTCCAGCCGCGATTGACGTAGTACAGTGTGATAAAGGTCGTCAGGGTGCCGTACCCAATGGACGCCAGGCTCAGGCTCGCGCCAAACGGCGCAATGCGCCCGAACACCGCCCAGAACGGCAAACGTTCACCGCGCACCACCGGCACCGAGGGCTTGTTGCGAATCAGCAACAGTGCGGCCAGGGCCAGCAGCGACAGGGCGATGCCCAGGCTGGCGAAACCCAGTTGTTGCACCATGACCACGCCCAGCGGTGCACCAATGGCAATCGCCCCATAGGACGCGATGCCGTTCCAGGAAATCGAGCGCGCGGTATGCTCGGCGCCCACCTGGCCCATGCACCAACTGATGGTGCCGACGCCGATCAACCCTTGGGCGATCCCCAGCAGCAGGCGCCCGGCGATCAGGATCAGCAGGCTGAGCAAGGGAAAGCCTTGCAACAGGGTCGACAGCAAGGTCAGCACGCCGCTGAGCACAATCCCCGACAAGCCATAGATGATTGCGCGCTTGGTGCCGATGCTGTCGGACATCCGCCCGGCCATGGGCCGGCTGAGCAGGGTGGCGAGGTATTGCGAGCCGATGGTCAACCCGGCCACGATGGCACTGAACCCGAGTTGTTCGTGGACATAACCCGGCAATACCGCAATCGGCAAACCGATGCAGAGGAAGGCAATAAAGGTATAGAAAACGATGGAGACGATCTGCAGGGTGATCGCCATAGAGCTTTGCGGAGCAACTTGCTGCACAGACATGATGGCTCGTTCGCGGGCGGCGGTGGGAGAACTGCATCATGGCGCGGCGTTGTCATAAAAGGAAGCAGGCTAACTAATTTTGCAGTCATTGATGGCCTCTTCGCGATCAAGCCCGCTTGCTCGCGAAGGATTCTGCACCCAGAAAATCCCACCCATGAAACGCAAAAAGCCCCGTCACATGGACAGGGCTCTTAACTTGTAGCTTGCAGCTTAAAACTGATAGCTGCCCTTAGAACACCACACCCTGGCTGCGCAGGTAGTCGTCGTAGGTGCCGCTGAAGTCGGTCACGCCGTTAGGGCTCAACTCGATGATGCGGGTGGCCAGAGACGATACGAACTCACGGTCGTGGCTGACGAAAATCAGCGTGCCCGGGTAGTTTTCCAGCGCCAGGTTCAGCGACTCGATGGATTCCATGTCCAGGTGGTTGGTCGGTTCGTCCATCACCAGAACGTTCGGCTTTTGCAGGATCAGCTTGCCGAACAGCATGCGGCCTTGCTCACCACCGGAGATGACCTTGACCGATTTGAGAATCTCATCGTTGGAGAACAGCATGCGGCCCAGGGTTCCACGGATGATCTGCTCGCCCTGAGTCCACTGGCCCATCCAGTCGAACAGGCTGACGTCGTCTTCGAAGTCATGGGCGTGGTCCTGGGCGTAGTAGCCCAGCTCCGCGCTTTCGGTCCACTTCACGGAACCGGCGTCCGGGGTCAGCTCGCCCATCAGGGTGCGCAGCAGGGTGGTCTTGCCGATACCGTTCGGGCCAATGATCGCCAGGCGCTCGCCGGCTTCGACGGTGAAGCTGAAGTTCTTGAACAGGGTCTTGCCGTCGAAGCCCTTGGACATCTGCTCGATGGTCACGGCCTGGCGGTGCAGCTTCTTGGTCTGTTCGAAACGGATGAACGGGCTCACGCGGCTCGATGGCTTGACTTCGGCCAGCTGGATCTTGTCGATCTGCTTGGCGCGGGAGGTGGCCTGCTTGGCTTTCGAGGCGTTGGCCGAGAAGCGGCTGACGAACGTCTGCAGTTCGGAGATCTGGGCTTTCTTCTTGGCGTTGTCCGACAGCAACTGCTCGCGGGACTGGGTTGCCGCGGTCATGTACTCGTCATAGTTGCCCGGGAACAGGCGCAGCTCACCGTAGTCCAGGTCAGCCATGTGGGTGCAGACGCTGTTGAGGAAGTGACGGTCGTGGGAAATGATAATCATGGTGCTGTTACGCGCCTTGAGAATGGTTTCCAGCCAGCGAATGGTGTTGATGTCCAGGTGGTTGGTCGGTTCGTCGAGCAACAGCACTTCCGGATCGGAGAACAGCGCCTGGGCCAGCAATACCCGCAGTTTCCAGCCTGGAGCGACTTCGGACATCGGGCCGAAATGCTGTTCCAGGGGAATACCCAGGCCCAGCAGCAGTTCGCCGGCGCGGGATTCAGCGGTGTAGCCGTCCATTTCGGCGAATTCGGTTTCCAGCTCGGCCACGGCCATGCCGTCTGCTTCGCTCATTTCCGGCAACGAATAAATGCGGTCGCGCTCGGCCTTGACCTTCCACAGCTCTTCGTGACCCATGATCACGGTGTCGATCACGGTAAATTCTTCGTAGGCGAACTGGTCCTGACGCAATTTACCCAGACGCACGTTCGGCTCCAGCATGACCTGGCCGCCGGACGGCTCGAGGTCGTCGCCGAGAATCTTCATGAAGGTCGACTTGCCGCAACCGTTGGCGCCGATCAGACCGTAACGGTTGCCACCGTTGAACTTGACCGAAACGTTTTCGAAGAGCGGCTTGGCGCCGAACTGCATCGTGATGTTAGCTGTAGAAATCAAAGGTTTTTCCTGCGAAGCATTCAGAGTAGCTAGGGTTGCGGCAGTACCGGTTCAGTACCCGTTCCACTGTTCGGACCCGGGACATTCATCCCGATCAGCAGTGGAAGATCCATCTGGCATTTAAGTGGACAGCAGCATGTGGCGCGCTTGGCCCGAGTCAACGTAGGCTGAAAGGGGATTTTTCCCGCTCTCAACCTGGGGGCGCGTAAAGTTTGGCGGCGATTGTACTGGCCTGGCTCTTTAAACGATAGGGCGATGAGGCCTCTGCAACGCTTTGGCGGTTTTTGCGCACACATTTTCACAGTTGCAGGTTAACTATTGGTTACAAACTGTGGCTAAAATGCCATCCAGGAGCCGGAGACCGACCATCGGTAAGGCTCGTTGGCACTACGGGGCCGCTGTTTCGTAATCAGTTGCTGCACAAGACCCGGGGACCGGCATGCCGGTAAAGGGCGCAGTTTGTTTACTTCCGACCTGTGACGATTTCCGTGAAACTCATCATTGCCGTTATCTACGTTGCCTCTATTGCGTATGTCCATCTGCGCGGTCACGTGCGCCATAAGCTGGGTCGCCAGTTGAGTGACCACTCGACGTTTCTGGCACCGATCAATTGCTTTCTTTATCTGTTTTCGAAAATCCCCAACAAGCCTTATCTCGACCCGGTCGACTTCCCCGACCTGAGCCCACTGCAGGCGCATTGGGAAGAAATTCGTGCCGAAGGCCAGAACTTGCTTCACGCCGGCGAGATCAAGCGTTCGAATCAATACGATGACGTCGGTTTCAACTCGTTTTTCAAGACCGGCTGGAAGCGCTTCTATCTCAAGTGGTACGGCGATAGCCACCCGTCGGCCATGAAACTCTGCCCGCGCACCACCGAACTGGTACAGGGCATTTGCTCGATCAAGGCGGCGATGTTCGCCGAGTTGCCACCGGGCTCCAGACTGGTGCGCCATCGCGACCCGTATGCCGGTTCGTACCGTTATCACCTCGGGCTGGACACACCCAACGCCGACGGTTGCTACATCAATGTCGATGGCAAGAACTACCATTGGCGCGATGGCGAAGCCGTGATGTTCGATGAGACCTACATTCATTACGCAGAGAACACCACGCCGCACAATCGCATCATTTTGTTCTGCGACGTCGAGCGGCCGATGAAATATCGGTGGGCAGCGGCATTCAATCGCTGGTTCAGTCGCCATGTCATGTCGGCGGCAGGTGCACCGAACGAGGACGGAGACCGGACCGGCGGGCTCAACCGACTGTTCAGCAAGGTCTACAAGGTTCGCCTGCGCGCCAAGGAACTGAAAAAGCGCAACCGCAAGCTTTACTACCTTGAAAAGTGGTCGATCTTTGCCGGGTTGCTGGTGGTGTTCATTCTGATCTGAGCCGGGTGTTGGGGCGGCAGGCCTCATCGCGGGCAAGCCACGCTCCCACAGGTTTGAGTCAACCACAAATGTCATGAATGCCCACCGTCCATTGTGGGAGCGAGCCTGCTCGCGAAGAGGCCGAATCAACGCCGTGTTGCATCGTGCCGGGGAGTTTTTGGTTAACAAATCCGAACCTCGGGCGTAGCGTGGTATCGAAGTCCTTATCCACGCGGACGCAGAGAGGCACCCCATGAACCGATATGCGTTTGGCGCCATCGCGCTGGCCTTGAGTACCGTATTGGGCCCACTGGCCCAGGCCGATGCCCTTGCTCCGTTGCAGTTGGCCCAGAACCTGCCGGGCAGCACCCGCAACAACCCTTACAACAGTCCGATTCAGCGGGCCAATCCCAACAGCATGCAAGGCACCCAACCCAGTGCCCCGGCAATACGCGGGCCGAATACCGTGCCGGTCCAGCGCTCGCCGACGCTGGACAACGGTGGCATCGGTAATCGCTATCCCGACCGGACAGCTCCCGCCAGCCCACCGAAATTCATTCCCAATCCTCCCCCACGAGACACCGGCACCAGCAACCGTTGAGTGGCAGGCATGACGTCTGCCCGCTATTTTTCACCAGGCCCCATTTCCATCAGAAAAGGAATCCTGCATGTTGCGTAAAAACCTGTTGGCAACCCTCTGTGCCGGCGTATTGATCAGCGCCACCGTCCCTGTGCTTGCCGCGCCCACCCAGACGATGAAAAGCGAAGAAGGCACCCTTGAGGTCACCCCCGTCGTGACAGGGCTGGAGCACCCCTGGGGGTTGGCATTCCTGCCGGATCGTAAAGGCATGCTGGTGACCGAACGGTCCGGCAACCTGCGGCTGGTGACCGCCGAGGGCAAATTGTCGGCACCGCTCAATGGTGTGCCCACGGTCTGGGCCAAGGGGCAGGGTGGATTGCTCGACGTGGCGTTGTCACCGGATTTCAAACAGGACCGGATGGTCTATCTGTCCTATGCCGAAGGTGGCGGTGAGGGTAACAAGGCCGGTACTGCGGTGGGGCGCGGCCGGCTCTCTGACGATCTGACGGCGCTCAAGGATTTCCAGGTGATCCTGCGTCAGGAACCCAAACTCTCGGTCGGCAACCATTTTGGCTCGCGGCTGGTGTTTGATCGCGACGGCTATCTGTTTGTGACACTGGGGGAAAACAACGACCGCCCGACCGCCCAGGATCTCGACAAGCTGCAAGGCAAAGTGGTGCGCATCTACCCGGACGGCACGGTGCCCAAGGACAACCCCTTTGTCGGCCAGGCCAACGTGCGCCCGGAGATCTGGTCCTACGGGCAGCGTAACCCGCAAGGCGCGGCGCTCAACCCGTGGAACGGCACGCTGTGGGAAAACGAACACGGCCCTCAGGGCGGCGATGAAATCAACATCATCGAGCGCGGCAAGAATTACGGTTGGCCGCTGGCGACCCATGGCATCGACTACTCCGGTCAACCTATTCCCGAAGCCAAGGGTGATACCGCCGAAGGCACCGTCGCCCCGAATCATGTCTGGGAAAAATCCCCGGGCCTGAGCGGCATGGCGTTCTACGATGCCGATCGTTTCAAGGCCTGGCAACGCAACGTGTTTATCGGCGCGTTGGTCAGCCAGGAGCTGATCCGCCTGGAGTTCGATGGCGACAAGGTGATCCACGAGGAGCGCTTGCTCGGGGAGTTGAAAAAACGCATCCGCGATGTGCGGCAGGGGCCGGACGGCTACTTGTATGTTTTGACCGATGAGGAGAACGGTGGCATTTACAAGGTGGGTTTGAAGTTGCCGGCAGACTAAGGCATCTACAAAAACTTGCCATTGACTTGCTATCAACGCCCGGCTAATTTCGAGCCATGACTTCCACTGTATTGCGCTGCCAGCCAAGCATTATTACCGCCATTCCTCATTTGGCGGGCTAGCTCACGACTGCAGCACCCAACCCGCCCTGGAGGCGGGTTTTTACTTTCTGTCTCCCGGGCCCCGATCAACGTCAGGAGACGACGATGAGTTTTACAACCGATCAACAAGCCCTGCTGGAACGCTACGTCAAAAAAATCCTCGCCGCGCCGGTGTATGAACTGGCCGTGCGCACGCCGTTGCAACTGGCACCGGCCTTGTCCGAAGCCTTGGGCAACCAGATCCTGCTCAAGCGCGAAGACCTGCAACCGACCTTTTCCTTCAAGATCCGCGGCGCCTACAACAAGCTGGTGCAACTGAGCGAAGCGCAAAAGGCTCGTGGCGTGGTCACGGCTTCTGCGGGCAATCATGCGCAGGGCGTGGCACTGGCGGCGCGGGAGCTGGGGATCAACGCCACCATCGTCATGCCCTGCACGACGCCGCAACTTAAGGTCATCGGGGTGCGCAGTCGTGGTGCCGATGCAGTGCTGCACGGCGAAAGCTTTCCGTTTGCATTGGCCTATGCGCTGGAGCTGGCCGGGGAAACCGGCTGCACCTTTGTATCGCCCTTCGACGACCCGGAGGTGATCGCGGGGCAAGGCACGGTGGCCATGGAGATCCTGCGCCAGCACCAGGGGCCGCTGGACGCGATCTTCGTGCCGGTGGGTGGCGGGGGGCTGATCGCGGGTATCGCCGCTTACGTCAAATACTTGCGGCCGGAAGTTCGCATCATTGGTGTCGAGTCGGAACATTCCGCATGCCTGCAAGCGGCGATGCATGCCGGCGAACGGGTCGTGCTGCCGAGCGTCGGCACCTTCGCCGATGGGGTGGCGGTGGCGCAGATCGGCGCTTGCGGTTTTGAGGTCTGCCGGTTCTGCGTTGATGACGTGGTGACGGTCAGCAACGATGAGCTTTGTGCCGCAATCAAGAATATCTACGACGATACCCGCTCGATCACCGAACCTTCCGGTGCGCTGGCCGTGGCCGGGATCAAGAAATACGTCGCGCAGACCGGTGCTTTGGGGCAGACCCTAGTGGCGATCGACTCGGGTGCCAATATCAACTTCGACAGCCTGGGGTACGTGGCCGAGCGCGCCGCGTTGAGTGGCGCCCCGGCATGACGCTTGGGCCGGTCTACAGCGGACGCCGCAAGCGGGCGCCGCGAGGGTCCGCCGGATGGCCGGGTTATTCCTGAATGGCTTTCTCGACCTTGGTCGACGCCGACCAGATCCGATAGCGCACTTCGATGTCCTTGGGCACGTACAGCACGAGCGGCAGCTTGCTGTTGTAACGCAGCAGGAAGCCGTCACCGACCACCGGTACAAAACCCTGTTTGCTGGTGCCGCCCGGGCAGGCCATCAGCGTGCTCATCGGGCCAATGACTTTTTCCAGGCGGTAGAACGGATAGCCCCAACCCTCGAGGTTCTTCTCCTCGAGAATGCCACCCAGGCGCGGGTTATTGCAGTCGACGGTCATCGTCTTGCCGGCCAGGATCTCGACCTGGAAGTCGTTTTCCCGGGTCTGTGGCGCGAGGTGAATCACTTGGCGGGTAAACCCGTTTTCGGCCTTCGGATAGGGCGCGGTGTCTTCGAGTTTGGCGGCGTGCGCCACGCCGGCAAGCCCCAGTGCGACTAGCGCTGCGCAAGCGTTAACGGTCAAAGAACTCATGGTGCCTCCTTGCTTGAAGTGAGGGGCGGCATTCTCACGGTCGTTTGCAGTGAATGCAAACCCGGGATGCCCAGTGTGCAAATTGCAGGCTCGCCAGAGGCGCTTATTGCAAACGGTATGGCAGGTTTACAGGTGATTCGTCTAAATACTTGAATTGCCGATGAGCTGCACCGCGAAACTCAGGGTATGTTTTATGCTGTAGCTGTCCTTGAAGCTTGCCGGGATTTCAAATGAGCGAGCATTGATCGTCGGGCAGTCTCACAAAGGAGGGAGTCGCCATGTTTCTTTCTGCCTTGGAAATTCGCAATATCATCGAAAGCAGTTTTCTGCCCAAGCGCTGCCAGTGCACGCTGTCACCGGATCTGTCGATGACTGTCAAGGTCTATGCCGACGGGCAAACCGATCATCTGGATCTTTTGGTCACTGGCATCGATGCTTCCGGGCTCAATGGTTGTCGGGAAATCAACGATTTGATTGCCCAACTGCGCTCCAGACAGCATCACGTCGAGGTCGAGCCGCACTCTATGCTGGGCAAAGCGCTCTAACCTGCGGTTTCGAGTTCCATGGACACGCGCCGGGTCTGGAAGAAAGCCAGGCCCAGCGCCAGTTCAACCCCGACCGCCAGCAAAATGCCCGGCCCGACATGGCCGTCGAGCCATTCGACAAAACCCAGCACAGCCAATCCCCAACAGCCGACGACGAAGCCGAGGCTCAGCGCATTGCGGGTTGCGCAAGGGGGCTCGTTGCGAACCAGAAAAGAAATCACGCTCAACGCCCCAAACAGCACGGCGGTGCGTCGCGCGACCAATCCCGCCGCGAATGAAAACTCGATATCCCAGAACGACAATAACCATTGCGGTGCAAAGCCCCAAACCAGGCTCAGCAAAAGACATAAGGCGGCGGTAAACGTCGACAGCGTGCGAAACGACAACTGCATGGCCAATCCTTGCGGGCAGAGAGGGAGGCGCTAGAGCATAGCGCCGCAACCCTCAAAGGCATACCGCCAAGTACCAAATCAGACTTTTCAGTCAGCTCTGGTTCTCGCAGGCGTCGGAAAGTTTACGGTAGGAAATTTCTGCGGGTTTTCCCGTGTCATCGATGTACTTCATCTCGGCCTTCACCACTTTGCACTCCAGGGTGTCCGGCTCGGTCAGTGAAATCACTTTGCTGACATGCAATGGCATGCCGTAGTGATAGGGCACGGCTTGAGAGGTCGGGGTGTCATTGGCCTGAGCCAGGCCGGTAAACGCGGTGCAGGCGAGGGCGGCGGTAACCAGCAGGGTGCGAGTGTTCATCAGCGATCTCCGGTGCGGACGGAATGTCAGTTCGATGTGGCGCTTGTCGAACTTGCCGCACTGGGCGTCAGAACAGTCTGAGGGCGTGCGGTCCAGTGAAGTGTTGGACCGCACGGTTAAACGAGGGTTAACCCGGCTGAACGCCGCTTGTCGCGGATGCGCGATCCTGTGTATCAGTTAAGACCATCGGGCGCCTGATGGAAAGTTATCGCGAGCAGGCCCTCGAACTCAGCGCAAATCCAGTTGCTTGCGATAAGGCAAATCCGGCCCGGTCTTGCTGCACGTCAGCGCCGCCGCCTGCACCGCGAACTTCAGCATGCGGTCGATCTGCTCGCGGCCAAGTTGCTTCACGCCCTCTACCGAGTCCAGTTGCTGTTCGGTCAACCAGGTAATCAGCGCCGCCTGAAAGGTATCGCCCGCGCCCACAGTGTCGGCGATTTTTACCCCACAGGCAGGAGTCGACCACGAGCCGTGAGTCCGGCTGAACACGCTCGCGCCTTCGCCACCCCGGGTCAGGAACACCAGCTGACAGCGGTGCTGCAGCCAGCCTTCGATCACCTGCGCCGGGTCCTGGCCGGGGTACAACAGATGCAGGTCCTCGTCGCTGACCTTGATCAGGTCGGCCAACTCCACCAGGGTCGCGATCCGGTTACGCCACAGGTCGATGTCCGGCTCCGGGTTCAGGCGCACGTTCGGATCGAGGCTGATCAGGCGCTTGCCGCTTTCCCGGCGCACCAATGCCAATAGCGTGTCGGCAATCGGCTGCACCACCAGGGAAAACGAGCCGATATGCAGGCCGCGTACCTCAGGCCCGAGTGCCGGCAGGTGCTCCGGTTTCAGTTGTCGATCCGCGCAGCCTTCGCCACGGAAGCTGTACTGCGGCGAGCCATTGGCCCCGACCGCGACCATCGCCAGGGTGGTCGGCGCGGCAAAATCCAGCAGGAAGTCCTGACGCACGCCTTCATCTTGCAACACTTGCAGCAGGCGCCGGCCCAGGTAGTCAGTGGACAACCCGGCCAACAGCGCCGCGTCCACGCCCAACCGGCGCAAGCCCACCGCCACGTTGAACGGCGAGCCACCGGCAATGGCTTTGAAATTCACTTTGGACGCCAGACCGCTGGCGTCGTTTTCACTGAAAAAATCGAACAGCGCTTCGCCACACACCAGGTACATAGTTGTTCACTCTTTAATTAGGGTTGCGACTTGCTGTTGATAGCGTTCATATGCCTGCTGGCAGGCTTGCACATTGTCGGCGACCGGCAGGGTCTCACTGGCCGGGTCGAGTTTCACGCAGCGCTCGCACAAATCCGCCAGGCTGTGTTCGCGCCCGTTCGCCCGGGCTGCGCACCAGGCCGCCTGAATCGCCGCACCCAAGGCTGCGGCCTCGCTTTGTTCGGTGCAGATCACCGGTGTATTCATGGCATCGGCGACGATCTGCCGCCAGACCGCACTTTTTGACCCACCACCAATCAGCCGAATGCTGCGGCTTTGTAAGCCATTGCGGCGTAGCAGGTCCAGTCCGTAACGCAAACCGAACGTCGTGCCTTCGACCACCGCGCGGCACAGGTTGGCCCGGGTCAGGTTGGTCATGGTCAAACCCGACAGGCTGGCGCTGGCATGGGGCAGGGCAGGCACCCGTTCGCCATTGAAAAACGGCAGCATGCACACACCTTCGGCCCCGATCGGCGCCTGGGCAACCAGTTCGTTGAACTGATCGATGTCGAGGTCCAGCAGGTCACGAATCAGGCCGGTGGCATTGGTCAGGTTCATGGTGCAGATCAACGGCAACCAGCCGCCACTTGAAGAACAGAAGGTGGCTACCGCGGCATCTGCGGCGACGTTCGGTTGATCGGCGTAGGCGTACACCGTGCCCGACGAACCGAGGCTCATGGTGATTGCACCGGGCTGGATGTTGCCGGTGCCGATGGCCCCCATCATGTTGTCGCCACCGCCACTGGACACCAGTGCCCGGGGGTTGATGCCCAGGTGTTCGGCAATGCCCGGCAGAATCGTGCCGACCGCCTGATGGGCATCGATCAGCTCCGGCAGCGCGGCTTGCAGGCGTCCGCTGGGGTCGATGTCACGCAACAATTGCAGATCCCACTGGCGCGTACGCACATTGAAATACCCGGTGCCCGAGGCATCGCCGTATTCGCTGCAACTGCGGCCGGTGAGCCAATGGTTGAGGTAGTCGTGGGGCAGCAGAATGCGGGCGATCCGGGAGAACACCTCGGGATGCTGCTCTTTGGTCCATAACAGCTTGGATACGGTGTAGCCCGGCGCAATGACCACGCCGAGGCGTTCCAGCGAACCCTTTTCGCCACCCAGATGGGCCAGCAGTCGGTCATTCTCCGGGGTGGTTTCGGTGTCGCACCAGAGTTTCGCCGGGCGCAACACCTTGCCCTGATCGTCGAGCAGCACCAGGCCGTGTTGCTGGCCGGAGACACCAATGCCGAGAATCGACTGGCCATCGACTTTGGCCGCGATCAATGCGCGGCGGGTGGCGGTGGCGAAGGCTTCCAGCCACTGGCCGGTGTCCTGCTCGCGACGGCCGTTGGCGACGCTGATCATCGTGTGGGTGGCTGCGCCTTGGCCCAGCACCTCGCCGCTGTCGGCGTCGAGGATGATGGCTTTGGTGCCCTGGGTGCCGCAGTCGATGCCGAGGAAGAGTTGTTGGGTTGTCATGCAAGATCCTTGGTCGTCAGCTCAATACAAGTCTGGATTCAGTATCCCTGGTGCCTGTCCGGCCGCCTTCGCGAGCAAGCCCGCGAAGACGGTAGCAGTTCCACCGCAGGACTTACGCCAACACTCGTTCCAGAGTCCGCGACACCCCAACCTCGCGCAAACTGTTGCAGCACCACTCAAACGCCGCGACAAACTCCGGCGAGCGCGCAATCGCCGTACCAAAAATATCCTCGACTACCAGCAAGCGCTGGGTAATCAGCACATCATCGGCCACCAGTGCCTGGCAGAACGCTGCGCGCGGATCCGCAATCGTGTAGGTCTCGCCATGCTCATCCACGCCTTTGAGGTACAGCGCCCACGCCGCCACCACCAACGCCGCGCGCCTGGTTTCGCGGCCATCGGCGATCAAGCGGTTGATGGTCGGTACGGTGAACTTCGGAAACTTCGACGAGCCGTCCGAACACACCCGTTCAAGCTGATCGGCAATCGCCTGATTGGAGAAACGCGCCACCAGGGTGTTCTTGTACTCGGTCAGGTCGATTCCCGGCACCGCCGGCAGCTGTGGCGTCACGTCCAGGTCCATGTAGGCGCGCATGTAGCGCACGAACAGCGGATCGTTCATGGTCTGGTGGACGAAGCGGTAACCCTTGAGGAACCCCAGGTACGTCAGCGCAAGATGACTGCCGTTGAGCAGCTTGATCTTCATTTCCTCGTAGGGCGTGACATCGTCGGTGAACTGCACGCCGACCTTTTCCCAGGCCGGGCGACCGTTGACGAACCTGTCCTCCAGCACCCATTGCGCGAAGGGTTCGCAGACCACCGGCCAGGCATCGTCCACGCCATGCTGGTCCGCCAGTTGCAGGCGGTGCCGGGTGCTGGTCATCGGCGTGATGCGGTCGACCATGGCGTTGGGGAAACTGACGTTGGCGTCGATCCAGTCGCGTAATTGGCTGTCGTGCAAGGCGGCGAAGGCCAGCAGGGCCTTGCGGGTGACTGCGCCATTGTGCGGCAGGTTATCGCAGGACATCAGGGTGAAGGCCGCTGTGCCAGCGGCGCGGCGCCTGGCCAGCGCGGCACAGAGGAAACCGAATACGGTTTTCGGGGCGCCCGGGTGCGCCAGGTCATGCTGGATCTGCGGCAAGTGCGCCATGAACTCACCGGTGCTGTCGTCGATGCAGTAACCGCCTTCGGTGATGGTCAGCGAGACGATGCGGATCTCGGGGCTGGCCAGTTTGTCGATCAACGCCTGGGCGTCGTCTTCGGCCAGCAGCATGTCGCGGATGGCGCCGATCACCCGCACTTCGGTGTCGTCGCTATCGCCGAGTTCGAACAGGGTGAACAGATAATCCTGATCCTTGAGATCGTCACGGGCGCGGCGGTCTTCAGCGCGCAGGCCGACACCGCAGATGGCCCAGTCCAGGCCTTCGCCGGTATTCATCAAGGCGTCGGTGTAGTACGCCTGATGGGCACGGTGGAAACCGCCGACGCCGATGTGCGCGATGCCTTGGCGGGTCTCGCCCAGGGCGTAGGCGGGCAGGACCACTTCAGGGGCGAGGCGGCTGAGGTTGTGTTTATTCAGTTTCATCGCAGGCTCTCTGAAATCAGGCAGCAACGCGCAACGGACGGGTCAACGCCACGCCGTCGGCATCGAATAAATGGCAGTGTTGCGCATCCAGATGCAGGCTCAGGGTTTCACCGTAGCGGCTGGCCAGATCGCCGCGAACGCGCATGGTCAGGGCTTCGCCGGATGCCGTCCGGACGTGGCAGAAGGTGTCGCTGCCCAGGCGTTCGCTGACATCGGCGGTGACCTGCAGGGTGCAATCACCGGGTTTGGCCAGTTCCAGATGCTCCGGGCGAATGCCCAGCGTCACCGCACTCCCGACGCTCAAGTGCCTGCCGCTCAAGGGCAGGTTGATGCGGGTTCCGGCGTCCAGCTGCACTTCACAGCCCTGGTTGTCGACGCGGGTGACCTTGCCCTTGAGGAAGCCCATTTTCGGCGTGCCCAGGAAACCGGCGACGAACAGGTTGGCAGGCTGGTGATAGAGATCCAGCGGCGAACCGACTTGCTCGATCTTGCCGCCATTGAGTACGACCACTTTGTCGGCCATGGTCATCGCTTCGACCTGGTCGTGAGTCACGTAGATCATCGTGGCTTGTAGCTCTTTGTGCAGGCGCAACAGTTCCAGGCGCATCTGCACTCGCAGGGCGGCATCGAGGTTGGACAACGGTTCGTCGAACAGGAAGATTTTCGGGTTGCGCACGATGGCCCGGCCAATCGCCACGCGCTGGCGCTGGCCGCCGGACAGTTGCTTGGGCTTGCGCTCCAGCATCGGCCCCAGTTCGAGGATGCGCGCCGCTTCGCCGACCTTTTTCTCCACTTCGGCTTTCGCCACGCCGGCCAGGTCGAGGGCGAACGACATGTTCTTGCGCACGCTCATGTGCGGGTACAAGGCGTAGGTCTGGAACACCATCGCCAGGTCGCGCTTGGCCGGGCTCACTTCGGTGATGTCGCGGCCATCGAGCTCGATGGTGCCGCCGCTGACTTCCTCCAGCCCGGCGATCAGCCGCAGCAGCGTGGATTTTCCGCAGCCCGACGGGCCGACGAAGACCACGAACTCCTTGTCGTTCACTTCAAGGTCGATGCCCTTGATGATGGAAAAGCCTTCGAAGCCTTTTTGCAGATTCTTGATTTTCAGGTTGGCCATGGTGGCGCTCCTTTTGTGCTTGTTCTTTGAGGGCTATTTCACGGCGCCGAACGACAGGCCGCGTACCAGTTGTTTCTGGCTGATCCAGCCGAAGATCAGGATCGGCGCACAGGCCAGGGTCGAGACGGCCGACAACTTGGCCCAGAACAGCCCTTCGGGGCTTGAATACGAAGCGATCAATGCGGTCAGCGGTGCGGCTTTCGACGAGGTCAGGTTCAGCGACCAGAACGCCTCGTTCCAGCACAGGATCAGCGACAGCAGGACCGTGGATGCCAGGCCGCCCTTGGCGATGGGCAGCAACACCCGGAGCATCTCCTGGGCCAGCGTTGCGCCGTCCAGCCGCGCGGCTTCGAGGATGTCCCTGGGGATGTCCTTGAAGTAGGTGTAAATCATCCAGACCACGATCGGCAGGTTGATCAGCGTGTAGATCACGATCAGCGCGATCCGCGTATCGAGCAGGCCGAAACTCTTGGCCAGCAGGTAGATCGGCATCAGCACGCCCACCGGCGGCAGCATCTTGGTCGAGAGCATCCACAGCAGGGTGCCCCTGGTGCGCTGGGTTTCGTAGAACGCCATCGAGTAGGCCGCCGGCACCGCGATCAGCAGGCACAGGGCCGTGGCGCTGAAGGAAATCACCACCGAGTTCCAGGCGAAACTGAAATAGTCGCTGCGCTCGTTGATGTGCAGGTAGTTCTCCAGCGTCGGCATGAAGATGAATTGCGGCGGCGTGGCGAAGGCATCGATCTCGGTCTTGAAACTGGTCAGCACCATCCAGAAGATCGGAAAGAAAATCACGATCGCGATGGCCCAGGCCAGCGTACCGAGCAGCAGGCTTTGCAGACGACGGGATTGTTGAAGAGTCATGGCAGGCCTCAGGCTTTGTCGGTCAGGTTTTTGCCGATCATCCGCACCAGGATGATCGCGGCGATGTTGGCGATGACCACGGCAATCAAGCCGCCCGCCGAGGCCATGCCGACGTCGAACTGCACCAGCGCCTGGTTGTAGATCAGGTAGGCGAGGTTGGTCGAGGCGTAGCCGGGGCCGCCGTTGGTGGTGGTGAAGATTTCGGCGAACACCGAGAGCAGGAAGATGGTTTCGATCATCACCACCACCGCGATCGGCCGCGCCAGGTGTGGCAGGGTCAGGTGCCAGAAAATTGCGACAGGCCCGGCACCGTCCAGGCGCGCGGCTTCTTTCTGTTCCTGGTCGAGGGACTGCATGGCGGTCATCAGGATCAGGATCGCGAACGGCAGCCATTGCCACGAGACAATGATGATGATTGACAGCAGCGGGTAGTGCGCCAGCCAGTCCACCGGTTGCGCGCCGAACAGCTTCCAGACGTAGGCGAGAATCCCCGACACCGGATGGAAAATCAGGTTCTTCCAGATCAGCGCACCGACCGTGGGCATGATGAAGAAGGGTGAGATCAGCATCACCCGCACGACACCGCGACCGAAAAACTCGCTGGCCTCAAGCAAAGCACTGATCAGCACACCCAATACCACACTGATCAGCAGCACGCTGCCCACCAGCAACAGCGTGTTGGTGGCGCCGGGCAGGAAGCCCGAATCGGTGAGGAAGTAGGTGAAGTTTTCCAACCCGACGAATTCGTTCTCGCCGGGGTTGAGCAAGTTGTAGCGAATCGTCGAGAAGTAGACGGTCATACCCAGCGGTACGATCATCCACAACAGCAGCAATGCCACCGAAGGGCTGACCAGAAACCAGCCGGGATTGGCCACGCGGCTTTTGCGCAGCGGTTGGACAATGTCCATGTGAGCTTTTGCAGTTGATGTATTCATAGTGATCAGAACCGATTATTTACAGGCATATGAAGATCAACTGTGGGAGCGGCGGTGCGGCGATCCGACTTGCTCGCGAAGAGGCCAGTACATCCGACACAACTTTTGCGATTGGAATGCCGCTTTCGCGAGCAAGCCCGCTCCCACACTGGATAGGGGGGTTACTTGGGATAACCCGCACGCTTCATCTCGCGCTCGGTGGTTTGCTGGGCCGCCGCCAACGCCTGGTCGACCGTGGTCTGGCCGATCAGCGCCGCAGAGAAGGATTTACCGACCTGGGTACCAATGCCCTGGAACTCGGGAATGGTCACCAACTGGATGCCGATGTACGGCACAGGCCTGGCGCCCGGCTTGCTCGGGTCCGCGGCCTTGAGCGACTCCAGCGTGACCTTGGCGAACGGGGCGGCGCTCATGTACGCCTCGCTGTAGGTCGAGGCCCGAGTGCCCGGCGGTACGTTGGCGATGCCGTCTTTTTCTGCGACCAGTGCGCCGTATTCTTTGGACGTGGCCCAGGCGCTGAAGGTTTTCGCCGCGTCCTTGGCCTTGGAGCTGGTCGGAATGGCCAGCGCCCAGGAGTACAACCAGGCCGAGCCCTTGTCAGTGACTTGATGCGGCGCATAGGTGAAGCCGACGTGATCGGTGACCTTGCTCTGGGACTTGTCGGTGACGAACGAGCCGGCGACGCTGGCATCGACCCAGATCGCGCATTTGCCACTGTTGAACAACGCCAGGTTTTCATTGAAACCGTTGCTCGACGCCCCCGGCGGGCCGGATTTCTTCATGGTGTCGACATAGAAGTTCAGCGCGTTTTTCCATTCGGGACCATTGAATTCCGGCTGCCACTTTTCATCGAACCAGCGCGCGCCATAGGCGTTGGCCACAGTGCTGATCAGCGCCATGTTCTCGCCCCAGCCAGCCTTGCCGCGAAGGCAGATGCCGTACTGTTCCTGCTCGGGTTTGTTCAATTTGGCGGCGAATTCACCGATCTGCTCCCAGGTCGGGCGCTCGGGCATGGTCAGGCCGGCATCCTTGAACAGGTCGGTGCGGTAGTAGGTGATGGAACTCTCGGCGTAGAACGGCAGGGCGTACAGCGAGCCTTTCACCGACAGGCCTTCGCGCACCGACGGGAACACGTCATCGAGGGCATAGCTGGCCGGCAAATCCTTCATCGGCTCCAGCCAGCCCTTGGCGCCCCAGAGTGCGGCTTCGTACATGCCAATGGTCAGCACGTCGAACTGCCCGCCCTGGGTGGCGATGTCGGTGGTCAGGCGCTGGCGCAGGACGTTTTCTTCGAGGACCACCCAATTGAGCTTGATCTGCGGATGCTCGGCCTCGAAGGTTTTCGAGAGCTTTTGCATGCGGATCATGTCGCTGTTGTTGACGGTGGCGATGGTCAGGGTCTGTGCGCCAAGGCTGACGCTGCTGAGGGTCATGCAGGTGAGGGCAAGCAGAGCTTTTACCGAAGGTTGCATCGTGCACTCCTTTTCTGCACCCGGCGGGATACAGAAGGACAGTTATTGTTTTTGTGTCTTCCGAAGACAGGAAGAATGTGCACTGATTACAACCTTCAATACGGACGATGACAAAGCGTTGGCAGCACTTTGGCTGATACTATTTTGCACTGATGGAGTTTTGCTGAAATGCCAGCCCTTGCTTTGCGTCCCTCACACGGGCGCTCGTACCTGGATCGACTCAATCGACATGGTTCGTCCGCTGGTCAAGCTAAAGTGCACGAAAAATACTCCATCCGCACCGGCTTTGGCACCTTCAATCTGGTACAAGCTGTGCTGTTGGACGGACACCTCCTTGATCTCGCGGACACCAGCGGGATGCCTAGCAATCAATATTTCGTCGGCCAAAAGACCGCGAAGCCGGATCAGCACCCGGACATCAATCGACGGCGGCAGTTGTTGCCCAAAATCCCGCCGGGCATCCTTTGAAAACCAGCAGTACTTGTTGGCGATGTCATCCTGTTTTATTTCACCTTCGCCCGTCCAGCCCAGGGTTTCTCCCGGCGTGTCGAAGCGTGCGTTCTCGTCGATGTTTGTTGAGGCGGCGCAATCTTGTGAGGAATCAGGGCACATGGTCTGAGGTCTCGATGTGGATGGCTGGGTTGCTGCAAGCATGGATAACCCATCACGGCCAAACCACTGTCAAAACTACCAGTTCCGACCAGCGGCTATCCCTGGTTTTGCTCAGTCAACCGCTGCACCACCAACCGCCGGTAGTGCGACGGGGTCATGCCCTTGAGTTGCTGGAAGCGCCGGTTGAAGTTGGAAATATTGTTGAAGCCCGATTCGAAGCACACGTCAGTGACCGGCTTGTTGCCATCGGCCAACAACTCGCAGGACTTGCTGATACGCAGGCGATTGACGAATTCGATGAAATTGCGTCCGGTGGCCTGCTTGAATACCCGGCTGAAATAAGTCGGTTTCATGCCCAGATGCTCGGCGACTTCCTCCAGCGTCAAGTCCCGGGCGTAATGGGCGAAGATGTAATCCACCGCGCGGTTGGTGCGATCGATGTTGTGCTCGTCCGCCAGTTGCGGGGTCGTGGCGCCAGAGAGCAATTGGTAATCGTCGGTGGCCGCAAGCAATTCCAACAGAATGAAAAAGTGCCCGAGCCGGGTCACACCGGTGGTATCGGCAATGCGCTGCATCAGATCCATCGCCTTGCCAATGGTGTGCTTGCAGCGAAATTCGATGCCGTACTGCGCGCGTTCCAGCAACGGCGCCAGGGCCTTGAGTTCGCCGAATACCTGATAGCCGCTGTCGAACAACTCGTCGGTGAAGTTGACCAGCATGTCGCGCTTGGGCACCACTTCATCCTCGGCTACCTGGCTGATCCAGTTGTGGGGCAGGTTGGGGCCGGTGAGAAACAGTGTCTGAGGATAGAAGTTGCCGATGTAGTCGCCGATGAACACCTTGCCAGAACTGGCGACGATCAGGTGCAGTTCGTATTCCTTGTGGAAATGCCAGCGCACCAGGGGGCAGGGGAAACCATGCTGGCGGTAGATGATGGACAAGCCGTTGTGGTCGTCCATCAACTCATAGGAAGGATCGGTGACTCTGGCGGTGCGGGTCATGTCAGGGCGCTTATGTTGTTATCCCGCCCCGATCATGCCTCTTGCCGCAGGGCTAACGCTACTACCGCCGGTGTGACTGTTCATGCAAGGCGCGCGCAAGGAGGGTGGGCTACTCCTGATTAAGGCGGTTCTTCGCCTCGATCCATTGCGCCATGTATTGAGTGCTCTTGTGCTGGTGATGACGCAGCATGCTGCCGGTAAAGTTATCTCGTCTGATGTTGGCCAGATCCCGTTGGCAATCGACCAGCCGCTGGATCAAGGCCGGGCCATGAACGGATTTCTGGTAGCGGCCGGCAAGCAGGGTTTGCCCGTGCGCCTGGGCGTCCAGCCAGCGCGTCTTGTCGTTATGGAGTTGCACGGCATGATCGGCGAACTCGCGTGCCGAACGGGTCACCGCACCGGGCCATGTCTCTTCGCCATGCATCGCCTCGGCGCCGACTGGCGTCGTCACATTCGGTGTGCCACAGAGCATCGCATCGACAATCTTGCCTTTGATTCCCGCGCCAAAACGCAGAGGCGCCATACAGACTCGCGCCGCCGACATGACTTGCAGTGCGTCTTCTGCCCAGTTCATGACATGAAAACCCTGGACCGGGTTATGCAGGGCAGTCGCCTTGGGCGGTGTGTAGGCACCATAGATATGCAATTGAGCGCCGGGCAATTGCTCGCGAATCAGCGGCCAGATAGCGGTTTTCAACCAGAGCACCGCATCCCAGTTGGGTGCATGGCGAAAGTTACCGATATGAAGAAAGTGTGCCCGGTCTTCAAACGGTACCGGCGCATTGGTCGGAACATCGACCATCAATGGGCACCAGTGCAACAAGTTGCGCGCAAACCTGAACTGCTCGACCAGCAATTCGATTTCCACTTCGGAAACCATCAGCGTCAAATCACAACGATAAAATGAGGCGATCTCGCGCTTCGCCATATCGGTATTGGCCATATGTTCGAATTCTTCGCGCGACGCTGGGGCGAACAGGTCGCTGAAGTCATTGTTGTCCTCACTGGCCTTCAAGCGCTCCTTGAGGCGTTGATGCCGACCCTGCCGGAGGCTTTGCAGGTCGCAGCTTTCGAGCACGCGCAAGGCATCTGGGCAATGCTTCTCGACCCGCCAGCCGAACTGTTCCTCCATCATGAATTGATCGAACAGCACGATGTCCGGCGCCAGTTCGCTGATGAAAGCGTCAAAACTGCTGTTGTTCAGCTCGATGGGGACTTCGCGAATACCCAACGCCGTCAGGTCTGCGCGTTGCTCGCCGAAGCCTGCCGGGCTGCTGAACGTGATGTCCCAGCCTTGTTCCAGAAAAACATCGAGAATTTGCATGACATGCCCGCTGGCCGCTGAAGAGCGGGGCTCGGGCCAGACGTAACCAATGACCAGGACTTTGGTTGCGTGGGGCTCAATCATGTACGGGATTTCCTTGAAGCGAAGACAGGGCAGGGACGAAAAAGGCGCGCATTAAACCACAGCGCAGTGCAGGGTCACCCGAGAATGCCTTTGACCTTGTCGCGTAACTGATCAATGGAGAACGGTTTGCCGATCAAGTGCATGCCTTGAGGCACTTCGATGTTTTCGGCATACCCGCTGGCAAACAGGATCGGCAGGGCTGGACGTAAAGCACGTGCTTGATTGGCCAGTTCGCGGCCGTCCATGACCGGCAGGCCAACATCAGTCATCATCAGGTCAATGTGTTGGTTCACGTCCTTGAGTGTCACCAGCGCCTGTTCGCTGCCATCGGCTTCCAGCACCTTGAATTCCAGTTCTTCCAGTACGTCGACGATCAGCATGCGCACGATGGCATCGTCTTCGACGACAAGGATGGTGGAGGCGTTGGCGGATGACATAGTCGAATTCCCGAAAAAGATTGGCTTTGCCAGTCGCTGGAAATCGTCGGCCTCTTGCATGAGTAAGTGGCGGATCCCGACAAGTTCCCAACGTTGTAAAAAAGAATTGCAGTGTAGGCCACGCAAGGATAACCCGTGGCCTGGAGCGGGCGCAGCGCAATGTAGGACCTTGCGCGCAAACATGTCAGAAAATTGGATCAATGTGCCAGTTTTGGGGCAAACTCCTTGCATTCTGACAGTTCGACAAGGCCTGCCCCATGTCCTCCGCGTCCTCGGTTGATGAACAACGATTTCGTAAACTCCTGAGCCGCAACATCAGCCTGCCTTTGGGTCTGGGTCTCATCAGCGCCGTATTCTTTGTGTCGCTGATCAGCTATTTACTGTCGACGATCCAGTGGGTGGAGCACACCGACCGGGTGATCAATAACGCCAATGAAGCGGTCAAGCTGACCGTGGATCTGGAAACCGGGATGCGCGGTTTCCTGCTCAGTGGCGACGAACATTTCCTCGAACCCTTCGAAACCGCCAAGCCGCGCATCGCCGTGGCGCTCAACACCTTGCTCGAACTGACCGCCGACAACCCGCTGCAGACCGACCGCTTGTTGCGGTTGCAGGCCTTGCAGCTGGAATGGACCAACTACGCGCAATCGATGATCGATTTGCAGCGCAGCAGCGGGGACTATCGCGCTGTGGTCAAGGCCGGACGCGGTAAACGGCTGACCGATGAAATTCGCAAGCAGTTCGAGGAGGTGATCGACACCGAGCAACAGTTGCGCACATCGCGCAATGATGAAGTGCGACGTACCACCGTCATGAGCATCAGCCTCTATCTGTTGTTCATAGCCGGGGTCAGCGGGTTGCTGGCGTATGTCGGGCGCCGCGATTTGTTGACGCTGACGCAGAACTACAGTGTCAACCTTGCCGCCCAGCAGGCCAGCGCCCGTCGTCTGGAGCAGCAGGCCTGGCTGCGCAACGGCCAGACCGAGCTGGCCGAGCAGGTGTTGGGGCAATTGAGCCTGAATATGCTGGGTCGCAATATCCTGCAATTCTGCGCGCAGTACCTGGGCACCGCCGTGGCGGCTATTTATGTGCGCGAAGACCACGGCGGCCTCAAGCGCATAGCTACCTACGGCTTCTCTCGCGAACAGGAGGAGCGTGAACAGCAGCTTTACAGTGACGAAGGCATTGTCGGCCAGGTGGCGCAGCAGGCACGGCTGATTCGCCTGGACGAGGTACCGGGGGATTATTTCAAGGTCAGCTCCGGCCTCGGTGACGGTTTGCCGCGCAGTGTGCTGGTGGTGCCAACCAGCGACGACGAGCGGGTCAACGGCGTGATCGAGTTGGGCTTTCTGCGTCCACTGACGGACCGTGACGTTGAATTGCTTGAGCTGATTGCCGGCAACATCGGTACCTCGATCGAGGCGGCACGCTATCGCCAGCGTTTGCAGGATGTGTTGGCGGAAACCCAGCAACTCAACGAAGAATTGCAGGTTCAGCAGGAAGAACTCAAGACCGCCAACGAAGAGCTCGAAGAACAATCGCGGATTCTCAAGGAGTCCCAGGCGCACCTGGAAACCCAGCAGGTGGAGCTGGAGCAGACCAACGAACAACTCGCCGAGCAGGCAGAAGCACTGGCTGAGCAACGCGACGCTATGGACCTGAAGAATACCGAGCTCAATCAGGCCCAGATCCAGCTCGAAGAACGCGCAGTAGAATTGCAGCGCTCGAGCAAGTACAAGTCCGAATTCCTCGCCAACATGTCCCATGAGCTGCGCACGCCGCTGAACAGCTCGCTGATCCTGGCCAAGCTGCTGGCGGAAAACCAGGAGGAAAACCTCACTGCCGAGCAAGTCAAATTCGCCGAGTCGATCTACTCCGCCGGCAATGACTTGCTCCACCTGATCAACGACATTCTGGATATTTCCAAAGTCGAGGCCGGCAAGCTGGAAATCCGTCCGGAGAACACCAGCGTGGTGCGTCTGGTGGATGGCCTGCGCGGCGTGTTCCAGCCGTTGGCCACGGACAAGCAACTGGATTTCCAGGTGGATATGCAGGACGGTGCGCCGCTGATGCTGTTCACCGACCGCCAGCGCCTGGAGCAGGTCCTCAAGAACCTGTTGTCCAACGCGGTGAAATTCACTGAGAGCGGCAACGTCAGCCTGTCCGTCGCCACGGCGCCGAATGACGGCATCGCGTTCAGCGTCCGCGATTCCGGGATCGGCATTGCGCCGGATCAGCACGAAAGCGTCTTCGAAGCGTTCCGTCAGGCCGATGGCACCACCAATCGGCGTTACGGCGGCACCGGGCTGGGGTTGTCGATCTCCCGTGACCTGGCGGCCTTGCTCGGCGGCTCCATCAGTGTGAGCAGCACGCCGGGGCAGGGCAGTGTGTTTACCCTGGTCTTGCCACAGCAGTACGTGGAACCGGGCGAAGTGCCAGTCGAACCGATGCGAGCCGTTCCGGTGGCGGCCACGCCGAGTGTATTGCCGCCAACGTTGTCGCCACTGGTGGCCGAAGTCGACATTCCGCGTTTCGACGACGATCGCAACAAGGGGCCGTTCACCAATCGCTGCATTCTGGTGGTGGAGGATGAGCCGAACTTTGCGCACATCCTCTACGACCTGGCCCATGAACTGGGTTATCAGTGCCTGGTGGCCCACGGCGCCGACGAAGGCTACGACCTGGCCAAGGCGTTCATCCCCGATGCAATACTGTTGGACATGCGCCTGCCGGATCATTCCGGCCTGACCGTGCTGCAACGCCTGAAGGAACACGCCGAAACCCGGCACATCCCGGTGCATGTGATTTCGGTCGAGGATCGGGTCGAAGCGGCGATGCACATGGGCGCCATTGGCTATGCGGTCAAACCGACCACCCGCGAGGAACTCAAGGACGTGTTTGCACGCCTCGAGGCCAAGCTGACCCAGAAGGTCAAGCGCGTGCTGCTGGTCGAGGACGACGCCTTGCAGCGCGACAGCATTGCCCGCCTGATCGGCGACGATGACATCGAGATCACTGCCATTGGCCTGGCGCAGGAGGCGCTGGACCTGCTGCGCACGTCCGTCTTCGATTGCATGATCATCGACCTCAAGCTGCCGGACATGCTCGGCAATGACCTGCTCAAGCGCATGTCCACCGAAGACATCTGCTCCTTTCCGCCCGTCATCGTCTACACCGGACGCAACCTGACCCGGGATGAAGAGGCTGAACTGCGCAAGTATTCGCGTTCGATCATCATCAAGGGTGCACGCTCGCCGGAGCGGCTGCTGGATGAGGTGACGCTTTTTCTGCACAAAGTCGAATCACGGTTGTCCCATGAACGGCAGAAGATGCTCAAGGTCGCCCGCAGCCGCGACAAGGTCTTCGAGGGCCGCAAGGTGCTGCTGGTGGATGACGATGTGCGCAACATTTTCGCCCTCACCAGCGCGCTGGAGCAAAAGGGCGCGGTCGTGGTCATTGGCCGCAACGGCCGCGAAGCGATTGAACGATTGAATGAGGTGCAAGACATCGATCTGGTGTTGATGGACGTGATGATGCCGGAAATGGATGGCTTTGAAGCCACCGTTGAAATCCGCAAGGACCCGCGCTGGCGCAAGCTGCCGATCATCGCGGTGACGGCCAAGGCCATGAAGGACGATCAGGAGCGTTGCCTGCAGGCCGGCGCCAACGATTACCTGGCCAAGCCCATCGACCTCGATCGCCTGTTTTCGCTGATTCGTGTGTGGTTACCGAAGATGGAACGTATCTAGTGGAGCGCAATTTTTCAGTGGAGCGAGACAGTGAAATCGAATTGCGGTTGTTGATCGAGGCGATCTACCTCAAGTACAGCTACGATTTTCGCGATTACTCCGGCGCTTCGATCAAGCGCCGGATCAACCATGCGTTGAGTCAGTTCGAGTGCAATACCATCTCGGCGTTGCAGGATAAGGTCCTGCACGACCCCACCGCGTTCATGCAATTGCTGCAATTGCTTACCATTCCGGTCAGCGAGATGTTTCGCGACCCCTCGCACTTCCTGGCCATCCGCAAGGAAGTGGTGCCGCTGCTGCGAACCTACCCTTCGATCAAGGTCTGGATCGCCGGATGCAGCACCGGTGAAGAGGTGTATTCGATGGCCATTGTGCTGCGCGAAGAGGGCCTGCTCGACCGCACGATCATCTACGCCACCGACATCAACCCGCGTTCCCTGGAAAAAGCCAAGCAAGGGATTTTCTCGATGGAGAATGTCCGCGCCTACACTGCTAATTACCAGCAGGCCGGTGGCCAGTGTTCGTTTGCCGACTACTATACGGCGGCCTATGGGTACGCGATTTTCGACAAGACCCTGCGCGAGAACGTGACCTTCGCCGATCACAGCCTGGCAACGGACAGCGTATTTTCCGAAACCCAATTAATTTCATGTCGTAACGTACTGATTTATTTTAATAAAAAGCTTCAGGATCGGGCATTCGGACTGTTTCATGAGTCCCTCTGCCATCGCGGTTTCCTGGTACTGGGCAGTAAGGAAACCCCGGATTTTTCAGCCTTCGGCAATCAGTTCGAGCCGCTGGTCAAACAAGAACGGATCTATCGAAAATCATGAACAGTGCAACGAAATTGCCGGCGATCGAAGCGATCGTGATCGGTGCCTCCGCCGGTGGAGTCGAGGCGCTGTTGAACATCCTCAGTCCGCTGCGCGAAGGCTTCGCACTGCCGATCATTGTCGTGCTGCACCTGCCGGACGAGCGCCGCAGCCAGCTGGCAGACGTGTTTTCCCGCCGGGTTGCCCTGCCGGTGCTGGAGGCGTGCGACAAGACTCCGGTCGAGGCCGGCACGCTGTATTTCGCCGCGCCCGGTTATCACCTGTCGGTGGAGCATGACCGCAGCTTTTCCCTGAGCCTGGAGCCTCGAGTGCATCATTCGCGACCCGCTATCGATTATCTGTTCGAATCGGCCGCCGATGCGTACGGCGCCAATCTGGCTGCGGTATTGCTCACCGGCGCCAACCGCGATGGCGCGCGCGGGCTGGCCCAGGTCAAGCAGCGCGGTGGCATGACCATCGTGCAGGACCCGCAAGAGGCTCAGGTCGCCACCATGCCCCTGGCTGCGCTGGATATGCACCAGCCAGACCACATACTTCCTGTACGCGGCATCGGCCGTCTGCTTGTCGAACTGGAAAGAATCGCATGCTAAGTAATATCCAAGCCAAACTGCTGATCGTGGACGATCTGCCGGAGAATCTGCTGGCGCTCGAAGCGCTGATCAAGCGTGAGGACCGCATCGTCTACAAGGCGCTGTCCGCCGACGAAGCCTTGTCCCTGCTGTTGCAACACGAATTCGCCTTGGCCATCCTCGATGTGCAGATGCCCGACATGAATGGCTTCGAGCTGGCCGAGTTGATGCGTGGCACGGAAAAAACCAGGAACATTCCGATCGTTTTCGTCAGCGCCGCCGGGCGTGAACTGAACTACGCGTTCAAGGGCTATGAAAGCGGTGCCGTGGACTTCCTGTACAAACCGCTGGACATCCAGGCGGTCAAGAGCAAGGTCAATGTGTTCGTCGACCTGTATCGCCAAAGCAAGGCGATGAAGGAACAAGTGCTGGCCCTTGAGCAAAGTCGCCGCGAACAGGAGACCCTGCTCAAGCAACTGCAAAACACCCAGCTGGAACTGGAACAGGCGGTGCGCATGCGCGATGACTTCATGTCCATCGTCGCCCACGAAGTGCGCACACCGCTCAACGGTCTGATCCTTGAAACCCAGTTGCGCAAAATGCACCTGGCCCGGGACAACGCCGCCGCCTTCACCCTGGACAAGATGCATGCCATGGTCGACCGCGACGAGCGGCAGATCAAAAGCCTCATTCGCTTGATCGAAGACATGCTCGATGTCTCGCGCATTCGCACCGGAAATTTGTCGATTCGGCCAACGCGCATCGATCTTTCGACGCTGGTTCGCCACCTGTTGCACAACTTTTCCCAGCAGATCGACGCCGCCGAGGCGTCGGTCACCCTCGATGCCGCGCAACCGGTGATCGGGCACTGGGACGAGTTTCGTATTGAACAAGTCATATCCAACCTGTTGACCAACGCCTTGCGCTACGGGGCCAAGAGCCCGATCTCGGTGAAGGTCTACAGTGAAGGTGGCCAGGCGTTGGTGGATGTGCAGGATCAAGGGATCGGCATCAGCGAGACAAACCAGAAACGGATTTTCCAGCAGTTCGAGCGGGTATCGGCCAAACACGCCGTCGCCGGGCTGGGCCTGGGATTGTTTATTTCAGAACAGATTGTCACCGCCCATGGCGGTACTATTACCGTCCAGAGCAGGATTGGCGAGGGCGCCTTGTTTCGCGTTTGTCTGCCGCTGTAGGAAAACAGCCAGATAAACGCAACCTCTGATCGACCCCACGGTCGTATCAGCAGCAATTGACCGAACAAAGGCTTCCCATGAGCGAAGATGCACAAGATGTAGTACTCGTCGTCGAGGACGATCCCTCGATTCTGATGGTGCTGTCCGCTTATCTGTCGGGCGAGGGTTACCGCGTGTTGCAGGCCGAAAACGGCGAACAGGCTTTTGAAATCCTGGCGAGCAAACCGCACCTGGACATGATGATCACCGACTTCCGCCTGCCCGGTGGAATCTCTGGCGTGCAGATCGCCGAGCCCGCCGTGAAGCTGCGACCGGAACTCAAGGTGATTTTCATCAGCGGCTATGCCCAGGAAATCCGTGAGACCGACAGCCCGATCACGCGCAAGGCGCCGATCCTGGACAAACCGTTCGATCTGGATAAATTGCAGGAATTGATGCAGGACATGCTTTCGTAAGAGCATTGGCCGTGCGCGTACCTGTAATTTCTGACAGTTGACGGTGGTGCTGTATCAGCAGATAAACGTTCCGGACGTCATGTGGCTAATCCCCTGCATGTCAATCCGGAGCGAGTGCGATGCACAGACATACACCGACACTTTCAGTGATTGATCCGCGTCGCGCCGTCGTACGTGAGATCGCCTATCATCGTTGCTCGGATCAACGAGCCCCCGAGGCTCGCATCACCCAACATATCTACAGCACTCCAAACCGAGTCAGTTACAGCCGCGATCCGCGGCTTTTTGCCCTATTTGAAGGCGATAAGTCCACTCCCGCCAATCAAACCACAATCACCACGCTCACCGGGCAGCCTTTGCTCTCTGTGAGTCTGGACGCCGGATGGCGGGTTAGTCTTTACGGATCTGCCCAGCAAAGGCTGGAAGATTGGGACCAGAAACTTAATCACCTGCGTATGACCTACGATTGTTCATCCCGCCCAGAGGGTGTTTTTGAATCGGCGACAGGTGAAGAACAGCGCACGGCTTGTTTTGCGTACGGTGACAATTCGCAAGAATCCGCCAGGCACAATCGCTGCGCTCAGTTGATCCGTCACGATGACGGTGCGGGTACTCAGCACTTCAGCGAATTCAGTTTGTTCGGTGCATGTTTGCAGCAGACTCGTCGCTTTCTGGCGCAGATTCAATTGCCTGACTGGCCAGTGAGCGAAACCGAGCGCGATAAATTGCTCGAGCCTCAAGGGTCGCTCACACAAATTGGTTTTAACAGTGTCGGCGAGTCGGTACGTCTTGTAGACGCATTGGGCAATGAGCAAAACCAGCGTCAGAGCGTCGCCGGGGAATTGTTGGAAACACGCATCAAGCTGTTCGGAGCCCATGACGAAATCACGCTTGTAAGTGACATTCGATACAACGCCTCTGGGCAAACAGAGCAGCAAACGGCCGGCAATGGCGTAGTAACTCGTACCGTTTTCGATCCCGAGGATGGGCGCCTGACAACGCTGCAAGCGCAACTGGCAAATCAGCCGCCGTTGCAGCATCTGACGTATGCCTATGATCCAGTCGGTAACCCGATTCGTATCACTGACGCCACCCAGGCGATCCGCTACTCGCGCAATCAAAGCGTTGCCGCGATCAGCATCTGGCAGTACGACACCCTCGGCCAACTTATCAAAGCCAGCGGTCGACAACGCTGCAATGCCTCGGGCGGCCCCCATTTACCTGCATTCGTTTCGCCACCGGATCCTGGCCAACTGGAGAACTATATCCAGACGTTCAACTACGACGCCGGTGGCAACCTGGAGATCCTGCATCACCACGCTGACAGCGCAAGTCGAACCGAGCGAACGGCCGTTGCAACCTTGAGCAACCGAAGCCTGCCTTGGGGCGATGGAATTGAATCGCCAGGTGACAGTGAAATTGATGCTGCTTATGACGCCTGTGGCAATCTCAAAGTGCTGCAACGGGGACAGACACTGCACTGGGATGCACACAACCGCCTGCGTCAGGTCGATCAGGTGGTGCGCGAGGACGAACCTGCAGACACGGAGATCTATGTCTATGACGGCGATGATCAGCGCGTACGAAAGATCCGTACGGCTTATACCGGCACATTGAGCCGTACCCATGAAACCCGCTACTTGCCGGGCGTGGAGGTCCGCACCGGTCCGAATGAAATTCTGCATGTCATCAGTGTCCAGATTGGCGGATGCACCGTACGAGTACTGCACTGGGAAACAGGTCAGCCGAAGGCAATTGCCAGGACCCAATTCCGTTATTGTCTTGCTGACCATCTGGGATCAAGCACGCTGGAACTGGATGAAGACGCCAACATCATCAGCCAGGAAAACTTCTACTCCTATGGCGGCACAGCCTGGTGGGCGGGTCGAGACAAGGTTGAGGCCAGCTACAAGACGATTCGTTATTCAGGAAAAGAGCGCGATGCAACGGGGCTGTACTACTACGGATTTCGCTATTACATGCCTTGGCGGCAGCGTTGGTTGAGTGCAGATCCGGCGGGAGCGATAGATGGGTTGAACCTGTATCGGATGGTCAGGAGTAACCCAGTCAATTACAGTGATCCAACTGGTTTAGTCGCTAAAGGTGCATCGCATACTGTGGAGTTTCATGGAGCGCCTCGGCATGACACAAACTTTAATAATATTGAAAAAGCGAAAGCAGAAACTTTCTATGCCGCAACAATAATTAGAAATCCTGCATCAGTTGCCGGGATAATTTCGGAATTATCCAAAAAATTACATGGACTTGTTTCCAGTATAGAAGGCGATCCTCGGGCGGCGGACTTTTTTAACTTCTGGCTAGGGAGGGCGCTTAATGTAGGCGAGTATGGCGAAATCTCGGGAGGACTAAATGAGGTGAAAAATATTCTCTCCGATGATGCACCTCTCGAACCTGTTTCGTTTGCAAACAAAGTACGATTAATAAAAGATTTTGGCGCCTACTTGATAACTCGCGGGTCGGGCAGCCTCGACGAACATGCGTTTATGCTCAATGGGGCGAACAGTCAACAAGTATCGTCTGCGATTTCACGGTATATGCCTGATAATCTGTTTGGCAAGAGAGGTCGGACTGGAATTATAAGAGAAGAGCGTAGAGACGAAAGCGGCATACTGGACAAGGAAACATTTTCCTTGCTTTCTGACGATGAAAAAGAGTTTTTACTTATTCCTGGCCTATCTAGAATTCGCCCTCAGGTTAGGACCTTTATACATGAACGTGTTGAAGGGGAAATAATTTCTACCGCTCCTTTTATTGAGAGGTCATTTGATAACGATTTGCCCATAATAGGTTCAGTTTCTGGAAGTGCTGCCTGTATTATGGTGGGGGCAACTGTTTTGAAAACCAACCTGAGCGAAGATGATAAACGGTCTTTGGCGAAGTCGGCCGTTGCGTTTTATGTGGGTGCTGGTTATCACTCGGCGACTGAGGTTTTGGATGTGGCCTACCCTGGATTAAAGCTGTATTAAGTCTTTTCGGACTGTGCAAAGTAGTGATGCCGCGCACTCACGTGCGGATTGTATTTATGTTGGTTGTTTTCTCTCCAAGGACTAAATTTCAAGTGTGTTAAACACTTGCTCCGATTTGTTCTCAGAAGAAAGGCTCGGGAATTGAGCGCAATGTTAGCCTTGTACCGGGAGTGCCAGAGGACTACTGGCAAATCATCTCCCTGACCTTCGCCGTCAACAGGTCGAAGGTAAACGGCTTGGTGATCAACTGCATGCCCGGATCGAGGAACCCGCCGCGCACCGCGGCGTGCTCGGCGTAGCCGGTGATGAACAGTACCCTGAGGTCGGGTCGCAGTTGCCGGCCGATTTCCGCCAGTTGCCGGCCATTCATGCCGGGCAGGCCGACATCGCTGATCAGCAGGTCGATGCGCTGAGGCGAATCGAGTATTGGCACGGCGCTATCACCATCACACGCCTCGACGAAGGCATAACCCAGATCGCTCAACACCGTACTGACCAGGACCCGCACCGCCGGATCGTCCTCGACAATCAATACCGTCTCGCCATTATTGGCGAGGAGTGAATGTACGACGTCCAGCGGATGGTCCTGGTGCAGGTCACCGCCAAAGCGCGGCAGAAACAGACTCACTGTGGTGCCTTTGCCCACTTCGCTGTGGATAGCGACGTGGCCACCCGACTGTTTGCTGAAACCGTAGATCATCGATAGCCCGAGGCCGGTGCCCTGGCCGATGGGCTTGGTGGTGAAGAACGGGTCGAAGGCGCGGTTGATGGTGCTTTGCGGCATGCCACAGCCGGTGTCGGTCACGCTGAGCACCACGTAGTCACCCGCATCGAGATTGCTCTGGCCTTGGGTGAAGTCCTCATCAAAGTGCTGGTTCGAGGTAGAGACCACCAGTCTGCCGCCATTGGGCATGGCATCGCGGGCATTGATCACCAGGTTGAGCAGGGCGCTTTCCAGTTGATTGGGGTCGGCTTCGGCCACCCACAGTTGCTCGTCCAGTTGCATGTCCAGACGAATGCTTTCGTTGATGCTGCGCTGCAGCAGTTCATCCATGGAGATCACCAGGCTGTTCATCTCCACGGGCTTGGAGTCCAGCGACTGGCGGCGGGAAAACGCCAGCAGGCGGTGAGTCAGACCCGCCGCGCGGTTGGCCGAAGTCACCCCCAGATCGATCAGGCTGTCGAGGTCTTCGGTTCGCCCCCGGGCCAGGCGTCGGCGCAACAATTCCAGGCTGCCGATGATGCCAGTCAGCATATTGTTGAAGTCGTGGGCGATGCCGCCGGTGAGCTGGCCTACCGCTTCCATTTTCTGTGACTGGCGCAGCACTTCTTCGTTGTGGCGCAGTTGCGTGGTGCGCTCCTCCACCTGCTGTTCAAGGGTTTCGAGGGTGTTTTGCAGGCGCAACTCGCTCTGGCTCAGATCGATCAGCCGATCCCTGGCTTCGTACTGTCGTCGTCGCCCGCGCAAGGCGGTGGTGACCAGACTGATCAGTGTGACCGGGTGAAAAGGCCGTTCAAGGAAGGTGACATTGCCCAATTGCGCGCCGAAGCATGATGCCGGGTTCTGTTGTGGGCCACGATGGTGTGTCATCAACACGATCGGCAGGTCCGACCACGCGGGCTGTTGTTCAATCAGGCGGATCAGCGGTTCGAGATCAGCACCCAGCAGCGCCTCGGAAGAGATCAGCAGCAGGCCGGCACCCTGTTCCAGCTCGGCGCACAATCCCGGCAGGTCGCGACTGATCACCCCGTGGAGCCCTGCCTTTTTGAGCGTCATCAAAGTCATCTGGCCGTCGCGCCCCCGCGGTGCAAGGATGATGGCGCGTTCGGGTGTCGCTTGCACGGCCTTCACGGGATATTGTCCAGCTGCCATCCATGGGACAATCCGCCGTCGAGGATAGCGTCCAGACCTTCGATACCGGTGGCGGCCTTGGCTTGGTTCAAATCGTTAGATAGAGACAAACAAACGTCCTCACATGGCCAGGGTCAACGAGGCAGCCGCTGCGAAGTGCCGCAACGGGCTGCCTTTTCACTTGACCCTGGGCCGGGACGACGGTTCAACGAAATTTCAGGCGGGGTCAAAGCCCTTGTTGCAACGACGGATCGTCGGGGTTCATCTGTTCGAGTTGGGCCAACAGGATCTGCACGTTTTGCAGTTGCCCGCTTTCCTTCCAGTAATTGATCAACAGCACCCGAGCCTTGCGATCGTTCGGATGGCGCTGAACGATTTCCTGCAACTGTTTCTGTGCCGCTTCGAGCTCCTGTTCACCATGCAACGTGGTGGCCAGGTCGTAGCGGTAATCCCGGTTATTGGGCTCAAGTTCAACGGCCTTGGACAGGCCGAGCAGGGCGAATTCGCTTTGCTCGTGATGCAGCAGCCAGAGCCCCAGGGCATGTTGCAGGTAGGCCGAGTTGGGCTGTGCCTGCAGTTGCCTGGCCAATAGTTGCCGGGCGGCGTCGTTCTGGCCCTGTTTATCCAGCACCTCGATTTGCAGCACCAGCGCCGGCAGGTTGTCCGGCGCCAGGCGCAGGGTATTGTCCAGCGCCTGTTGCGCTTCCTTTAGCTCGGCATTGTGCAGGTGCAGCTGGGCCAGTTGGTATTGATTTTCGGCGCTTTGCGGCGCGCTCTTGAGCACTTGCTCCCAGGCATCGATGGCTTGTTCCAGCGGCCCGAAATACAAACCCAGATCATCCGGGGACAACCCCAGCAGCGCGTTGATTGCGGCCAAACGAACACTTTGCTCGCTGTCATCGAGCAATGGCCCCAGCAGCAAACTGCGCTGGCCGTTGGGCACCAGGCCGCTGATGCTTCGGATCGCAGCGATACGCACTTCAGGCGACTCGTTCTGCAAGTCGGCATCCGCCAGTTTCAGGGCCACCGAACTTGGGTAGTTGGGCAGTTCGGCATGCAGCCAGACACGACGCTTGGGGGACAGGTCCGGACGGGCCAGTTGCTGATAGAGCACCCGCGCGGCCCCTGGCTTGCCGGCCCGGGCTGCCGCCAGCGCTTCGCTGTAGCCATGCTGGATGGCTTCGGGAACCACCGGGGTGGTACCGCGCAGGGAAAACCACGCAAGACCGATGACGAGCAGGGCGAAGAGGCTGATAAACAGATAGCGGCGAGACTTGGGCATGCAGGAATCCGGAAGCTGGCAAGCTTTTGCAAAGGCGCCAGCTTCGGTCAGGCCGGGCTTTGAGTCAAACCTTGACGACGCTCACGCTCGATTCAAACGGTTGAACAGCCCTTCAGTCGACAATCAACGGGCCTGCAAGCTGCGTCGTCAGCAAAACCTCTCGAGGCACCGCAGCAGTGACTACGCTTGCTGGAGGTGTTTCGACGAGTGTTCCCATGCAAGCGTTGTTGCAGTACTTCAAGGCCATGCTCAACCCCGGGCCCGGGGTGTTGCTGTTTGCCCTGCGAACCATTGCGGCCGGGTTGTTGACCCTGTACCTGGCGTTTTTGTTCGATCTGGACCAGCCCAAGTGGTCGATCATGGCCGTGGTCATCATCAGCCAGCCACTGGGCGGCATGGTGCTGGCGCGCAGCTTTGGCCAGGTGATCGGCACCACGACGGGCGCGGCTGTTGCGGTGCTGATCATGGCGATCTTTCCCCAGGCGCCGTTGCCTTTCATCACTACGCTGGCGTTGTGGCTGGCGTTGTGCACCGCCGGTGGCACCTTGTTGCGCTATACCAGTTCCGGGGCGTTTGTCCTCAGCGGCTACACCGCCGTGGTGGTGGCCTTGCTGGCGGTGCCGGACCAGGACGGCATGTTTTTGCTGGCGGTGACCCGCGTCACCGAGACGCTGCTGGCGGTTGCCTGTGTGTGCGTGGTCAGCCTGCTTACCGCCAGGCCAGAAGCCGTGGCCCGGGATTACTTCGCCAGGATCGATCAAATCACCCGGTTGCTGGCCACCCATGCCAGCGCCGTCATCCGCACCGAAGAGAGCGAAGCCGATTTCCAGCAGCGGCAAATGCAACTGCTGGGTCAGATCAGCGGCCTGGAGGGCGTGCGCCGACACATGTACTTCGATGCGCCACGGTTACGCAGTGCCAACGGTCTGGTGCAACTGCTGGGCAACCAATTGGTGTTATTGACCGCGCGGCTGACCGCCTTGCGCCACCAGCGGCTGCTGTTGACTGAGCGCTGGGAGGGCGAGTTGCCTGAAGAAATTCAACGGCTGCGTGCCGAAGAACTGGCCTTTCTCGATGAACTGGCGCGGGAGGGGCGTTCGCTGTCCAGTGACAAGCGCCATCATTTCACGTCGCTGCAACAACGCTTTGATGAGCTGGCCTACAGGGCCGAACAATTGACCGAGCCACTGCCAGCCACCTTGCGTTCGCTGGCCTGGTCGCTGCGCTGGGAGCAGGCGCGCCTGCTGCAGCAACTGGAGCAGATTCTGGAATTGAGCGATGCCATCCAGAGCGGGCGCCCAGCCAGCAGCGTGTTTCGCGGGCGGGAAAACCCGCTGCACCTGGACTTTACCCTGGCGACCATGAATGCCGTCCGGGCTTTTTCCGCGCTGTTGATCGCCGGTCTGATCTGGATCGAAACCGGCTGGGACGGTGCGCGAGGCGGGATGGTGCTGGTGGGCATCCTTTGCTCGCTGATGTCGACGTTTCCACGGCCGCTGCTGGCCGTTCAAAGCTACGCGAGGGGATTCGGGCTGGCACTGGTGGCCTCGGCGCTCCTTCAGTTCATGTTTGTGCCGATGATCAGCAATTTCGAGATGCTTGCCTTGCTGCTGGCGCCCTTGCTCTACGCCGTTGCGGTGGGGCTGGCCAGTCCACCCACCACAGGTACCGGGATTGGCCTGGGGCTCACGACGTTTCTATTGCTCGGCCCGTTGAACGTGGGGATTGGCCAGAACACCGCCATCCAGTGGTTTGAGTTTGCCGGGGCTTATACCTGCGCGACCGTGCTGGCCTTGAGTGTCTACGCGCTGATCTTTCCGTTCATGCCGGATTTGCGCATGCGCCGGCTCCACAAAGAGAACTGCGATCAGGTGTACGCCTTGCTGAAAACCTTGGCGACCGATGAGCAGCAGTTTGCGTTCGAGAGCCGCATGGTTGATCGCCTGACCATGATGCTGGGGTTGCTGCCGGCGGCCCGGGAGCCACAATCACGTGAGCGGTTCCAGGTCAGCCTGGGCTGCATGGCACTGGGTACTGCCTTGAATCAGCTCAGGCAGCAGGGGCAGAACAACGCATTGCTGAGTCCGGAACTGCAAAGTCGCCTGTTTTCGACAGTCCGGGAAACGGGCAGGCTGGTCGCCGGCCGGCCCGGGGTCGAAGTGGCGCAGGTGCTTGATAGCCTCCACGCCCTGGGCGACGACCTGGATGCCCTGCATACCGATGTTCATGAGCGCTTGTGGTCGGTGTTCCGCATGCGTGTGGCACTGTTGATCGTGGTGTCGTTCGTTGAACGTTATCGCGGCTATTTTCAACCCTCTGGTCTTGAAGGAGACCCTGTCCTTGCCCATTGATCTGGAAGTGGGTGGTGCCTATCTGCCCCCGATTGCTCAGGCGCTGCTGCTGGGCTTGCCGATTTTTCTGTTGCTGGACTGGACGTTGCGGCGCCTCGGGGTGCTGCAGTTTGTCTGGCACGAGGCATTGTTCGAAGGCGCGTTGTACGCCTGCGTCTGCGCCACGTTGATTCTGGTCATGGGAGCCTGATGCCTTGAAGAACATCCTTTCCCGACTCTCGACGGTGGCGGTGGTCCTGCTGGCCTTGATCCTGGGGTGGTTCGCCTGGGAGCATTACACCCGCGCGCCCTGGACCCGGGATGCCCGGGTGCGTGCCGATGTGGTGACCTTGTCCGCCGATGTTTCGGGGCGAATCGTCAGCCTGGCCGTGCAGGACAACCAACATGTGAACAAAGGCCAGGCGCTGCTGGAGATCGACCCGGCGCGTTATACCCTTTCGGTGGAGCATGCCAAGCGCGCGGTGGAGGTGGCGAAAGCCTCACTTGGGCAGGCCCAGGCGGCCATTACCGCCAGCGAAGCCTTGCTCAAACAACGTCAGAGCGAGGAGCAACGGCGGCGCACGCTCAAGGATCGTTCGGCGATTTCCGGCGAAGAGTGGGAAAAGGCCAACACCGATGTGTCGGTGGCCCAGGCTGACTTGCTGCGTAATCAGGCCAACCTGGTGTTGGCCCAGGCCAACGTGCAACTTGCCATCGCGGCCTTGACCCAGTCCGAGCTCGATTTGCAGCGTACCCACGTCGTTTCCCCGGTAACCGGCTATGTCACCAATCTGCTGACCCGGGAGGGCGACTATGCCGCGGCCGGTGGTCCATTGCTGGCGCTGGTGGACAGCGACTCGTTCTATGTCAGCGGTTACTTTGAAGAAACCAAGTTGCCGCGGATCGGGGAGGGCGACCGGGTCAAGATCGAATTGATGAGTGGCGAGACGTTTGGGGGCAAAGTGCAGAGCATTGCCTTCGCCATTGCCGACCGGGAAAACCTGCCCGGTGGCCGCCTGCTGGCCAACATCAACCCTAGTTACACCTGGATCAAACTGGCGCAACGGGTGCCGGTGCGGATCGAGATCGATGCCGACTATGCGGGTAAAAACAACCTGCGGGCGGGGACCACGGCCACTGTGACCGTCCAGGAAAACCATCGGACTGAAGATCACCGTTAACCCTTGTGGGAGCGGGCTTGCTCGCGAAGACGGTGTGTCAGGCAATACATATGTTTACTGACGCACTGCCTTCGCGAGCAAGCCCGCTCCCACAGGGAACTGTGGTGGTTTCAGTATTGTGTTAAGGCAAAAAAACCCCGCGACCGAATGAGACGCAGGGCAAAGAAATTGGTTGGTTGCGGCCAACCAAAGGAGCACTTCAACACATCGGGTTAATTGCTCGCGACCGTCTCCGGCTGCCAGCCGCCACCGAGGGCCTTGTAGATCGCGACGATGCCGCGATACAGGTCGACTTCGGCCTGGGCCTGAGTGTCTTCGGCCGCCAGGCGTTCCCGCTGGGCATCGAGCAACACGAGGAAATCGGCCGTGCCTTCGCGGTAGCGGATCTCCGCCAGGTCGGCGGCCGAGCGGCTCGATTCGCTCTGGCGAATCAGCGAGATCAGGCGCTGCTGGCGTTTGCCGTAGTCGCTGAAGGCGTTTTCCGATTCTTCCAGGGCCAGCAACACTTGCTGCTCGTAGGTCGCCAGGGCGCCTTCGGCATCGGCGTCGGCACCGCGCAACCGGGCCTTCACGCTGCCCAGGTCAAACGCTGCCCAAGTGATGCTCGGGCCCAGTGCCCAGGCGTTGGCCGCCGAGGAACCGATCTGCGAACCGCGCCCGGCCGTAAAGCCAAGGAAGCCACTGAGGCTGACCCGTGGGAACAGATCAGCCTTGGCCACGCCGATACGTGCCGTGGCCGACGCCAATTGGCGCTCGGCACTGCGAATGTCCGGACGGCGTTGCAACAATTCACCCGGATCACCGATCGGCAACGCCTTGGCGATCGCCGGCAGGTCTTTCGGGCTCAGGTCCACGGTCAGCTTGTCCGGACGTTCACCCAGCAGGGTGGCGATACGGTTTTTCTGCCGGATCTGTTCGGCCTGCAGTTGTGGCACGCTGGCTTCGACCGACGCCAGTCGCGCATCGGCGCGCTCCACATCGAGCTGATCGCCGACACCGGCATCACGCAGGCTGACCGTGATCTTGCGCGACTCCTGCTGATTCTGCAGGTTGGCCAGTGCGATCTTTTCCCGCAGCTGCGCGCCGCGCAGTTGACCGTAGGAATCCACCAGTTCGGCAATCATGGTGACTTGCAGTTGGTACAGATCGGCCTCGAACGCCTGTTGCTCGGCGTTGGCCGACTCCAGGTTGCGCTGGATGCGGCCGAACAGATCAATTTCCCAGGCCATGTCCAGGCCCAGGTCATAGCGTTCAGTGTTGACCCGGTCGGTGGCCTGGCCCGGAATCTGGCCTTTGCCCAGGTCACTGCTGACGCGGCTGGTGATGGTCGGCATGGCGTCGTTGCTGACGTCGTCGCGGATCGCCCGTGCGGCTTTCCAGCGGGCGAAGGCGACGCGCAAATCGCGGTTGCCTTGCAGGGATTGCGTCACCAGCTGGTTGAGGGTCGGGTCTTCGAACTGCTGCCACCAGATGCCTTCGAAACGCGAACGGTCAAAGTTCTTCTGGCCGGCGGCGCCATCGGTGACGGCCGTGATGTGGGCCGCCTCGGTGGTTGGCGTCTTGTAGTCCGGGCCCACGGCACAGGCACTCAGGGCCAGTACCAGCAGGCTCGGCAGGAAGGCTTTCAAACTCATCAATGCGACTCCAGCTTCAGGGCGGCCTTGGCGGCTTTACGCGCTTGGCCGCGCTCGACAAAGTTACGAATCAATACGTAGAACACTGGCGTCAGCAACAGACCGAAGAAGGTCACCCCGAGCATCCCGGAGAACACTGCCACACCCATGGCATGACGCATTTCGGCACCGGCACCGCTGGAGAACACCAGCGGCACAACGCCCATGATGAACGCGAAGGAGGTCATCAGGATCGGCCGCAGACGCAGGCGGCAAGCTTCCAGAACCGCCGCCAGCGGGTTGAGGCCTTCCAGTTGCTTGTCCTTGGCAAACTCGACGATCAGGATCGCGTTCTTACAGGCCAAGCCCACCAATACGATCAATCCGATCTGGGTAAAGATGTTGTTGTCGCCACCGGACGCAATCACCCCGGTAATGGCCGACAGCAGGGTCATCGGTACGATCAGGATCACCGCCAGTGGCAGGCTCCAGCTTTCGTACTGGGCCGCCAGTACCAGGAACGCCAGCAGCACACAGAGCGGGAACACGAACAGCGCGGTGTTGCCGGACAGGATCTGCTGGTAGGTCAGGTCGGTCCATTCGTAGGTCATGCCGTTCGGCAGTTCTTCCTTGAGCAGTTTCTCGATGGCTTTTTCGGCCTGGCCGGAGCTGTAGCCGGGGGCTGCCGCACCGTTGATTTCAGCGGTGATGAAGCCGTTGTAGTGCATCACGCGGTCGGGACCTGAGGTGTCGCTGACCTTGATGAAGGTCGCCAGCGGAATCATCTCGCCCTTGTTGTTGCGTACTTTCAGCTGGCCGATCTGGTCCGACTCGAGGCGGAACTGTTGCTCGGCCTGAACGTTGACCTGATAGGTGCGACCGAAGCGGTTGAAGTCGTTGGCATACAGCGAACCCAGGTAGATCTGCAGGGTGTCGAAGATGTCGCTGACGGCCACGCCGTGGGTCTTGGCTTTTTCCCGATCGATAGCGGCATCGACCTGCGGCACGTTCACCGTGTAGCTGGTGAACAGGCCCGCCAGTTCCGGCACGTTGTGGCTCTTGTTGATGATGTTCATGGTTTCCTTGTACAGCTCTTCGTAGCCCAGGTTGCCCCGGTCTTCGATCTGCAGGCGGAAACCACCGATGGTGCCCAGGCCTTGTACCGGCGGCGGCGGGAAGATCGCCATGTAGGCTTCCTGAATGTTCGCGTATTGGCCGTTCAAGGCACCGGCAATCGCACCGGCGGACATGCTCGGGTCTTTACGCTCGTCGAACGGCTTTAGAGTCACGAACACGATGCCGGCGTTCGGGCTGTTGGTGAAGCCGTTGATCGACAGGCCAGGGAAGGCCACGGCACTTTCCACGCCAGGCTGTTTCAGGGCCAGGTCGGACATGCGCTTGATCACGTCTTCGGTACGGTCCAGGCTCGAGGCATCCGGCAGTTGCGCGAAGGCCACCAGGTATTGCTTGTCCTGGCCGGGGACGAAACCGGTCGGGGTGCTGGAGAAACCGAAGAAGGTCAGGACCATCAGGCCGGCGTACAGCAGCAGGGCGATGCCGCTTGAGCGGATCACACGGGCAACGGTGCCGACGTAACCATGGCTGGCCTTTTCAAAGAAGCGGTTGAACGGACGGAACAGCCAGCCACCGAAAATCTTGTCCAGTACCTTGGAGAAACGGTCTTTCGGCGCGTCATGGCCCTTGAGCAATACCGCGGCCAGGGCCGGCGACAGGGTCAGGGAGTTGAAGGCCGAGATCACCGTGGAAATCGCGATGGTCAGGGCGAACTGCTTGTAGAACTGGCCAGTCAGGCCGGAAATGAACGCCGCAGGAACAAACACCGCACACAGCACTAGCGCCGTGGCAATGATGGGGCCGGTCACTTCACGCATGGCGCGTTTGGTGGCTTCGACCGGGGTCAATCCAAGCTCGATGTTCCGTTCGACGTTCTCCACCACCACGATGGCATCGTCCACCACGATACCGATCGCCAGTACCAGGCCGAACAGCGACAAGGCGTTGAGCGAGAAACCAAACAGATGCATCACGGCAAAGGTACCGATCAGCGATACCGGCACAGCGACCAATGGAATGATCGAGGCGCGCCAGGTTTGCAGGAACAGGATCACCACCAGCACCACGAGGATCAGCGCTTCGAAGAGGGTGTGAACCACCGCCTCGATGGAGCCACGCACGAAGATTGTCGGGTCATAGACGATGCTGAAATCCATGCCTTCGGGGAAGCTCTTCTTCAGCTCGGCCATTTTTGCCCGAACTTCGTTGGAGATTTCGATGGCATTGGAGCCCGGACGCTGGAAGATCGGGATCGCCACCGCCGGCTGGTTGTTCAGCAACGAACGCAGGGCGTACTGGCTGGAGCCCAGTTCGACGCGAGCGATGTCCTTGAGGCGAGTGATTTCACCGTTGTCGCCAGAGCGAATGATGATGTTCTCGAACTCTTCCTCGGACACCAGACGGCCCTGTGTGTTGACCGACAGCTGGAATGCCGTGGCATTCGGTGCAGGAGGCGCACCCAGCGCACCGGCCGCCACCTGACGGTTCTGTTCACGGATCGCCGTGACCACATCGGTCGCGGTCAGGTTGCGCGAAGCGGTCTTGTTCGGGTCGAGCCACACTCGCAGCGAGTAATCGCCCATGCCAAACAACTGCACATCACCGACACCGCCCAGGCGCGCCAGCTCATCCTTGATGTTGAGCAGGGCGTAGTTGGACAGGTACAGCATGTCGTAGCGTTTGTCCGGCGAGGTCAAGTGCACCACCATGGTCAGGTCGGGCGACGCCTTGTCCACGGTGATACCGATGCGCGTCACTTCCTCGGGAAGTTTCGGCTCGGTGCGGGTCACGCGGTTCTGTACCTGCACCTGGGCGTTGTCCAGGTCGGTGCCCAGGGCAAAGGTGATGGTCAGGGTGATCTTGCCGTCGGCGGTGGATTGCGAGGACATGTACAGCATGTTCTCGACGCCGGTGATGGCTTGCTCCAGCGGCGCGGCCACGGTTTCGCCGATGACCTTGGGGTTGGCGCCCGGGAAGTTGGCGCGGACCACCACGGTCGGCGGCACCACTTCCGGGTATTCGCTGATCGGCAACTGGAACAGCGAGATCGCACCGGCGATCAGGATCAACAGCGATAGAACCGCTGCGAAGATCGGCCGCGAAATGAAGAATTGGGAAAAATTCATCGTAAAAATCCCTTAACCGCGTGGGGTCGTGGCAGCCAGTTTCACAGCCGTACCCGGCGCAACCTTGGCAGGCGCGACTTGGGGCAGGTTGCTGGCTTCCAGCGCTTGGCGTTGTTGTGCGAGTGCCGCGAGGGTTTGTTCGCTGGCCATCGGAATCACTTCAGGGGTGACCGGTGAACCAGGGCGTACCCGTTGCAGGCCCTTGACGATGATGGTGTCGTCCTTGTTCAGGCCGTTGCGCACGATGCGCAGACCTTCGATCTTCGGACCCAGTTCCACCGCGCGGTAGGCGGTCTTGTTGTCGCCATCCATCACCAGCACGAACTTCTTGCCCAGGTCAGTGCCGACCGCTTCGTCATTGATCAGCATGGCGCTGTAGGTGCCGCTGCCCACCAATTTCAGGCGTGCATACAGGCCCGGTGTGTAGCTGCCATCGCTATTGTCGAACACTGCGCGACCACGGATGGTGCCGGTCTTCGGGTTGACCTGGTTGTCGACGAAGTTCATCACGCCCTGGTGCGGGTTGCCGTCCTCGTTGGACAGGCCCA
Source organism: Pseudomonas sp. P4_B4 (assembly GCF_056402255.1). NCBI lineage: Bacteria > Pseudomonadati > Pseudomonadota > Gammaproteobacteria > Pseudomonadales > Pseudomonadaceae > Pseudomonas > Pseudomonas sp. P4_B4. The sequence continues at coordinate 122,455 of NZ_JBFUHS010000006.1, forward strand.
TGTAGACCGGGGTGGTGGCGCCGCGTTTGCCCTGGCGAGCGAGCTCGGTGTACTTGAGGAACACACGTTCGTCCGCGTCGAAGTAGGCGTACACCTTGTCGGTGGAAACGACGCTGGTCAGTGGCGTGGTATCGGCGGTCACCAGGTTGCCGGCGGTGATTTCCGCACGGCTGACGCGGCCGCTGATCGGTGCGGTGACGCGGGTGAAGCTCAGGTTCAGCTTGGCCAGATCCAGTTGCGCTTGAAGGGCACCGACGGCGGCGCGGGCTTCCTGGGCGGCGCTGGTACGCGAGTCGGCCAGTTCGGCGGAAATGGCGTTGCTGGTACGCAGACGCTCACCGCGCTGGGCTTCGTTTTCGCTACGGGTGGCATTGGCGCGCGATTGTGCAACCAGGGCTTCGAGGCGGCGGACCTCAGCCTGGAACGGACGCGGGTCGATCTGGAACAGCAGGTCGCCTTTCTTGACCAGGGCGCCTTCAGTGAACGCCACTTCATCGATCTGGCCGGAGACCCGTGGACGAATCTCGACGGTTTCCGGCGCTTCGAGGCGGCCGGTGAATTCGTCCCACTCGTTGACCGGTTGTTCCAGCACCTTGGCCACGCTKACCTTGGCTGCTGGCATGCTGGCGGCAGTTTCCGGGGCCTTGCCGCAAGCGCTGATCACCACTACGGCCAACAAAGCCAACGGGAAGCGCAAATGTTTGAGTGACTGTTCCATGGATGCATCCGCCAATGTGTTGAGATTGGCGAATGATGCGCGGCGGGTTTGTATCTCACGAATCGAATGGGGCAAAGGTAACTATCATTCGGAATGATATAAGACCCAAGCCAGCCCTCTAGCCTGCGCCTTGCGTTCGGTCGTCATCAACTGGACTGATGACAATTGTGTGTTGCATTGGATGCAATAGTTTGGCGGGAGCCCGAGGTGCGGCCATCGCGAGCAGGCTCGCTCCCACAGGGGATCATGTGCACCACAGAACCAATGTGGGAGCGAGCCTGCTCGCGAAGGGGCCAGAAGCCCTCATGCAAAACCGGGATCAAGCCAGGCTGTCCGGGTCGCCAAAAAACATCTGAATCCGCGACCGCAACCAGCGCTCCCCCGGATCGTTATCCTGCGACCCGCGCCAAGCCATGTGCAGTTCGAAACTGCGCACCGGCAACGGCGGATCTTCAGCTCGCACACCGCCGGCGGCAGTCAGCGCATCGGCTGTGTAGTCCGGCACTGTAGCCACGATGTCGGTTCCGGAGAGCAGGGTGCTCAGGCCGTTGAACTGCGGCACTGCGAGTACCACATGCCGTTTGCGCCCGAGCTTTTCCAGTTCTTCATCAATAAAGCCGCTGAGGTCGCCGGCGAACGACACCAGTGCATGGGGGCGGGCGCAGTAATCATCCAGGCTCAACGGCCCCGGCACGGTGTCGGCGCGCAACAGCTTCGGCTGGCTGCGGCGCAGTACCTTGCGCTTGGCGTTGGCCGGCAGGTCGGTGGTGTAGCTGACACCAATGGATATCTCGCCGGATGCCAGCAACCCCGGCATCAGGATGTAGTTGACCCTGCGCACCACCAGCACAATCCCCGGCGATTCGGCACGCAGGCGCTTGAGCAGCATTGGCAGCAAGGCGAACTCGACATCGTCCGAAAGGCCGATGCGGAACACGGCGGTACTTGTGGCAGGATCGAACTCGGCGGCACGGCTGACGGCGGTGGAAATCGAATCCAGTGCCGGCGAGAGCAGGGCGAAGATCTCTACCGCCCTGGCGGACGGCTCCATGCTGCGGCCGGTACGCACAAACAATGGGTCATCGAACAAGCCGCGCAGGCGCGAGAGCGCCGCACTGATGGCTGGCTGGCCGAGGAACAGTTTTTCCGCAGCACGGGTCACGCTGCGTTCGTGCATCAATGTTTCGAAAACGATCAACAGGTTCAGGTCGACACGACGCAGGTCATTACGATTCATCTGGAGTCCTGGCAGAGTCAGCAAACTTGACGTGGGCAGCCATATGAGAACAATGGCCAGCAGGAATATTACGGGGAAAGGCTGGTACTCTGCACCGGGTAATTCAGATTTCCTGCAAAAGCGGTTTCGGTTTCTTACGGCATTTAACGATGTTGCCGCTGCTGCGGAATCAATGACAGGCATGTCGACTATTAATAGCCACAGATAGTGTTGGGTTGAAAGCCCAGCTAGAGTTCAAGGCATTAGAGGTTCATTTGGCGAGGTTTGCGATGTCCCGCACGATCCGTTTTCACAAGTTTGGTCCTGCCGAGGTGCTCAAATGCGAAGAGCATGCGGCGTCTCTGCCTGCACCGGGCGAAGTGCAGGTGCGCGTCGAGGCGATCGGCATCAGTTGGTATGACACTCTCTGGCGCCAGAACCTGGCCCCGTCCCATGCCCGTCTGCCTTCAGGCCTTGGCCAGGAGATGGCTGGTATCGTCACCGCTGTCGGTGATGGCATCGATGACCTGGAAGTGGGTGACAAGGTTGCCAGCTTTCCGGCCCAAAGCCCGAACGACTACCCGGTTTACGGCGAGCAGATCGTTCTGCCGCGCTCGGCGGTCACCCGTTATCCGGACATTCTCAGCCCGATTGAAGCCAGTGTGCACTACACGCCGTTGTTGATTGCCTATTTCGCCTATGCGGATCTGGCACGGGTCAAACCCGGGCAGTTTGCCCTGGTGACCGACGCCAGCCATTGCGCCGGACCTTCGTTCGTACAGCTGGGCAAGGCCTTGGGTGTTCGAGTGATTGCCGCAACCAAGTCAGCAGAAGAGCGTGAGTATCTGCTGTCGCTGGGGGCCGAGAAAGTCATCGTTACCGAGGAAGAAGATCTGCTGATGCGGGTCAACAAAATCACAGACAACCGCGGCGTGGATGTGGTGTTCGATGGTTTGGGCGGTCCGCAGATGTCGTTGCTGGGCGATGTGCTGGCACCTCGCGGCAGCCTGGTGCTGTACGGCCTGCAAGGTGGCAACCAGACGCCTTTCCCGGCCTGCGCAGCGTTCCAGAAGAATATTCAGTTCTTCGTGCACTGCATCGGCAACTTCACTGGCAAGCCGGAACTGGGCATCACCCAGGACCAGGTTGCACTGCAACGTGCCTTGCGCGACATCAATCAGCTGACCGCCGACCGCGTTCTGCTGCCGCTCAAGACTCGGGTCTTCCCGTTTGCCGAGTTTGTCGAAGCACACCGCTACATGGACGAATGCCCGTGTCACGAGAGGGTCGCGCTGCAGGTCGAACCGGCGTAATACTTACCAAGAAGCTATCCAAGAGTCCGTGCCCACACGGACTCTTTCGTTTCAGCCCCCGAAACCCGTCGATCCGCAGGCCGGTCCAGCAACTGAACTGGTTTTTGCTCGTAATCTGTAGCTTCTAATCAGCCACTAAGCCCTGATAATTGAATGATTACTTTCATCTCAAGGAATGAGTCATGGCTGGGTGTCAGGCTGAAACTTTTCAATGTGCGCCGTCGGTGCAAATCTCCAAATTAGTTTGTTGTTGTTTAGTTGCCAAAAACACAGCGACAACTTCCTTCTTTATTTCTTGTATTAAGAGTCTGTGGGACTTTGTCGGACATTTCCTAGGACTCCGCTTTCAATCGGGGAAACCCTTGCCAGCCGGGCACTACAGCCCTGACGTCGTCGTTAACCCGAGGAGGCGCTGCGATCGTTTCAAATGATTTCAAGAAAATTCAAGTGTTAGCATTTGGCAATAAAGTCCATGACTCCATTCGCGCAGACAGTCCAACGGGATTTGCTGTCTGCGCGATGTTGAACTTACGAGTATCAGGTAAATAACGATGACCAGCATCCATGACCAAGCGATGAACTATGTCTATCAACAAGTGCTGCAGCGATTGCTGGGTTTTTTCTCTCGTGCCGAACGCACTGCATTGCAATTGTTGATTCAGCGTCTGGCGGTTGCGGCGGGGGGCATGGAGCGCATTGGCGATTACAAGGTGTTGGCGATCCAGTCCGGGGCCCGTGACAACTGCTACACCCTGGCGCTGTTGCGTGCTGCGCAGTTGACCATTGCCACTCGGTCGCCGGCTACATTCCAGTTGCGCATAGCCTCGTTGCGGTTGAACGGGGCAAACGGCGCGGCCGTGGAAAACATGCACCGGACCAACAGCGCATTGTTTGTCTATGACGATCCCCGGGTCGAGGTGTTGATGGTCGATGATCGGGAAGTCTTGCCGTTCAACCCCCTGACGCCGATCTCCGACGCCGGTCGCGAGTCCAGTCGCCTGAACCTGCTGCTGATCGGCCATCGCCGGGAGTGGCGGGATGGGTTCGACCTGTGGGATGACGGTTATCTGGCCACGGGAGAGTTCTATGGACAAATCGCCCGCTGGGACGGTGGTGTCGACGCGTTGCTCATCAGTGACACGCCGCGTCAGCAGAAGCAGTTCATCGACGGTTTGAAGCGTGCCGCCACCAAGGCAGGGCTCAAGCCTTCGCCCGCGGGAGAGGCCGGTTATGCGGGATTGTTTGCATTGCTCGATGAACTGGGCAGCGACTGTTATCACGCGTTCTACGCCGATTACGGCCAGGCCCCGTGGCGCCCGCAAGAGCGCTTTGAGACGTGTCGTCGTACGGCCTGCATCGACATTCACGACCTGCTGGTCAGCAACCTGGAAGAGCGCTGGCCATTGCTGACTGAGTTTCTCCGGTTCCAGCCGGACGAACTGTCCGCGCAGATCAGCGACAACGAATTCATCAGCCCGTTGATCTCGGCGCACGTCAGGGGGTTGCAGGCGTGCTACGTGCAGGGCCGCAATTACGAGTCCGGCATTGCGCAATACCTGCAACGCGCTTTGGTGATGATGCGCCGCAAGCGCTTGCCCGAGCGTTTGTGCGAGCAGGCCATCGAGGTCTTCGGCAACCCGGCGACACTGACCGAGCAGCGCGCCCGAGCGGCGGCCGAAGCGCAAAAGAACCTGGGCCTGAGCGAAGCACAGCTGGTGTGCCTGCTTTTTTCTCCTTTCATCGAAAAAGGTGCGGGGCTTGAGCGTTTCCTGCGTCAGTGCCATCCCGGCATGCTGGTGGCCATGCCCGAGTTGCATCGGGCCATGCAGGGGCATCCAGTCGCCGAACAGATCATGCAATGGATGATTGATGTCAGCGGATTGCCCGTCAGCCTGGTTGGCCAGCTTTACCGCACGGAGTGGACGCCAGCAGGCGCTGGCGGGGCGGCTGAAGCAATCATCCAGAGGGGCGGGCCGCAAAATACGCCGGGCGATCCTGACGCCGGCATCACATTGGTGGATGAATGGTCAGCGGGTCACTGAGCGTGGGCGGATTTTCAGCCAGTGCGGTTGGCCTTCGCCCATGAAAGGTCCACGAGAAACGGATTTCGCCTATCAGGCGGTTTATCGATACCTGGTCAGCCTGATCAACGAGTCTGAAGGGGATTCGCGCATCCGCCTGCCGTCGCTGCGGCATCTGGCGGAACGTCTCAATGTGTCGATCTCGACCATTCAGTACGCCTATTCGCTGCTGGAGAAAGAAGGGCGCGTCTATTCGGTGGCCAAGTCCGGTTACTACGCGTTGCCAGTGTCCTCGATCAACCTGCAGGACAGCGGCAGCGATCTGCTGGAAGCCGTCTATGTCAATGCCAGGCGCCCGGGGATGCTGGTCCTGAGCACCGATGAACCGGCGTTGCTGCAGCCGCTCGACAGTCCTTTGTTGCTTTTGGAGCGAGAGCTGCTGCGCCAGTATCCCCGCCAGCCGCAGTCGCCTTCGCAACCCTGCGGCGAGCTCGAATTGCGCACCGCCCTGGCAGCCCGCTACACCACGTCTCCGATGCGTTACTGGCACGCCGATGATGTCTATATCGGCGCCGACCTTCGCGGTGTACTGGAAATCCTGATCGCCGTGCTGGGCTTGAAAGACGCCACCGTGGTGGTCGAATCGCCGTGCGACTGGACGATCCTGCGTTTGTTTCAAGCCGCCTGCGTGCGGGTGATCGAGTTGCCTGTGCAAGCCGATGGCTGCCTGGATCCGGAACGGCTCAACATGCTGCTGGATACCGAACCGGTAAGGTTGGTGATGCTGTCCTCGGCCCTGAATATGCCCCGCGGCAGCCTGGCGCCTGACGAAAACAGGCAGGCCATTGCCCGGCTTTTGGCCGCGCATGACAGTTGGGTGCTGGAGAACGACTGTTATGGCGAACTTGGATTCGACCTGGGCGGCGTGCGCTTTCGAGACTTGCTGGACCCTGAACGGCTGATGGTGTTTTCTACGTTCGAGAAAATCATCGGGCCTGAAGCGCCCTATGGTTATCTGCTTTCAAGGCATTTGAGCGCTGAACTGCAACGGCACTTTCTGCTGCGTTCCTTCCGTCTCTCGCCGATTCGCCAGAAAGCCATCGCCCGCTTGTACTGCAGCGGTCGCATCGATCAACACCTGCTGGTGCTGCGGCGGTTACTCAAGGAGCGCAAGAGTCAAATGACCCTGCTATTGCAGGAGCGATTGGGGGATGCCTTGCATTTCGTCGAGCCTGAAGGCGGAGCAACGATCTGGGTGCGCTCGTTGCGTCGGGTCAATGTCCGTCGTGTGTTCCAGCGCCTGCTGGCCCATCAAGTGGTCATCGCGCCGGGCGAACTGTTCAGCCTCCACGGTCTGCACGGACAGCATTTGCGCTTGAGTCATACCTTCGGCGGCGATCACAATCTGGCTGTCGCACTGGGCTTGTTGGGGGATGCGCTGCGTCTGGAATCGATCGAGTGAGTGAGACAAAAAATAACACCCTTGACTCTGTTGGATCGATCCCATCGCCTTGCGGTCAAACTGCCAGTAAACTGCGGCCCAATTCCTGAACCACTCTATTCCAGAGGTTTTGCATGACACTCAGTCCTTTTGCGGGTAAACCGGCACCGGCAGAATTGTTGGTCGACATCCCGCGACTGGTAACGGCCTATTACACCGGCCAGCCTGATGCTGCGATTTCGACCCAGCGTGTTGCCTTCGGCACGTCCGGGCACCGGGGCAGCTCGTTCGACTTGAGTTTCAACGAATGGCACGTGCTGGCGATCAGCCAGGCGATCTGCCTGTATCGCGAAGCTCAAGGCATCGATGGCCCGCTGTTTGTCGGTATCGACACCCACGCGCTGTCCACACCGGCCGGCGCCAGCGCCCTCGAAGTGCTGGCGGCCAACGGCGTGACCGTGATGATTGCCGCTGGTGACGAGTACACGCCGACACCGGCCATTTCCCATGCGATTCTCTGCTACAACCGCGGTCGCACCAGCGGCCTGGCGGACGGCATTGTCATCACGCCGTCCCACAACCCACCGCAAAGCGGTGGCTACAAGTACAACCCAACCAACGGTGGTCCGGCCGATACCCACATCACCAAGTGGATCGAAGCCAAGGCCAACGAACTGCTGGCCAACAAGCTCGCTGGCGTCAAGCGCATCAGCTACGAGCAGGCACTGAAGGCCAGCACCACCCATCGTCACGATTACCTCAATACCTATGTCGCCGACCTGATCAACGTGATCGACTTCGACGCCATCCGCGATGCCAAGCTGCGCCTGGGTGTCGATCCGCTGGGTGGAGCGGGGGTGCGCTACTGGTCGGCGATTGCCGAGCATTACCGCCTGGACCTGGATGTGGTGAACAAAGAGGTCGACCCGACCTTCCGTTTCATGACCGTCGACTGGGACGGCCAGATCCGCATGGACCCATCGTCCAGCCACGCCATGCAAGGCCTGATTGGCCTGAAACAACGCTTCGACGTGGCGTTTGCCTGCGATCCGGACCACGACCGCCATGGCATCGTCACGCCGTCCGGTGGTTTGCTGGCGCCGAACAACTACCTCGCCGTTGCCATCGACTACCTGTTCCAGAACCGTCCGCAATGGCGCGCCGATGCTGCCGTGGGTAAAACCGTGGTCAGCAGCGGCTTGATCGATCGCGTGGCCAAGCGCCTGGGTCGCCGCCTGTACGAAGTGCCGGTCGGTTTCAAATGGTTTGCCGACGGCCTGTTCGATGGATCCCTCGGTTTCGGCGGCGAAGAAAGCGCCGGTGCCTCGTTCCTGCGCAAGGACGGCGGCGTCTGGAGCACCGACAAGGACGGTTTGATTCCGGCCCTGCTGGCCGCCGAGATGACTGCCCGAACCGGGCGCGACCCGAGCCAGGCGTATCGCGCCTTGACCGATGAACTGGGTGAGCCGTTCTCGGTGCGGGTCGACGCCAAGGCCAATCCGGAGCAGAAAGCGCTGTTGAGCAAGCTGTCGCCGCAACAGGTCACCTCGACCCAACTGGCCGGCGAACCGATCCATAGCATCCTCAGCCACGCACCGGGCAATGACCAGGCCATTGGCGGTCTCAAGGTCATGACCGAGAACGGTTGGTTCGCGGCACGGCCGTCGGGCACGGAAGACATCTACAAGATCTACGCCGAAAGCTTTGTCAGCGACGACCACCTCAAGCAACTGGTGGCTGAGGCGCAAACGCTGGTGGATGGTGCCATTTCTGCGAAATAAGCACACAACCCTGTGGGAGCGGGCTTGCTCGCGAAGGCGGTATCAGCTTCAACATCAATGTTGACTGAAACACCGCTTTCGCGAGCAAGCCGAAGATCACGCCAGATCCACCAGAACGATCTCGCTGTCCTCGATGGCCGTCACCCGCAGCACTTGCTCATCAGCAACCGCGACACCATCTCGAGCCTGTGCACGCAAGCCATTGACTTCAATGACCCCGGTGGCCGGCACCAGGTAAGCACGACGCCCCATGTCCAGCGGATATTCGGCAGACTCGCCGGCCTTTAGGTTGGCCGCTACCAGCCGCGCATCGGCGCGAATGCGCAGGCTCTGATCGTCGCCTTCCTTGCCGCTGGCCAGGGTGACAAAACCTTCGCGGTTGCCTTTCGGGAACGGCTTGGCGCCCCAGGACGGGGCCAGGCCGGACTCATTCGGGATGATCCAGATCTGGAAAATCCTGGTCGGCGTGGCTTCCAGGTTGTACTCGCTGTGGGCGATGCCGGTGCCGGCGCTCATGACCTGGACGTCACCGGCTTCGGTGCGGCCCTTGTTGCCAAGGTTATCCTGGTGGGTAATGGCGCCTTCGCGGACATAGGTGATGATTTCCATGTCGCGGTGCGGGTGTTGCGGGAAACCGGTGCCGGGAGCGATCACGTCGTCGTTCCAGACCCGCAGGTTGCCCCAGTTCATGCGCTTGGGATCGTAGTACTCGGCGAACGAAAAATGGTGGTGAGCATCCAACCAGCCGTGGTGAGCGCCGCCGAGGGTGTTGAAAGGTCTGAGTTCAAGCATGATCGTCTCCAGAAAAGGTTCGTCATGGGGCCAGGTGCCTGAGCCACGAAGCGAGACCGGTGAGTGATGACGGCCATCATCCAACAGGCAACAATCGATAAAAAGCGTAAAAAATGCAGCATTCCCATCGAATGGATTGATATAAAACGAACTCGAAAGGTTCTCACCCAGCCTTCACTTCATCGCATAAGCCAATGAGTCATAAGCAATTCACTAGAACTCAAGGGCAAATGCAGACACCATAGCGCTCAACAGCCTCACACCCTGGAGTCAGTCCGCGTGCCGCAACACACCCCCGATTTTCCTCCTGAACTTCGCCCCTTGGCCGAGATGCCGCTGATCAAGCGATTGCTCGCCCGATTCTTCGGCTACAGCCTGACCCGCCTGCACGCACAGCATCGTGCGTCGTGGTTGCATGGCCAGGCCGACGGTTTTCGCAGCGGTCACAGCGCCGGGGTCGATTACGGCTACAAGGAAGGCAAGCTCGAAGGGCTGGAGGAGGGTCGGCAGGTCCTGCTGATCCGCGACTCGCGCTGCACTGAACACCGACCGCCGAATGTCGATGACCTGCTGTTCGACGACTGGCGCCTGCCGTTGAGTGCCGAGTTGAAGAAGCGCATGAAGGCCGATGTCGCCCGCTTGCTGCCAGCCCATGCCCAACCCAGCGCCGCACAGTGGAAAATGATCTTCAGCGATACACCGTCCACTTCGGTGATCGCGGGTGCCGGTGCAGGCAAATCGACCACCCTGGTGCTGCGTATCTTGCTGTTGACCCATTACCTGGGTTTCGAACTGAGTTCAATGACGGTGGTGACCTTCACCCGTGAATCGCGCAAGGACTTCATCAACAAGCTGATCGAACTGTTTGCACTCTGGGGCCGCGCGATCAGTTTCAAGGAGGCGCGGGATCTGGTGCGCACCTTTCACTCGCGGATCCTGCCGATGGTGCGCAGTCTTCCCGGTTTCGAGCGTTTGCAGGCTTTCGAGAACCTCAGCCTGCGGGCCGCACAGGGTGACGAGGAGGTCGACAGCAATCCGTTCGATCTGCGCATCAACGACGCTCAACGTCAACAACTCAACGCCTGCTATCACCGTTTGCACAGTGACGATGAGCGTTTTCGCGAGCTGATCAAGCCATTGTCCCGGCATGCCCTGCAACTCAAGGAGCTGGAGCGCGATCACCCGGATGTGCAGAAACGCATGGGCGTTACCGAGCTTGCGGCCAAGCGCGATGAAGAACTGTGCGACGCCATCGAGGACCTATGGTTTCGCGCCGGTGCCTGGCCCATCAAGGGCATCGAACCGAATCGCCAGTCGTTCGATATCAACGGTTCGACATTCCATTGTCACGGCTACATCCCGTCCCTGGATGCCTGGGTGGTGCTGGGGTTCGATCCTCGGGAAAACCCGCAGGTCACGCGACCAAACGCCAAGCTGACAGTGCGTGCAGAGTGGGCAGTAAAGCGCACCCTGTTTCAAGCTTTCTGTCGTAAGCCATTGATATGGCTGGATAGTTACGAATCATCAAAGCGTGTCTTGGCCTCGCTCGCCGGCGATGCCAGCGCCGGGCCGGGCTTCGATTACAAGGTCAAGGGCGAGCTCGCTTCAGCGCCGTTGCTGGATTGTTTTGTCGCCGCCGCCGGCTTCATCGAAAACCTCGGGCTGGATGTGCCGAGCGCGGTAGGTCGGATGAGTTTCGCCAAGGACGATCCCGACCGGTTCTTCTTCGAAGCCTTGAGCCTTTACTGGCGGGCGCTGGAAGATCATCTGCTCGATCAGAAACCGCCGATCATGACCTACAACCGGATGTTCGCCCTGTTCAGCGAGCATTCGCCGGAGAATTTCAAACTGCTCGGCGATGATCTGCTGCGGCCGCTGTCACACCTGATGATCGACGAATTCCAGGATGTCTCGCCGCAGATCGTCTCCTGGATCAGGGCCAGCCTGGCAGAGATCCGCAGTCGCGGGCCGGCCATGCACGTAGGGCGCGGAGCCCAGCGTTCCTCGCTGCTCTGTGTGGGCGATGACTGGCAGTCCATCTATGGATGGCGCGGCAGTTCGCCGACCTACTTCATGGAATTCAACAAGGAGTTCCCGTCGCCGAGCACCACCAAGGTCATGCTCAGCGACAACTACCGCAGCCACCAGCACATCATCGATGCCGCCGAGCACATCGTACGTGCAGCACCGGCGATTGCCGGGAAGAAAGCCAAGGCCAGCGGTGAACCCAAGGCATTGCTGCCGGTGAACGTCCTCGATCGTGATGACCAGGGCATGGCCCAGCGCTTGATGGAGCATTACCGAAAGGGCGATTCGATCTTGATGCTTTATCGAAAAAGCAGCGATAAGTTATTGATAGAAGAGCATATTCAGTCAGTAGTTAATGATGATTCTAGCTTGCCGTATGAGGCGCGCAGGCTCAAGCAACTGACCTATCACAGCGCCAAGGGCCTCCAGGCCGATGCGGTGTTTTTGCTGGGCGACTGCCAGCACCTGACCAGTTCACCTTACAAGAATCAGGTTTACCGGATGGCGGGCCTGGGCAAGGCCGGTGACAGTGAGCCCTACGACAACGCCCAGAAGGACGAGATCCTGCGGCTGGCCTACGTGGGTATTACCCGCGCCGTCAGCCATTGCTACTGGTACGTCGATGCCCAAGACACCCAGGCCGCGAACATGCCCAAGGCCTCCGACCGGATCGGCAAGGGCAAGGCGTTCTTTGTCGACCATCGGCAGGGCAAGGCTTCTGCTTGAGCGAATATTGGCCCACAAAAAAGCCCACCTGATGTGGGCTTCTTTTGTGGACAACCTTCATGCATAACTTCTGAAGGCTTGAGGTGGTACGAAAGCTTCAAGTTCATCCTCCACCGCTTCGATTATTCGCTCTACATCCGCGGCATTCATGACGGTGGCGCACGGAATACCGGCAATGGCGATCATGGTCTCGCCAGTGGCACGATTAAACAGACGGGCAATCATGCTGCCCGGCGCGTCCATGCTCGCCTCGAAACCCATGGGATGAAAATGCCAGCGCATCAGCTGGCAGGCGTTTGGAAACGTGACCTTACTGAACCCTCTATTCATGTGTAACCCGCCTTCATTTTCGAGCGCTTCCTTTAGCTCATGGTAGGAGGGAAGAACCTTCATTGGTTCAACCAGTGACAGTTTTTAAAAGTAGCATCCGGATGTGAAAATAATGTGGAGTTTTCAGGCCGTTTGGCGATTGCCGCCATTTTTTTGATTCAGCTCACGCTTATCGGCAACTTGCGCGCACCAGCCTTCATCGGTTTAGTCGTTGAAGACAAAGCCGAAGTTGGGCAAGCTCGGTGTTTTCCCGTCGAGATGTTCAATGCACGCCGATGATGATGGCCCGTTGCAAACCCAGGCCACGGGCGAGACGGTCATGCGCTATCACTTGCGCTGGAAGCACCGGGATCTGGACGGCGTCATGGCGCTTTATCACCCTGAGGTCCAGTACAACGATTTTTTCCAGAACCGGGTCATGGGCCTGGCCGAGTTGCGCGAATATGTGCGCAGCAGCATGCCCCGGGATCCGGATGAAGCGCTGGAGCATTCCGACCGCATTCGACTGGACGGCAATACCGCGTTCATTCAGTACCGCATCACCTTGCGCGGCGGTGAAGGGCTGGTGTCGTTTCGCGCCAGCGAAGCGATCACCGTCAAGGATGGGCTGATCTGGCGGGTCAACGAATACGCTTCATTGGTGCACGAACAACCCGGCAACAAAGCTTCCAGCAACCAGCGCCCGGCGGTCAGCCGGCTCGGCCTGTCGCCGCGCCAATTGAGCTTCATGGCCGATGACCTGCAGCAGTATTTCCAGGGTCAACAGCCTTATCTGGACCCGGAGCTCGATCTGCAACGAGTGGCGAAGGAGTGTGGCTACAGCCGCAACCAGATTTCCTACCTGTTGAATCAGGTGCTGGGCCAGAGCTTCTACCGCTACGTCAACCAGGCACGCCTGCAACATTTGCTTGCAGCGCTGGATGCCGCCACACCGCCACTGCGCATCGATGAGCTGGCCTTCGCTGCCGGATTCAATTCGCTGTCGGCGTTCTACAGCTGTTTCCGCCAGCACACCGGCCAGTCCCCCAAGGCCTACGTCAAACAAATTTCTTTGCGTGCACGCGCGCAAGACAGCGCCTGAGCCCACGCACTAGGATCGACGCCATCGAAGTTTGAGTGGCGGAGTCTTGCATGCCGGCGTGGCGCACTATCAGTTTGTGGATGGACCAGCTCGACGAGCCGCTATTGGCGCGTCCGGCGCTGGAGCGGGACCTGGATGTCGACGTGGCGATCATCGGTGCGGGTTATACCGGTCTCTGGACCGCGTACTACCTCAAGCAACACAAACCAGACCTGAACATCGCCATCGTCGAAGCGCAAACCGCCGGTTTCGGCGCGTCGGGGCGCAATGGCGGCTGGTTGATGGGCAACTTGCTGGGTGAAGATCGCCTGCTGGCCGCGCTGTCGGCCGAAGAGCGCCGCGCCTCCTACGCTTTGTTGCACAGCATTCCGGATGAAGTGAAAATTGTCCTCGAACGTGAGGAGATCGACTGCGATTACCGTAAAGGCGGGGTGCTGTATTGCGCCGCACGCTATCCGGAGCAGGAGACCAGCCTGCGTCACTACCTGGACGATCTCCATCGCCAGGGCCTCAACGACAGCCACTATCGCTGGCTGAACCCGGAACAACTGGCGCAACAGATTCGCGTCACCAAACCCTACGGCGGTATCTACGCGCCGCACGTGGCGACCATACACCCGGCCAAGCTGGTACGCGGGCTGGCCCGGGCGGTGGAGCGCCTGGGCGTCAGAATCTACGAAAACAGCCCGGTCACCCATTGGCAGTCCGGCAGCCTGCGCACGGCGAAAGCTTCGGTGCGCGGTCGCTGGGTGGTGCCGGCGGTAGAAGGCTACTCGGTCACGCTGCCGCCATTGGGGCGTTATCAGATGCCGGTGCAGAGCCTGATTGTCGCGACCGAACCATTGTCTGCGGCCACCTGGGACGAAATCGGCCTGAGTCGCGGCCAGGCGTTCAGCGAGGCCAGTCGCCAGGTCACCTACGGTCAGCGCACCGCTGACAACCGATTGATCTTTGGCGCCCGTGGCGGGTACCAGTTCGCCGGTAAGCTGCGCCACGACTTCGACCTGACCACTGACGAAATACAGCTGCGGCGCTACCTGTTCGGTGAACTGTTCCCGCAGTTGAAGAACGTGCAGATCACCCATTCCTGGGGCGGCAACCTGGGCATGTCCCGGCATTTCCAGCCGCACATGCTTTGCGATCGGGCCAACGGCATTGCTCTGTCGGGCGGTTATGGCGGGGAGGGCGTTGGCGCCAGCAACCTGGGCGGCCGCACGCTGGCCGACTTGATCCTGGGGCGCGACACCGATCTGGTGCGCCAGCCCTGGGTCATCCCCCAGCGCGGCCTCGACGCACTGCGGGCCTGGGAGCCGGAGCCGATCCGCTGGCTCGGCTACAACGCGATCATCCGCAGCTTTGTCCATGAGGACCAGACCCTGGCCAACCCGGCCACTGCGCCCTGGCGGCGCAAGCTGGCCAGCGGGGTCGCTGGTTTCATGGAAGGTTTCATGCACTAAACGGCGCGCTCTTCATCTACAGGCTACATCGACAGGTATCCCCATGAGCATCACGCAATTCAAGAACACCGCAACCCTGCAACTGGACGAATCCAATCCGGTCGCCGTGCCCCTGGGCACCCCCGTGGCCGTGGCGTCGACCACCAGCGTCGAGCGCGACGACGGCGTCGAGACCGGCGTCTGGGAATGCACCCCTGGGCGCTGGCGGCGGCAGATCGTCGCCCAGGAATTCTGTCACTTCATCCAGGGCCGCTGCACCTTCACCCCGGACGGCGGCGAGCCCCTGCGCATAGAAGCCGGCGACGCACTGATGTTGCCGGCCAACAGCCTCGGCATCTGGGACATCCAGGAAACCGTGCGCAAGACCTATGTCCTGATTTTTTGAATTTTCAATTCTTTGAAATTTGAAAGCTGATCCTTTGATTGCCTGCCAACAAAAAAAACCCTACAGGAATCGACTCATGCTCCGAAAGACACTGACTCTGGCCCCGCTGATGCTGGTTGCATCGATCAGCCAGGCCGCCGAAACCGTCAAGATCTACAACTGGTCGGATTACATCGCGCCAGACACCACGAAAAACTTCCAGAAAGAAACTGTCATAGACGTCACCTATGACGTCTATGACAGCAACGAAACCCTCGATGGCAAGTTGATGACCGGCAAATCCGGCTACGACGTGGTGTTCCCGTCCAACCACTTCATGGCCCGGCAAATTGAAGGCGGCGCGCTGAAGAAACTCGACAAGAGTCAGCTGCCGAACTGGAAGAACCTCAACCCTGTGTTGCTCAAGGCGTTGCAGACCAACGATCCGGGCAACGAGCGCGGCTTCCCGTACCTGTGGGGCAGCACCGGCATCGGCTACAACATTGCCAAGGTCAAGGCCGTGCTGGGGGACAACGCCCCGGTGGACTCCTGGGACCTGATCTTCAAACCCGAGAACATGCAGAAGTTGCAGAAGTGCGGGGTGGCCATCCTCGACAACGGCCCTGAGCTGCTACCAGCGGCGTTGAACTACCTCGGGCTGCCGCCTCACAGCAAGAACCCGGAAGACTACAAGAAGGCCGAAGCCCTGCTGATGAAGGTGCGGCCGTATGTCAGCTATTTCCATTCGTCCAAGTACACCAGCGACCTGGCCAACGGCGACATCTGCGTCGCGGTCGGCTTCTCCGGTGACATCCTGCAAGCGGAAAACCGCGCCAGGGAAGCCAAGAACGGCATCGACATCGGCTACTCGATTCCCAAGGAAGGCGCAGCGATCTGGTTCGACATGGTTGCCATGCCGGCCGATGCCCCGGATGAAAAGGCCGGCTACGCCTTCATGAACTACCTGCTGCGCCCGGACGTCATGGCCAGCATCAGCAACCATGTGCATTACGCCAATGGCAATGAACAGGCCGACAGCCTGATCGACCCGGCCATCAAGAACGACACCAAGGTTTACCCAAGCCCGGAAATGATGGGCAAGCTGTTTGCCCTGGAAGCCATGCCGTTGAACATCGACCGGATTCGCACGCGAGTGTGGAACAAGATTCGCACTGGCAGCTGAAGGCCTGGTCAGGCAATCGGGACAGGACGTCCCGTTGCCATCGCCATCAGCCGACCGGCTCGGCTGCGCAACTCATCTGGCCTGAGCCGGGTATCTGGAAAAACACGTCATCGCCGATTTGCCAGAAGCTGTAGCTGCCTTTGTAGTCCTTGCCCGTGTACTGGGTTCCGGAATTGTTCGGCACCTGGTTCAGCGTAACCGAGGTGTTGGCCCATTTCAGGAACACCACGCCCGGTTCGACCGTAAAGAAGGTTGCGGCAACCAATGCGTTAAACCCTGCGCAACGATAAGCCAACGGGCCTTCGGTGAGCCTGCTTGGGTCCTTGGTTCTCGCAATGGCCGAGCCCTGGCGCAGTTGGAACGCACGCTCGGCATAACTTCGCACGACGCACGCCTTGGCTTGCGGCCCGGTACCACACTGGTTACGCGACTCAATCCAGAACCGCTGATCTATCTCGACTTTATTCGGGCGCGGCACGGAATGTTCATCCGTGAGCGCCAGGAGATAAAGGCGATTGAGCTCCAGGTCCATGCGCGCCAGTTGAGCGTCGTGACAGATAAGCTTTTCGGCGGATGCCTGGGGCGTGGCGCAATCGAAACTGGTTTTGTACGTTGGCAAGGGCTTTGGCTTGGCCTTCTTGGCGGCGTCACACACGCTCGCCGTCACGCACGCGCTGACGGCGAGCACAGAGGCCAGAAGTGGCATGACCATTTTCATTTCGGCGTCACCTGAGTCTTTGCGTGATGCCCGTATTGCAACGCCTGTGTCGAAGCGTTGCACAGTCATTCGGTCGCACGGGGTCTATCGAGTGTAAAGCAGTGCTCGAAACCTGCCACATCGTGCCAGGATAAACGTCAGTCTTCCTCGCGAATCGTCGCCACTTCATCGGCCCTGACTTTCACCATCGCCCCCGAAATGTCCTCAAACTCAAAGAACCCGTCCTTGGTTTTGGTCTTCGGTATGTCTTTGGTCAGGTATTGAGTGCCGTTCTGCAGCGTCACCACCGTTGGCGTCGAGCAACCGGCCAGCGCCAGCAGGGCCGCTACAGCCAGGGGCAAGCCCAAAGTCTTGATGTCCATGAACACCTCCCGTTCGTATAAAGCAGCGCCATCAGCCCGAGGCTGTCACTGCACCTGTATGGCGGTTGGTGCCGCCAGGAGGCAGAAAGTTCTACTGCCCGGGGAAAATTCCGTACAGCGCCGCCATTTATCCTTTTCCGATTGCACCGCGCAGCGTAGAACTGGTATCTGTATGCATAACCAGTACCTCTCGCCATGGCCCATTTTCCAGTGACCGCAAATCCCCTCGACGATCCGTTCTATTACTTGAACAACTTCATGCAAGTGCTTGATTGGCTTGAGTTGCGCTTTGCCGATGTGCTGAGTGTCGACGAGCAGCGTTTCATTCATGAGTTTAAGCGGTTGCCCCGTGAATCGCAGGCACTGCTGGTCAGAATGGTCATGCGCAAGGGCGTTCATTTCAGGGCGAGCAAACTGCATTACGAGGAAATCGGCGATATCGGCAGCGCCGTAGGCCCGCTTTTAACGCTCGGTTGGGTCGATGAGCGAATGCCGTTGGCGATCGAAGCACTGTTCGAGGTGCTGCTCAAGGGTGAAATCCTCCAGGCCTTTGGCCCGGTCATCGATCAACCCAAAGGCAAGAAAGCCGATTGGTTGCCAGCGCTGTGCGAGCAGTTTCCCCAGGCGCAAAGCTTCAACGACTGGTGCCCGACCCTGGACGAGCGCCTGTTCAGTCTGACCATCATGCAATTGTGCGATCGCCTGCGCCTGATGTTTTTCGGCAACCTGTACCAGGACTGGTCGGAGTTCGTGTTGGCCGACCTGGGTATCTACACCTACGAAAAAGTCGAATTCTGCGCCGAGTCCCGTGGCTTGCGCAGCCGCGAAGACGTAGATGCCTGCGTCCTCCTGCACGCGTACCAGCAACAATTCGAAGCCGGTGAAGCGCTGGAAGAGGTGGCCGAGCGGATCAAGGGCCTGGCGCTGGATAATCCGTGGTTGCAACGCCGGCGCGGCAAGCTGCTGTTCCAGATGGCCCAGTACTGCGAACGCATCGCCGATTTCTCCATGGCCCTGAACCTCTACCGCGAATGCGCTTATCCCGGCGCGCGTGCGCGGCTCATTCGCGTGCTGGAACGCAGCGGCCAGTTTGAGCAGGCCATGGACCTGGCCGCGCAGGCCGAGCAGGCGCCGGAAAGCGCCGCCGAACACCAGCAAATGCTCCGCGTGCTGCCACGCCTGCGCCGCAAGCTCGGCGGGCCGCCCATCAAGCGGGCTGCGCCTCGGGAAATGCAGCGCCTTGACCTGCAATTGCCCAGGACAGACCCGGCGTTATCGGTGGAGTTCTACGTTCAGGCGCATTTGGCGCAAGAGTCGGCGCCGGTGCACTACGTGGAAAACAGCCTGATCAATTCATTGTTTGGCCTGCTGTGCTGGCCAGCGATTTTCGCGCCGTTGCCGGGTGCGTTTTTTCACCCGTTCCAGCGCGGGCCGGTGGATTTGCTCAGCGAAGACTTCCAGGTCCGCCGTGCCGAACTGTTTCAGGCGTGCCTGGCCGAACTCGACGACGGGCGCTACCGGCAGACCATCCGCGAACGTTATGCCGCCAAGTGGGGCGTGCAGTCACCGTTCGTGTTCTGGAGCGTGCTCAGCGAAGAGTTGCTGGAGCAAGCCCTGGATTGCCTACCGGCCGAGCACCTCAAGCACTGGTTCAACCGCCTCTTGCCGGACATCAAGGCCAATCGCAGCGGCATGCCGGACCTGATCCAGTTCTGGCCGCAGCAAAAGACCTACCGCATGATCGAAGTCAAAGGCCCGGGCGACCGCCTGCAGGACAACCAGTTGCGATGGCTGGAGTTCTGCCACGAGCATCAGATGCCGATCGCGGTGTGCTATGTGCAATGGGCGGAGCCGGGCGATTGAGCTACAGCATTGCGGTGCGGGCGCTGTGCGAGTTCACCGCCAAGGTCGGCGACCTCGATCTGCGTTTCACACCGTCGCCTACCGCGCTGGAAGGCATCGTCGGCCACCGTACGGTGGCCTCGCGGCGCAGCGACGGTTACCAAAGCGAAGTCGCCCTTGAGGGCCAGTATCAAACCTTAACGGTCAAGGGCAGGGCGGATGGCTATGACCCCGGGCAAAACAGCCTGGAAGAGGTCAAGACCCACCGCGGCGACTTGAGCAAGCAACCGGCCAACCACCGTCAATTGCATTGGGCCCAGGTGAAAATCTACGGCTGGTTGATGTGCCGGAAACTGGATCTGCAGCAGATCAACCTCGCGCTGGTGTACTTCGACATCGTCAGCGAAAAGGAAACCTGCCTGGTCGAGCCTTTCGACGCCACCGAGTTGCAACAATTCTTCGAACGGCATTGCGCGCTGTTCCTGCAATGGGCCGAGCAGGAAGTCGCCCATCGAGAAGGGCGCAATCTGGCGGCGCAGGGCCTGGCCTTTCCCCATGCCGGTTTTCGACCGGGGCAGCGCCATCTGGCGGAGTCGGTGTTCAAGGCCGTCAGCACGGGGCGCTGCCTGATGGCCCAGGCACCCACGGGCATCGGCAAGACCCTGGGCACCTTGTTCCCCATGCTCAAGGCGCTGGCGCCGCAGCAACTGGACAAAGTGTTCTTCCTGACGGCGAAAACCCCAGGACGGCAACTGGCCCTGGACGCCGCGCAAGTGATTCTAAACAGCGCCGATGCGCCGCCGTTGCGGGTGCTGGAGATGATCGCCCGGGACAAGGCCTGCGAACACCCGGACAAAGCCTGCCACGGCGAGTCCTGCCCATTGGCCCGGGGTTTCTACGATCGCCTGCCCGCCGCACGGCAGGCGGCCAGTCAATTGAGCCTGTTGAACCAGAGCGCCTTGCGCGACGTTGCCCTGGCGCACGATGTCTGCCCGTATTACCTGAGCCAGGAGATGGCGCGTTGGGCCGACGTGGTGGTTGCCGACTACAACTATTACTTCGATTTCAGCGCGTTGCTGTTCGGCCTGGCCCAGGCCAACAACTGGAAAGTCGCGGTGCTGGTCGACGAAGCCCATAACCTGGTGGAGCGCGGCCGGCAGATGTACAGCGCCAGCCTCGATCAGGCGACCTTCAACGGCGTGCGCAAAACCGCGCCCGAAGTGCTGAAAAAACCGATGCAGCGGGTCAACCGCGAGTGGAATGCCCTGCATAACGCACAAACCGGCGCCTATCAGGCCTATGACAAGGCGCCGGAAAAGCTCCTTCAGGCTCTGTCATCGTGTAGCGCCAGCATCGGTGACTACCTCAACGATCACCCTCAAGGCCTGGACAGTGCGCTGCAGGGGTTTTACTTCGACATGCTGCACTTTTGCCGGGTCGCCGAACTGTTCGATGAGCAGTTCCTGTTCGACATCAGCAAGCGCGACCTCGAGCGCCAGCGCAACCTCTCGCAACTGTGCCTGCGCAATGTGGTCCCCGCCGGGTTCATCCGCCCGCGCCTGACCGCCGCGCGTAGCACGGTGCTGTTTTCCGCGACCCTCAGCCCCCGGCACTATTACGCCGATCTGCTGGGAACACCGGCGGACACGGTGTGCATCGACGTCGAGTCGCCGTTTCACGCCGATCAACTGCAAGTGCACATCGTCGACCAGATCTCCACGCGGTTCGTGCATCGCCAGTCGTCTCTTGAGCCGATCGTGGACGTGATCGCCAGACAGTTCTGCGAGCGCCCCGGCAATTACCTGGCGTTTTTCAGCAGTTTCGATTACTTGCAGCAGGTGGCGCAGTTACTCGCCGAGAAACATCCACATATCATTCTGTGGTCGCAGTCCCGAGGCATGGGCGAAGCGCAGCGTCAGGCGTTTCTCGATCAGTTCCACGCCGACGGCCAGGGTATCGGCTTTGCGGTGCTGGGCGGGGCCTTCGGTGAAGGCATCGATTTGCCCGGCGCCCGGTTGATCGGCGCGTTTATCGCCACGTTGGGGCTGGCGCAGCTCAATCCGGTGAACGAGCAACTGAAACGGCGCATGGCCGCGATTTTCGGTGCCGGTTATGACTACACCTACCTTTATCCCGGTGTGCAGAAAGTGGTGCAGGCCGCAGGACGGGTGATCCGTACGCAACAGGATCAAGGGGTGGTGATGTTGATCGACGACCGTTTTGGCGAGAGCAAGGTCAGGCAGTTGCTGCCGCGTTGGTGGGCCATGGCAGGCAATTATTCGTAGCATCACAGCATCGGGTTATCGCCCTGTGGGAGCAAGCTCGCTCCCACAGGGATCTTCGTTGTTGCTGAGGGGGGATCAGGCCTTGAGATGGCGCAAGCTGCGCTCCATCCGCGCAATGCCTTCTTCCAGCAGCGAACGTGGGCAGCCGAAGTTCAGGCGCACGAACTGCTTGCAGTCATCGCCGAAGTCCAGGCCGGCGCTCAAACCGACCTTGGCCTGTTCCAGGAAGAACTGTTGCGGGTCGTCCAGCCCCAGTGCCGTGCAATCGAGCCATGCCAGGTAGGTGCTTTGCGGCGGGTTCATGGTGATGCCCGGCAGGCGGGTGCGTACGGCCTCGGCCAGGAAATCGCGGTTGCCTTGCAGGTAGTCCTTCAGCTCGGCCAGCCATGGCGCGGCTTCGCTGTAGGCGACGCGGGTGGCTTCCATGCCCAGCGGATTGACGCTGTCGACCATGCCGCAACGGGCGTGGTTGACCTTCTCGCGCAGGTGGCGGTCCTGGATGATCATGAACGAGGTCTTCAGGCCGGCGATGTTGTAGGCCTTGCTCGCCGACATCAGCGTGATGGTGCGCTGGGCGACTTGTGGGCTCAGGGTCGCCATCGGAATGTGCTGGCGACCGTCGAAGCACAACTCGGCGTGGATCTCGTCGGAAATGATCCAGGCATCATGCTCGAGGCAAATGTCGGCAATGGCTTGCAGCTCTGCGCGGGGGAAAGCCTTGCCCAGCGGGTTATGCGGGTTGCTCAGCAGCAGTGCGCCACCACCTTGCAGCGACTGGCTCAGGGTATCCAGGGGAGTGGTGTAGGTGCCGTCGGCTTGTGCATCGAAATTCAGTTCGACCTTGTTCAGGCCCCAATGCCCGGGCGCATGGCGCAGCGGCGGGTAGTTCGGCACCTGCACAACGACATTCTGTGGCGCCTGCACCAGTGCCTTCAACGCCATGTTGAAACCGGACTCGACGCCCGGCAGGAAAATCAGTTCCTGGGGTTCGACGCGCCAGGCGTACTTGTTCCAGAGATCGGCAACGATCGCCTCGCGCAGGTCATCCTGGGCCACGCTGTAGCCGACCATCGGGTGTTCCAGTCGCTTTTGCAGGGCCTGGATGATCACCGGCGGCGCGGCGAAATCCATGTCGGCGACCCACATCGGCAACACGTCGGCCGGGTAGCGGCTCCACTTGGTACTGCCGGTGTGGTGGCGGTCGAACACCTGATCAAAATCGAAAGTCATGCGCAAATCTCATAAAGGCCGGGTTAAACATGGCAGCCATGATAAGCGCCAATCCCTGTGGGAGCGAGCCTGCTCGCGAAGCGTAGTGTCAGTCGACACTCATGCCGGACCTGCTGGCCTCTTCGCGAGCAGGCTCGCTCCTACAGGTTGTATGCCTTGGTTCGCATCGGGGAATCGCCCGACGGTCGGCTGTCATGGTGAATTCGACAGCATTGACTACAGTTTGTAGTGTCGGCAGCCAGACTGCCCCGACCGTGGTTGTTCAATAAAGCCCGGCCATGTACCGGGTTCCACCTGATCAGGAGTGCACGATGGATCTCAGCCGTCGTCAGTTCTTCAAGGTCGCCGGTATCGGCCTTGCAGGCTCTAGCCTGGGCGCGTTGGGCATGGCCCCGACACTTGCCTTTGCCGAACAGGTGCGTCATTTCAAGCTCGCCCACACCCATGAAACCCGCAACACCTGCCCGTATTGCTCGGTCGGTTGCGGCTTGATCATGTACAGCCAGGGCGATACGGCGAAGAATGTCGCGCAAAACATCATCCACATCGAAGGTGACGCCGACCACCCGGTCAACCGCGGCACCCTTTGCCCCAAAGGCGCGGGCCTGCTGGATTTCATTCACAGCCCCGGCCGCCTGCAATACCCGCAGGTGCGCAAACCCGGCAGCACTGAGTGGACCCGCATCTCCTGGGATGAAGCGCTCGATCGCGTCGCCGACCTGATGAAGGCCGACCGCGACGCCAACTTCATCGAGAAGAACGCCCAGGGCCAAACGGTGAACCGCTGGCTGACCACCGGTTTCCTCGCGGCATCGGCGGCGTCCAACGAAGCCGGCTACATCACCCACAAGGTGGTGCGCAGTCTCGGCATGCTGGGGTTCGATAACCAGGCGCGTGTCTGACACGGCCCGACGGTGGCAAGTCTTGCCCCGACGTACGGCCGTGGTGCCATGACCAATACCTGGACCGATATCGCCAACGCGAATCTGGTTCTGGTGATGGGCGGCAACGCAGCAGAAGCGCATCCGTGCGGCTTCAAATGGGTGACCGAAGCCAAGGCGCACAACAAGGCGCGGCTGATCGTGGTCGATCCGCGTTTTACCCGGACCGCCTCGGTGGCCGACTATTACGCGCCGATCCGCACCGGCACCGACATTGCCTTCATGGGCGGGTTGATCAATTACCTGCTGACCGAGGACAAGATCCAGCACGAATACGTGCGCAACTACACCGACGTGTCGTTCATCGTCAGAGCCGGTTATGGCTTCGAGGACGGGATTTTCAGTGGCTACGACGCGGCCAAGCGCCTCTACACCGATAAATCCGGCTGGGGCTATGAACTCGGTGAAGACGGATTTGCCAAGGTCGACCCGACCCTGCAAGACCCACGCTGCGTCTATCAATTGATGAAGCAGCATTACAGCCGTTACACCAGGGAGCTGGCGAGCCAGATCTGCGGCATGCCGGTCGATGCCATGCAGAAAATCTGGGAGGAGATCGCCACTTGCTCGCAACCGGGCAAGACCATGACCATTCTCTATGCCCTGGGCTGGACCCAGCACTCAATCGGTTCGCAGATGATCCGCAGCGCGGCGATGGTGCAACTGCTGCTGGGTAACGTCGGCATGCCGGGCGGGGGCGTGAATGCCTTGCGCGGACACTCCAACATCCAGGGGCTGACCGACCTGGGCTTGTTGTCCAACTCACTGCCGGGCTACCTCTCGCTACCCGGCGATGCCGAACAGGACTACAACGCCTACATCGTCAAGCGCACGCAAAAACCGTTGCGCCCGGGGCAACTGTCTTACTGGCAAAACTACGGCAAATTCCACGTCAGCCTGATGAAAGCCTGGTACGGCGCCAACGCCACAGCCGAGAACAATTGGGCCTACGACTACCTGCCGAAACTGGACATTCCCCAATACGACATCCTCAAGGTGTTCGACCTGATGGGCCAGGGCAAGGTCAATGGCTACCTGTGCCAGGGCTTCAACCCGATTGCCGCGCTGCCGGACAAAAACCGGGTGATGCTCGCGTTGGCGAAGTTGAAGTGGCTGGTGGTGATGGATCCGCTGGCCACCGAGACCTCGGAGTTCTGGCATAACGTCGGGCCGTACAATGACGTGAAAAGCGCCGACATCCAGACCGAAGTGATTCGCCTGCCCACCACCTGTTTTGCCGAGGAGGACGGCTCGCTGGTCAACAGCAGTCGCTGGCTGCAATGGCACTGGAAGGGCGCCGACGGGCCGGGTGAAGCGCAGACCGATATCCGCATCATGAGCGAGCTGTTCATGCGCCTGCGTCAGCGTTATCAGGCCAATGGCGGCAAATACCCCGATCCGCTGCTCAAATTGTCGTGGCCGTACAAGATCCCCGCCGAACCTTCGCCAGAAGAGCTGGCCAAGGAAATCAACGGCTCCGCCACCACGGACTTCACCGACGCCACGGGGGCGGCGATCAAGGCCAATGCGCAACTGGCCGGGTTTGGCCAGCTCAAGGATGACGGCAGCACGGCGTCCGGTTGCTGGATTTTCTGCGGCAGCTGGACCGAACTGGGCAACCAGATGGCCCGCCGCGACAACAGCGACCCATTCGGCATGCACCAGCATCAAGGCTGGGCATGGGCCTGGCCGGCCAACCGGCGGATTCTCTACAACCGCGCCTCGGCAGACCTGCAAGGCAAGCCGTGGGATCCGAAAAAACGCCTGGTGTGGTGGAACGGTAAAACCTGGGGCGGCACCGATGTGCCGGACTACAAGGCCGACGTGCCGCCGGAAGCGGGGATGAATCCGTTCATCATGAACCCCGAGGGCGTGGCGCGATTCTTTGCCGTCGACAAGATGAACGAAGGCCCGTTCCCCGAACACTACGAGCCGTTCGAGACGCCGATCGGCATCAACCCGCTGCACCCGCAAAACAAGAAAGCCACCAGCAACCCGGCGGCGCGGATCTTCGATTCGGTGTGGGATTCCCTCGGCGTGGCCAAGGATTACCCGTACGCCGCCACCAGTTACCGGCTGACCGAGCATTTCCACTTCTGGAGCAAGCATTGCAAGCTCAACTCGATTACCCAACCGGAGCAATTCGTCGAGATCGGTGAAGTGCTGGCCAAAGAAAAAGGCATCGTCGCCGGTGATCGGGTGCGGGTCAGCAGCAAGCGTGGCTTCATCGAAGCGGTGGCGGTGGTGACCAAGCGGATTCGTCCGCTGCAGGTCAACAATCAGGTGGTGCACCAGATCGGCATTCCGTTGCACTGGGGCTTCACCGGCCTCACGCGCCACGGTTACCTGACCAACACCCTGGTGCCGTTCCTCGGCGATGGCAACACCCAGACCCCGGAATCCAAGTCATTCCTGGTCAACGTGGAGAAAGTCTAAATGGCCAGCCAAGACATCATTGCCCGCTCGGCCACCACCACACCTGCACCCTCGGTGCGTGGCATGGAGGAAGTCGCCAAGCTGATCGACACCACCAAATGCATCGGCTGCAAGGCCTGCCAGGTCGCCTGTTCGGAATGGAACGAACTGCGGGACGAAGTCGGTCACAACCATGGCACCTACGACAACCCTCAGGACCTCACCGCCGAAACCTGGACGTTGATGCGCTTCACCGAGCACGAGACCGACGCCGGCAACCTGGAATGGCTGATCCGCAAGGACGGTTGCATGCATTGCGCCGAGCCCGGTTGCCTGGCGGCATGCCCCAGCCCGGGGGCGATCATCAAGCACGCCAATGGCATCGTCGATTTCGATCAGGATCATTGCATCGGTTGCGGCTATTGCATCACCGGGTGTCCGTTCAACATTCCACGGATCTCGCAAAAGGATCACAAGGCCTACAAATGCACGTTGTGTTCGGACCGGGTGGCGGTAGGGCTGGAACCGGCCTGCGTGAAAACCTGCCCGACCGGTGCCATCGTGTTCGGCTCCAAGGACGACATGAAGGAGCATGCGGCCGAGCGCATCGTCGACCTCAAGAGCCGGGGCTTTGAAAACGCCGGCCTGTACGACCCCGAAGGCGTCGGCGGCACCCACGTGATGTACGTGCTGCACCACGCCGATACGCCAAGGCTGTACGCCGGTTTGCCCGATCACCCGGCGATCAGCCCGTTGGTGGGGCTGTGGAAAGGCATCAGCAAACCCCTGGCACTGCTGGCCATGGGCGCGGCGGTGCTGGCCGGGTTCTTCCACTACGTGCGCGTCGGCCCGCAAGTCGTCGAAGAGGATGAACATCCGGAGCCGCCGGACAACGCCGTGCATGAAGTCGATCCGTCGGTGCACACCTTCGATCCCCGTGGGGAGGGCAGGCCATGAGCAACAAGACGATCCTGCGCTACACCAGCAACCAGCGCACCAATCACTGGCTGGTGGCGATTCTGTTCCTCATGGCCGGGCTGTCCGGGCTGGCGCTGTTCCACCCGGCGCTGTTCTGGCTGAGCAACCTGTTCGGCGGCGGGCCATGGACACGCATCCTGCACCCGTTCATGGGTGTGCTGATGTTCCTGCTGTTCCTCGGATTGGTGCTGCGTTTCTGGCGCGCCAACTACTTCATCGCCAATGATCGCCTGTGGCTCAAGCGCATCGACCGAGTGATGAAAAATGAAGAGGAGGGTGTTCCGCCCATCGGCAAGTACAACCCCGGGCAGAAGCTGCTGTTCTGGACTTTACTGCTGTGCATGCTGGTGCTGTTGTTCAGCGGGCTGGTGATCTGGCGTGCGTACTTCAGCGAGTATTTCGGCATCACCGCGATACGCTGGGCGATGTTGCTGCATGCGTTGGCCGCTTTTGTGCTGATCCTGAGCATCATCGTGCACATCTATGCCGGCATCTGGATCAAGGGCTCGGTCAGCGCCATGTTGCACGGCTGGGTCAGCCGCGGCTGGGCGAGGAAACACCACGAACTCTGGTATCGCGAAGTGACCCGCGACGAAGCTCCCAAGCCACCGATCACCAAAAAGGGCTGACATTTGCCAACCATCCTGGAACCTGGAGAAATCGAAGCGGCGGCCAGTTCGCCGCCGTTTCTGTATATGCCACCGCATAACCTGTTCAGCCTGCGCGCCCAGCGCCTGGAAACCCTGGCCGAAGGGCACCCGCTGGCCGACTACCTACGCCTGATCGCCGGGTTGTGCCGGGTGCAGCAACAGGTGCTGGACGACCCGCCGCAAAGTGAACCCATCGACCGACAACGCATCGAATTGTGCCAGCAACACGGCTTGCCGCCGTTCGCGGCCGACAGCCTGGCGCGCGAAGACGATTGGCAGCTTTACCTCGATGCCTTGTTGCAGCGCTATAGCGCACCGCCGCAATCTGCCGTGGCCGATGCCGTGGAAACCTTGCGCCTGGCCGATGCCGGGCAACGTCGTAGCTGGGCAGTGGCGCTGGTCAGCGGCCAGTATTCGCTGGTGCCGGCCGCGCTGGTGCCGTTCCTCGGCGCGGCGCTGCAAACAGCCTGGAGCCACTGGCTGTTGAGTACGCCGAACCTGGCACTGACCGCCGGCGACAGCCTCAGCCAGTGCCCGGCCTGTGGCTCGCCGGCCATGGCCGGGGTCATCCGCCATCGCGGCAAGCACAACGGCTTGCGTTACCTGGTCTGTTCGCTGTGCGCCTGCGAGTGGCATGTGGTGCGGGTCAAGTGCGTGTATTGCGAGCAGAGCAAGGGCCTGGAATACCTCAGCCTTGAAGATGATCGGCATGCCGCCAACCAGGCGCCGTTGCGCGCCGAAATCTGCCCCGGTTGCAACAGCTATCTGAAGTTGCTCTATCTGGAGAACGATGCGGACGCCGAGGCGTTGTCGGCCGACCTGACCAGCCTGATGCTCGACATGCGCCTGGCCCAGGACGGTTATCAGCGTCTGGCACCCAATCTGTTGCTGGCGCCGGGAGACGAGTAACCGCAGCGTCTACACTCTGGCGCGAGGGTCATTCGTTTTCAGGAGCGCCAGATGTCTGCACGCAGTGCCAGCCAACCCCTGCGTCTACCTTCGATCGACAGTTTGTTGCGTCACCCGGCGTGCCGGCCGTTGGCCGAGCGCTATGGACGCGACGCCTTGCTGGGCGCCTTGCGGCGATTGCTGGATGAACTGCGCGAAGGGGGGCGACAGGGTTTGCTCGAAGCT
The DNA here is from genome assembly GCF_056402255.1 of Pseudomonas sp. P4_B4. NCBI lineage: Bacteria > Pseudomonadati > Pseudomonadota > Gammaproteobacteria > Pseudomonadales > Pseudomonadaceae > Pseudomonas > Pseudomonas sp. P4_B4. Next base: position 151,461 of record NZ_JBFUHS010000006.1, read on the forward strand.
GTTGAAGTCAGCCCTGAGGTACTGGCGGGCAGGGTCGGCGAGCGATTGGCTATTCAGCATCGCAGCCAGGTGCGTCGGGTGTTCAACCTCACCGGTACGGTCTTGCACACCAACCTCGGCCGGGCGCTGTTGCCCGAGGAAGCGATCGAGGCGGTGCAAATGGCCGCGCGCTATCCGCTCAACCTCGAATTCGACCTGCGCAGCGGCAAGCGCGGAGATCGCGACGACCTGATCGAAGGCTTGATTCGCGAACTGACCGGCGCCGAAGCGGTGACCGTGGTCAACAACAATGCCGCCGCGGTGCTCTTGACCCTCAACAGCCTGGGCGCACGCAAGGAAGGGATTATTTCCCGGGGCGAACTGATTGAAATCGGCGGCGCCTTCCGCATCCCCGACATCATGGCCCGCGCGGGGGTGAAGCTGGTTGAGGTCGGCACCACCAACCGCACCCATGCCCGCGACTACGAGACAGCCATCGGCCCGCGCAGTGGTTTGATCATGCGCGTGCATGCGAGCAACTACAGCATTCAAGGCTTCACCACGAGCGTGCCGACCGCCGAACTGGCGCAACTGGCCCACCAGCACGGTTTGCCGCTGCTCGAAGACCTCGGCAGCGGCAGCCTGCTGGATTTGACCCGCTGGGGTTTGCCGGCGGAACCGACTGTGCGTCAGGCGCTGCTGGATGGCGCGGACATCGTCACCTTCAGTGGCGACAAACTGCTCGGCGGACCACAGGCCGGGTTGATTGTCGGCTGCAAGGAATTGATCGCCAGGATCAAGAAAAACCCGCTCAAGCGTGCACTGCGGGTCGACAAAATGACCCTGGCTGCCCTGGAAGCGGTGTTGGCTTTGTACCGCAATCCGGACCGACTGGCCGAGCGCTTGCCCAGCCTGCGCCTGTTGACCCGGCCACAGGCCGATATCCTCGCCCAGGCCGAGCGATTGCGGCCAGCGCTGGCCCAAGTATTGGGTGATGGCTGGAGCGTCAGTGCAATGCCGGCACTGGGCATGATCGGTAGCGGCAGCCAACCGGTGGCGAGGCTGGCCAGCGCCGCGCTGTGTTTGCGCCCGCTGACGTCCAAGCGCTTGCGCGGGCGATCCCTGTTGACGCTGGAAGAGGCCTTTCGCGCCTTGCCGATTGCAGTCCTTGGGCGCATCGACGATGACGCCCTGTGGCTGGATCTGCGGCAACTGGACGACGAGCCGGCATGGCTGGCGCAACTCGATCAATTACAGGTGGAGGGCCGGGCAGGGTGATTGTCGGCACCGCAGGGCACATCGACCATGGCAAAACGGCGCTGCTCCAGGCGTTGACCGGTCAGGCGGGTGACCGACGCCGCGAAGAGCGTGAGCGCGGCATGACCATCGACCTCGGCTACCTGTATGCCGCGCTGGAGCTGGGAGCGGGCCTGACCGGTTTCATCGATGTTCCCGGGCATGAGCGCTTCACCCACAACATGCTCGCCGGGGCACAGGGCATCGATCTGGTGTTGCTGGTGGTGGCCGCCGATGACGGGGTGATGCCGCAGACCCGCGAGCACCTGGCGATTGTCCAGTTGCTGGGTATCCCCCGGGCATTGGTGGCGATCAGCAAGTGCGACCGGGTCGACAGCGCCCGAGTACAGGACGTGCGCGAGCAGATCCGTACCTTGCTGGCGCCCGGACCCTATGCCGATGCACCGCTGATTGCGCTGTCGAGCGTGAGCGGTGAGGGCATCGAAACCTTGCGCCAACAATTGCTGCAAGCCCAGCGTGAAGTTCAGCAACGCAGCACCGAAGGTGGTTTTCGCCTGGCGATCGACCGGGCCTTCAGCGTGGCCGGGGCCGGCATCGTGGTGACCGGCACGGCGCTGTCCGGCCAGGTCGCAGTGGGTGATACCCTGCTGTTGGGACCACAAGGCAAACCGGTGCGCATTCGTGGCCTACACGCGCAAAACCAGGCCGCCGACCACGCCATTGCCGGCCAGCGCGTAGCGTTGAACCTGAGTGCCGAACGGCTGGCCCTGGAACACATCCATCGCGGCCACTGGTTACTCGCCGAAGGCCTATATGCGCCCACCCAGCGCCTGGACATCGACATGCAACTGCTGGCCGACGAACCCCGGGCCTTCGAGCACTTTCAACCGGTGCACGTGCACCTCGGCACCCAGGACGTTACCGGGCGCGTCGCCTTGCTGGAAGGCACCAGCCTGGCGCCCGGTGGACGGATGTTTGCGCAACTGTTGCTCAATACACCGGTACATGCGGTGAAGGGCGATCCGCTGATCCTGCGTGACCAGAGTGCCCAACGTACGCTGGGTGGCGGTCGGGTGCTCGATCCGTTTGCACCCACCCGGCAACGCCGCAGCCCCGAACGGTTGGCGCAGCTGGAAGCGCTGGCAAACAGCGCAACGCTGGAAGATGTGCTACCGGCATTGCTGGCCCATAGCGACAGCGGGCTCGATCCGCAGCGCCTGGAGCGGCAGTTCAACCGACCGCGCAGCAGTTGGGTGTTGCCCGCAGACGTGCGCCTGATCGATACCCGTCAAGGCCCATTGCTGTTTAGTGCCAGTCGTTGGGAAGCCCTGAAGGCAGCAGTGCTGGAGCACCTCGCACGCTTTCATCAGCAAGAACCGGATCAGATGGGGCCGGATCGGGATCGCCTGCGCCGATTTGCCGGCAGCACTCTGGAGCGCCCGACGTTTATCAGCCTGCTCGATGAACTGCTGGCCAGTGGCGCTATCGTCAGCAGCGGACCGTGGTTGCACCTGCCCGAACATCAGGTGCGCTTGAGTGAAGAGGACGAAGCCTTGTGGCAACGCTTGCAGCCGTTGTTCGAACAAGCCGGATTCGATCCGCCCTGGGTGCGCGACCTGGGGCATGATGAGGCAACCGTCCGCGCATTGCTGCTCAAAATGGCCCGGCTGGGGCTGCTCCATCAAGTGGTGCGCGATCTGTTTTACACCGACAGCATGATCCACCGATTGGCGGCTATGCTGTTGCAACTGGCAGACGCCAATCCGGTGATTCAGGTGGCGGCGTTTCGTGATGCGGTGGGCCTGGGGCGCAAGCGCAGCATTCAGATACTGGAGTACTTTGACCGTATCGGTCTGACCCGGCGTTTTGGAGATCGTCGGCAGATACGCCTGGACAGTGCGTTGGCCCAGCGCAATGAGCTCTGATTCACGGGCAAGAATTCAAGGAAGGCAATCGCGCCCGGTGGCGCGGCCGGGCTTCAAACCCGGTTGGGGACGGCATCCGTTCCCGGGCAGGTTCGACTCCGGCTGCCTTCCGCCAATCAACCCCAAACCTTCCGACTCAACCCAATCCCCTGTGTGCGAGCCTGCGCGCGATGGCAGTTGCTCGAAGCAACACATTGCCTCAAGGTCACCCTCTGCGGCAGGCGTTAGACGATATTCAGCCATGCGCGGTTAACATTCTCTGTTTGAATGCAGCTGGATCGAATGGGCGAGGTTTTCCGCTGGATTCACCTTCCCGAAGGGCGGCACGGATCGTTTCGAGTTCAGCGCTGCGCTCCTGTTCGCGACGGATCAGATCGCGAATATATTCGCTGTCGTTGGTGTAATGGCCCGCTTCTATCTGCGCTTTGATCCAGTTGTCTTGCTGGTCAGTCACAGTGATGGTTTTTCGTACGGTTCCCATGATTGGGCCTCCACGGAGATGGTCGACTGCGTGCAAACTATCATACTATTGGTGCGGTATCGAGCGGTCGGGCCTCTATTGCGATCCATCCAATCCGAACAGAAATTGCAGCTTTGCGGCAAGCCCGCTCCAACAATTGAATGCATTCCAAACATTGCCGAATGCTTTCCTCAGAACCCCAGCGGGTACTGAATCACTACATATATCCGGTCTATGTCATCACCCGCCTGCGCCTCATTGGCCCGGTGTGAAACGTGCGACACCTGCACCGACAGGTCCTTCGCCGCACCCGTTTGGACGATGTACTTCAAATCAATGTCTCGCTCCCAGTGTTTGCCCCCATCACCTTGTTGCGGCGCGAAGGTGCCGGTTGCCGGGTCGAACGGGTTGTAGGCCCCGCCTTGTGGCGCATGGGTGCCGTCGATCTGGTCGCCGGTGACGTAGCGGGTCATGAACTTCAGGCCGGGTATCCCGAGTGCAGTCAGGTCCAGGTCGTAACGAACCTGCCAGGAGCGTTCGTGGGCGCCGTTGAAGTCGGCGTACTTGATCGAGTTGGCCAGGTAGATTGAATCGCCACCGACGAAATCGAACGGCGTATCACCGTCGACTTTCTGGTACGCCAGGGTAAAGCTGTGAGCGCCGAGCGTGTATCTACCGGACAGGCTGTACGCCGTGTTGTCGATGGCGCCGGCCAGTGTCTGGCCGGTGTCCCGGGTGTGATAGAGGTTGGCGTCGAGGAACACCTCGGACTGCTTGAAGTGCAGGTTGCTGTAGTACTGATGCCAGGTATCGGTGAGTTCCGAAGCGTACAGGGCGCCACCAACCGGGCTTTGGGTAAACAGATCGGCGCCGACAAACGAAATGCCACCGGCTTCGGTGTTGGCGCCATAGCCGAAAAAGTTGCCTTTGCCTGAAGCACTGTCCTGATTCTTGAATGCCGTGAAGTGGCCGGCTTGCAGGTTCATCCCGTCGATTTCGCGACTGTTGAGCAGAAAACCGGTGGCATACTCCGGTTGCAGGCGTTTGTCCGCGGTGTCGAACACCGGGGATTCGACCTCCATTTCGCCAAACGCCAGGGTGGTTTTTGAAGCCTTGAGCTTGATCGCGCCGCCACCGCTGGAGTAGTCGCGTTCGCTGCGGCCGTCACTGCCCACGGGCAACAGACCGGTTCCGGAATGGCCCTTGCCGCCATCGAGTTTCAATCCCACAAAGGCATGGGCATCAAGGCCGAAACCGACGGTACCCGGCGTGAAACCGGATTCAAAAGCGCTGATAAAACCTTGAGCCCATTCGGCCTTGTAGCTCTTGCCGGTCGGCGATGGGGATCGATAGTCGCTGTTCAGATAAAAGTTTCGGTTGAGCACGCCAAGCGTCGCGCCGTCCAGAAAGCCCTGCGCCGATTCATCCGCCACCGCGGTTCCGGCCGTGCTGGCGAGCAGCACCGATAACCAGAACGGGAATCCGGCCCTGAGTACTTGCGAGTCACACTTCATCAATCGTTCACCACAGGCACAGCGACTGCGGATGATGATTCACTGTAGGAGCGAGCTTGCTCGCGATGGTCGTTAACGATAACGCGTGTTGACTGGCAAAACGCGGCGCTCTTGAGACCATCGCGAGCAAGCTCGCTCCTACAGGGTTCGCCCGCAGTCGTTAGTTTTTCCGAGAGCCTTAATGGCCTTCGGACGCGCCAAACATTGTCTTGGCGTAGATCAGGCCCAGACCGTAGGCACCACCGTTGGCAATCGAGGTTTTCACCGTTTCGTCGTAGGTCTCACTGCGGGCCCAGTCGCGTTGCAGTTCCAGCAGGTATTGCAGCGAGGTCATCGGCCGGGCACCGATCTGGATCATGCGCTGCATGGCCATTTCATGGGCTTCGGTGCTGACGTCGCCGCAGGCGTCGGCAATCACATACACCTCGAACCCCTGGTCAATGGCCGACAATGCCGGGCCGACGATGCAAACAGAGGTCCACAGACCGGCGAGGACAATCTTCTGCTTGCCGATGGCGTTGACTTCCACGGCAATGCGCTCGTCTTCCCAGGTGTTCATGCTGGTGCGGTCGATCACGTTGTGTTCCGGGAACACCGCCTTGATTTCGTCGAAGATCGGCCCGGAAAAGCTCTTCTCGGCGACGGTGGTGAGAATGGTCGAGACCTTGAAGCCCCGCGCTGCCTTGGCCACCAGTGCGGCGTTGTTGCGCAGGGTGACGGCGTCGATCGACTTGGTCGCGAAGGACATCTGCGACTGGTGGTCGATCATGATCAGGGTGTGGTCGGTCGGGGTCAGCAGGGTTTTGCCGGGTACTGCCTTTGCAATGGCCATGACACTGTCCTTACGGGTGTGATTGAGGACGTGATGGTTACGTAGATCGGGTCGGGAATATTGAATCGGTGTGCCGTCTTTGATGACACCGAGGCGGGGCGGGAAGCCAACCGTCGTGTCGATATTCGTCTGGTACCGGAAAAGGGCGCCTGTCTGTCGTCGACCTGAAGTGTGTCAGGCTCTTTGATATCGACTGTACCGAAGCCATCACGAGCAGGCTCGCTCCCATAGGGATTTGTGTTTTCCATGCCGCCAATACGAAATGAGCGCCACTTGGGCGCTCATTTGTTCACGGCATTACGGGTTACTGCTTGTGCAAATCGCTGGGTTTCCAGGCCTTGTCGAAAAACGCCTTGGTCGGGCCGTACAGGCGCAGGATCACGAAGAAGCCTTTGCCCGGCAGGGTGCGAATCCAGTTCTTGCCTTCACCCGGCGAGTCCGGCCCGAAGTGCACGTCAATCGAACCGTCGGCATTCACCCGCGGTTTGTCCATGGCGTTCAACGACGGGAACGGCTGGCCGTTGTCCACACCCGAGGCGGTGATCGAGTCGTACACGGTCACCGACCAGAACAACGCCGCCGGAATACCCTTGGGCAGGTTCAGCGTGTAGGCATTGCTGCCTGAGAGGAACTCGCCCTTGGCGTCGACGAAGGTGGCGGGGTACTTGGCGCCGACGTTCTCCATGTTCACCGCCATGCCGGGGCTGGCCGAGTAGGCATTGGTGAAGAAACCGGTGCGCGGGTCGATGTAGTTGAAGGTGTCGGCGGTGAACGTGGCGTTGCCCGGGAAGACGTTCAGCCACTTGCGGTCCGGATACCAGGTGCCATTGACGACGATGGTTTGCGGGGTGTAGGAAGTGGCGTGGCCCATTTTGCTTGCAGTCTTCGCGGCCTTGTCGAGCAGGTCGCGAGTCGCCGCGTCCGGCTGGAACGGCTTGCCCTTGATGATGCCCAGGGCGGCGAGCATGCCGCGCATTTCCATGTCTTGCGGGTCGACATACTCATGGTCGATAAACCGCGAAAGCATGTCGAACGCGCTGCCATCGGTGGGGTAGAGCATGTTGACCGGGGTTTTCGAGGCGTTGGGGAACTCGATCTTCTTCGCCGTGGCTTCTTTGCCCAGCGGATAGATGCGCGTCTGCTCCATGAGCTTGACTGGTGCGTCGAGCTGTTTCGGGTCCTTGAAGAAACCGCGCCAGAACACAAACACGTTGTAGGTGCGCGAACGGTAGGTCAGGTAGCCCGGCGGCACGTCACCCTTGTAATCCGGTGGCAGCACCAGGTACTTGGCGCCCTTGCCTTTGTCCGGGCCGGGCAGGCCGACATCGCCGCACCATTGGCGACCCTCGATCTGGCCTTCGGAGCAGATCGGGCGCTGGAAGAAGTCGTCGAGAATGCCCTGCATTCCCGGCGGCACTTCGATCACCATCGGGCCATCCTGTTTCAGGTCGAGGTAGCCCATGGCATAGATCACGTCGGAGTTCGGCGTGGTCACCAGGGTCTTGGCATTGAGCCGGTCTTTCCAGATCGGCAGCACGTTGTAGCCGGCGCCGAAGGTTTTTTCCGAGCCTTCCTTCATGGCGTACATGTTCAGTGCCGGCAGTGCCCAGATGTAGGACTGCACGGCGCGCTGGAACAACAGCTCGTTCTTGAGCTGAGCCACGCCTTCGAGGGTTGGATAACCGCCGGCGAAGGGCAGATCCGCCAGTTGTTCATAGTGCGTGGCCGCCTGGGCGCCAAGGCTGACCGAAACGGCCAACGCCAGTGCGGTCAGCGTTTTGCTTGCCGCGTTCATCGTCGAAGTCCTTTCAATTGGTTTTCACCACCGCCGGTGGAGTCCAGTCGCCGTCGAGGGCATCGGCTTGCGGCCAGTAGGCGCGGATGTACAGCGAGAATTCGGCGCCTTTAGGCGAGGGCAGCCAGTTGCTTTCCTTGTCCTTGCCCGGTGATTCGCTTTGCACGTAAATAGTCAGCGAGCCGTCAGGGTTGCTTTGCAGGGACTTGTTCTTGGTGCCGATGGAGTAACGCTTGAGCTCGTTCGGCGAGAAGAAGTGCTGTTCGTTGTACAGCGTCAGCGACCAGAATCCCTTGACCGGCGGCAGCTTGCCTTTGGCGAACGTCACGCTGTAGCCGTACTGGCCGTTGAGGCGCAGGCCGTTCTCATCCAGGTCCTGGTAGAAGTACTTGGTCTCTTTCTGCTGATTGACGAATATGTTCGAGCGCGCCACGGCGGTACGGGTGAAATAGTCGGTGCCGAACGCTGCACCGTTGCTCACCGTGCTCCAGTGATCCGGCAATTGCAGGCCATAGTTACGGAACTGCAACAGCGGGTCGATCACTTCGCTGTCGGCCTTTTTCGCCTCGTCGATCATCGCGGCGCGCAGTTGCGGGTCGGCCTTGGCGATGGCCGCGAGGGCGGCCATTTGCGCGTAGAGGGCCTCTTCGCCCGGCAATGGCTTGGCGTCCTTGAGCAGGGCCGGCAGTTCGTCGAAGAACTTCTCCGGTACCACCCATTTGGTTTCGGCGTTGCCTTCAGAAGCCTGTGCCGGGAATTTCGGCAGCCTGGCCCAGTTGCGCTTCTTCATCTTGCCGTCGTATTGCGACAGTGGGTACATGTCGATGCCCGACAATGCCGGCTGCACGGCCTGGCGGTCGGCGGCGGTGTCGTCCTGGAACACCCGGGGGATCACGAACCCGGTGTTCGTGCGCGAGCGGTACACCCGTTTAATGCCGGGCGGCACCTTGCCGTTCCAGTCCGGGCCGACCAACAGGTAGAAACCTGGCTGGGTGTTATACATTTTGCCCAGCTCTGCGAAGCTGTCGGAACGCAGGTCGACCACCTGATACACCCAGAAACGGCCGTCGAAGTCCGGCACTTGCAGCACCACCGGCTCAAGGTCCAGGGCGATGCTGCCGGCGCCGTACACCACGTCCTGGTTCGGGCAGGCCACCAGCCGCTCGGCCGGGTCGATGTAGTCGCTGAGCATCGACAGCCGATTGATCGGCGCCACGGGTACGATGCCGCCCATCAAGCCGGGCTCGGGCAGGTCCTTGAAGGTCTGGCGACGATTGAAGATGTTGGCCATCGGCCAACCCCAGAAATACGCCTCGCGCGCCATCATGCGCACATAGGGTTCGGTCACTTTGGTTCCGGTGACAGGCCCCGCGACGGGTGCGACTTTGGCTGCTTCGGCAGCGTAGCCCGGCGTGCTCAGTGCGGTTGCCGTGAGTGTGCTGATGAGCGTCAGTGCGAAGAGGGCGTGGCGCTGGGGTGAACAGTTCATAAAGCGTCCTTACTTGTTGGCAGTCGCCTGATGCAGGCGAGTCGCTGACAAGATAGCTCATCTTTGCCGGCGTTTGGCTCGGCGTAAGGACTGGTGTGCATCGACTTCACAAAAAACGGCTGGTTAGCTGAAACGAGCCGTTTTTTTCGAGGCATTGCTTCTGGATACGTACGCGGATGTCAGATCGGGCTTAAAGGTGATCCGCGTCTATCACCGCTTTGGCAAACGCCCGCGGATCTTCCTGCGGCAGGTTATGGCCGATGCCGCCGGTGATCAGCCGGAACTCGTATTTGCCGGTGAAACGCTTGGCATAGTCTTCAGGCGCCGGGTGCGGTGCGCCGTTGGCATCGCCTTCAAGGGTGATGGTCGGTACGCTGATGGACGGCGCAGTGGCCAGTTTGTGTTCCAGCGCTTCGTATCGGCTTTCACCCTGGACCAGGCCCAGGCGCCAGCGGTAATTGAACACGGTGATGTCGACATGGTCCGGGTTGTCCAGCGCCTTGGCACTGCGGTCGAAGGTGGCGTCATCGAACGCCCATTTCGGCGAAGCCAGTTGCCAGATCAGCTTGGCGAAGTCGTGGGTGTTTCTCTCGTAACCAGCGCGACCACGGTCAGTGGCGAAGTAGAACTGATACCACCACTGCAATTCCGCCTTGGGGGGCAGCGGGTTCTTGCCGGCCGCCTGGTTGCCGATCAGATAACCGCTGACCGAGACCAGCGCTTTGACCCGCTCCGGCCACAGCGCCGAGACAATGTCGGCCGACCGCGCACCCCAGTCATAGCCACCGAGCACCGCTTGTTTGATCTTCAGGGCATCCATGAAGTCGATGACATCACTGGCCAGCGCAGCCGGCTGGCCGTTGCGCTCGGTTTCTACGGACAGGAAACGCGTATCGCCATAGCCGCGCGCATAGGGCATCAGCACCCGATAGCCCTTGGCGGCCAACAACGGCGCGACCTCGTCATAACTGTGAATGTCGTACGGCCAGCCGTGCAGCAGGATCACCACCGGCCCGTTGGTCGGGCCAGTTTCGGCGTACGCCACGTTCAGCAGTCCGGCGTTGACATGCTTGAGCGGGCCGAAGGGCAAGGGCGCCGCCTGCGTGGTAGCGGCAGGGGTCGCCGCTGGCTGCGTGGTGGCGGCCGTTTGCGCGTGGGCCGCGCCGAGCACGCCGAACAGAGTAAGCGCGAGGATCGAAGGGCCGACCAGGTGGCGGCGAGTCTTGCCGGTTTTGCTGTAGTGCAGTGCCTTCTTCATGGGATGTCTCCATTACCAGCCATGGGTCAGGGGTCCGGTCTGTGCCCCTTCAAACCTTGCTTGCATTGAAACGCGGCAACGTATCTGGCCTGTGTCCAATCGCCGGCCGGACGAAAGTCAGTGTATCGAGATCTCGCTTTGACACACTGTGATACATAGACATTTAGCCTGAGCTTCTTTTCAACTCGATCGAGACACATAAGCCGCTCTTGTTCGTCTCATCCGAGAAACCTAGGCGCACGCGAGCGCCCGTACGCTCGGCGATGGCGTTGACGATGGACAAGCCCAACCCGGAGCCCGCTTCCTCTGTTCCCACGCTGCGATAGAACGGGTCGAACACGCGCATTTGTTCATCGGCGGTGATGCCAGGGCCGGAATCCTTGACCTGAAGGATCACGGTGTCTTGCGCCAGCTCCACCGACAGGTCGACACGTCCGCCACAAGGGGTGTAGCGGATCGCGTTGTCCGCCAGATTCTTGATCAGGATCAGCAGGTCCATTTCGTTGATGACGACCTGCACGTCTTCGGTACTTTCAACGCCGATGTCGATGTTCTTGCGTTCAGCCAGGGGCAACAGGTCCTCCAGTACCCGTCGATACACCTCATGCACCCAAACCGTGGTCTGCGGCCGCTCGGCGTTCGATTGCGCGGCGGCCAGGGCCAGCAACTGATCGATCAGCTTTCTGCTGCGCTCTATGCCGCGGGACAGCGGCAGCAGACGCTCGACGGCTTGCGTCGGCATATGTGTGGCTTTCAGCCGCTCGGCTTGCAGCGACAGGGCGGTCATGGGCGAACGCAGTTCGTGGGCGGCGTCGGCGATGAAGCGACGCTGGGTTTCCATAGACTGCGCAACCCGCGCCAGCAAGCGATTGATGGCCACGACGAAAGGGCGGATCTCGGTTGGCAGATGGTGTTCGTCGATCGGGTGCAGGGCCTGTTTGTCCCGTCGATCAATTTCGTCGGAAAGGGTCGCGATGGGGCGAAACAGTTTGCGCACCAGATCGCCCACCACCAGCAACAGCACCGGAAACAGAATGAGAAACGGCAACAGGCTGTGCCAGGCGCTCTCGCGTGCCTCTTTGTCGCGAACACCGGTCTCCTGGGCGACGACGATGCGCTCGCCCCGGGCGGTGGTCCGGACCAGCGCGCGAAAGTCTTCGCCGGCGATACTCAAGGTCGACCAGCCATCGGCCAGCGTCGTGGGGAAGGGCAGTGGCAGGACGCTGTCGTCGTTGTTGTTGCCGACGGCTTTGCTGCTGTCAGCCAGGTATTGCACGATGACCCTGGATTCTTCGTCGTCGCCGGCGATTTTTTCGGCGGCGGGGTAGTGCAGTGTCATCTGTTGCCGATCGAACAGGACCGCCACATGACGCAGGGTTTCGTCCTGCATTTCGTGGGCCTCGTCGAGGGCCGAGACGAACGCAAATATCCCGGCCAGCACCGCCACGATCAGGATGGCCAGCGACAGCGCGACCGACAGCCGTACCTGCACCGAGTCGCTCAAGCGCTTTTTGAAACCATCCATCCCATACCCCTGACGTTCTTGATGACCTGGCTGCCCAGCTTGCGTCGCAGCGAATGAATCAGAAACTCCACGGCATTGCTTTCCACTTCATTGCCCCAGCCGTAGAGGCGGTCTTCGAGTTCGCTGCGCGAGAGGATCGCCCCCGGGCGGATCAACAGGGCCTGTAACAGGGCGAACTCGCGGCTGGACAGTTGCACGTCGGGGTTTTCCGCCGTGCTGGCCTGTTTCGACAGCAGGTCCAGCGCCACCACGCCGTTGTCCAGCAATGACTGGGCGTTCCCGCCGTTACGGCGCAGCACGGCGCGCATGCGGGCCAGCAGTTCGGCCATGTCGAAGGGTTTGAGCAAGTAGTCGTCGGCGCCACCGTCGAGGCCGCGCAGGCGATCGTCGAGGCTGTCCCGTGCGGTGATGATCAGCAGAGGCACCGGGTTGTTGCGGGCGCGAATGTTGTCGAGGACATCGAGCCCGTCCTTGCCTGGCAGCCCGAGGTCCAGCAGCACCAGGTCGTAGGGCTGGGTCTGCAGCGCCGAGAGTGCGGTAAGGCCGTTTTTCACCCAATCGGTCGCGTAGCTCGCATCACTCAGTGCGCCCTGGATGGCGTCCCCGATCATCGGGTCATCTTCGACCAGCAATATGCGCATGTCCCGCTCCGAAAAAAAGGCGCGGCGGTCATGACCGTCGCGCCTGTATTGAAGCACCTGTACCGGCGTTTGTCCGCCCGGTTATTACGCGCCTTTCATCGAATCGAAGGCCTTCATCAGCTCGTCCATGCGGGCCTTGCAGTCGTTCTGTTGCGGATTGCTGGCGCGCAACGCGTCGAGCGCGCGGTCAATGGCCTTGTCCACTACATGCCAGTCGCTGGCTGCGCGAGGCTTGATGCCGGCTTCGGCCGAGTCCCAGGCGCTCTCCAGGTCCTTGATGCGGGCTTTAGCACCCGGCAGGTCGTTTTTATCGACGACCGTGGCAACGTCGGCGGCGATGGTGCGGAACTCGGACAGGTCACCCAGTTTTGAACCGGATTGGGTTTGTGCACTCATCGCACCGGAGGGCCCGCCCGCAGCGGGCTTGTCGGCGGGTTTCGAGCAGCCGGCGGCGATGCTGAGCAGCAAGATCGACGAGACAATGGCGACGTGACGAATGATGTTTTGAAAAGGGCGCATGACGATTCCTTGATGGACTATTAAGCGTTACTGAGTGACGGGTTTGCGGTTGCCGACGCTGATCTGCGCAACAGCGACCAGCAGGACGATGACGCACAGGAATATCGCGCTGGTCCAGGTGGCGCCCATGCCGAGGCCACCGTAGGTCTTGGCTTGGGTCAGCAAGTCGCCCAGAGAAGCACCGAACGGGCGGGTCAGGATGTAGGCGACCCAGAAGGCCAGTACCACATTGGCGCCCAGGCGCCAGGCCACCAGGGTCGCGGCGAGCAGCGCGGCGAAAATCACGGCGCCGAGGGTGAAACCCAGGCCCAGTGCTTCGGTGGCCAGGTCACCGGCTGCCGTACCGAGGGCAAAGGTGCAGAGTACGGTCGTCCAGTAGAACCATTCCCGGCGCGGGGTGACGATCTCGCGGATCGACAGGTTGTGTTCCATCCGGTACCAGACGAGAAAGTTGAGTGCCAGCAGGACTGAAAACACGGCGGTGCTGGTGTACAGGCTGACATCGAGAACGTCGGTCAGGATGTCGGTGAGCTGCGTCCCGACAATGCTCACCAGCACCACGGTCAGCCAGTAGATCCAGGGCGAACAGGCGCTTTTGCGCATCTGTATGAACAGGGCGATGGCCAGCAATGTCGCCATGCCGACACTGGTCCAGCCCAGGCCAAGGCCGGCATCGACAGCGAGGAAGTCCGCGCCGGTTTCACCCACGGTCGTGGACAGGATCTTGATCACCCAGAATGACAGCGTCACCTCGGGTACTTTATTGAGCCATCCGGCTGTAAAGGGTTTCATGGGCGGGTTGCCTCTCCTGAGCAGCGCCGAAGTTGCGCAAGGGAGACGATACGCAGCGAAACTTAGCTGAGACTGAGGAGCGGGGAAGTCGACCGGTTTTCTGGTACGGTTTCGAGCCAGAGTAAAAGCCAACTCGACTAAAGCACTATTTAGTCGAGTTATGTCGATAAATGCTGCGAATGCGTCACCAAAATCACAAATAAGAGGCGCACGGCAAATGACTCAACGCACCCTGCATCTTAGAGAAATGATCAAAGCCCTGGGTCTTGAGCCCCATATCGAAGGCGGATTCTTTCGCAGAACCTACCAATCGGACGACCAGAACATGGTTGTGACTGCGGGTGGTCAACGGCATTGCATGACGTCGATTTTCTATCTGTTGACCGAGGATTCTCCGATAGGCCATTTCCATCTCAACCAGTCAGACATCGTTCATTACTATCATCTGGGCGATCCGATTCAGTACACGCTGATTTTTCCGGACGGCACGTTGAAAACCATCGTGATGGGTCACGACGTTCTTGCCGGACAATGCTTGCAGCTGCACGTGCCCGGGGGAATCTGGAAAGCTTCGCAGGTGATGCAAGGCGCTGCAGGATTCGGCTTGATCAGTGAAGCGGTTTCGCCAGGTTTTGATTTCGCGGATATGGAAATGGGCGACCGGCAAAAGCTCGGACAGCAGTTTCCTGAGCATTGGGCGCTGATCGAAAAGCTGACGCGAGGATGAGGTGGTTGCGTGCTTCTAGATCTGTGTGTGTCAGGGTCAATCCGGGAATACTAAGTCTCCTAAAAAGGGTTTGGTCGGGTATTGTTGCTCTTGTATTTATTAAAGATTTAAATCAATTAGGCCGTGTCCACGATTTTAGCTGTTGCCTAAAGAAAAATCGTCGGCTAGTTGCGAGAGCCTTGTCGACGAAGTGCAACGTTATTCGGTGTCAGCTCTCGTGATGGCTAACGGCCGTTGGGGATTTTGTTGCGGTTCGTTCCTACAGTTTAAAACAGCTACAGCATCTCGACACTGTTGTATTGATGTCGTGATGCGTAGCCTGTCTATTACGCTTGCGCGGTCGATTGCAGCGTTTCGATCAAGGTACGAGCGCAACCGGCAGTGCTTCCAGGTCCCTAACCAGTATGCTGCGTGCACGAATCGACTAGGGTTCATCCAGTTCTATGATTGACAGCGCCATGTTGACGCTATGGCCCGCGCCGCCGTTTTCGGGATGACACCGACCGACGCCGTCTTGGATCATCCGACAGATCGCTTCAAAGCTGGAAACTGGATTCGTAACGACAGGTTCCCCCCCATTCGTTCGACCTGTTCGCGCATAAAGCTATCCAGGAGGCTGCCTTCATGGAGGCCGATATAGGGGAATTGCAGGGTATCTGCCAGGCGGATCTAAGTACCAAGTCGTCGTCAGGGTCGATGACATGCAGAAAGGCTTGCCAATGTACTTGAGGGCCCGTTACGCATTCCATGCTCCGAATTTGGCAGCGGACCGTACGTTCCGTGAAGAACTCGTCAGGGAGTTACTCGACCTGCCTATCAATCCGACGCTGGAGACGAGGGAGTTCGCGCTTTGAGACCGACGCACAACTGGTTGATCGAGGCTCACTCCGTTTTGGACAGATCGCTTGGCACGCCATTCTTGTCTGGCCTTCGATGCGACTGACTTCGGTGGGTGCGATGCCAAAGCGATGCTGTTAGCAATGGTGCCGCCCCTACCGTTCGATAACCCCATTATTGAACAGGGTCGATCGTCTCGGTAGTTAGCTTACTAGTTGTAAGGAGCCTGCTTATAGTAGTTGCTAAATGGCCATTGTTTCCGGAGCGCTTCTACTGTTCCGCTGAAGCAGTTGCGGTCAGATCGGCCCATTCCATTAATATCGCGTGGTTGCGGTCCATTCGCTCCGTCGGTGTACTGCCAGAAGGTAAAGGTTGGCCAAGTATCTATCGGAATGCCGACGGGGTTGTCCCGATAGCGGGCATACCAAAGCGGGCAGTTTTTCAAAATATCGTCAGGGTGGTTTCATCTGCTAAATGGCTCCGGTCAGTGGCCTTCAGAAAATTTTCGAATTGATCCTTAACATCCCGACTGCTGGAAAAATGATAGGCACCCCAGAGTAAGCCCGCATCCAGTGCGAGCTTTCTCCTGCTCAAGTATTTGTCATCACGAAAGGTAGCGCCTTCGCTGGCCTTGTGAATGACCGCAACAATGCCATCGTCTTTGATTTTCTTCATATCGATTTTGTTGTCATGGTTCAAGTCGACAATAACGTCAACAGTGCCGGGTACAGTGCTTGGCATATTAAATGCTCCTCTTGTAGTCGTCGCATGGAGGATTGGCTAATTGCAACTGCGAATGCAGGATCTTCTACATTTTTCAGCGCTCAAGGCGGTTCTTGTTTAACGCACAAACCAGAGACTATGCATGCTTTGATTCTGTGCAGATTTCAATATTCTTTAAGTCCAAAAATATTAGCTTTGACTAGAGCAAAACTGTAATTGCCGTATTGACGAGCACGACAACTAATCCACTTATAAATAAATCCCGCCGAGCTTGAGCCAGGCCCGCTTGTTTAAGGGCGTGGAGTCTGCCGAGGCTTTCAGCGCCGATCAACAGTGAGTTGTATTCATTTGTAGTTATTTTCTTTGCAGCAAGTAGCTCGATCCATCTAATTAGGTCCTGCTTGCAATGTTCCAGAAAGTCCTTGATGTCATTTTTTACGGCATTCGCAAAATCGGAAAAATTTTGCTGCACTAATTTAGCGAGAGGTTCTTTGAGCGCATCCAGGTACTCATCGAAGCTAGCCATGGCAAATCTCCAGTCTCGTTGCTATTTTTTTTCGCCTTCCAACTCAATGATCAGATCAAAGCTATTCGCGATTTGAGTTTTCTTTTCGGGAATAAAGTTTTCACTCAGCGATCCCTGATGCTTCCAAAGAGCTAGCGTTGAATATAGTTCCCATTATCTGTTTGAGCCCATTGTTTTGTTTTGTGGTCGTAGACGTAACCTTTATAACTCCTAACAAAACAGGGATTAAACACGGAAGGCAAAAAATAACGTATCTCTGGTGTTGTGTAGCATAGGGTGGTAATTAGTCAAGGCAAGCTCTATGTATTTTAATTATTTCAAATTACCCTGTTTTTCTTGCGGTCATCTATTTCTGACAAATCAAAGGCTTATTGTTCTAGCCAGAATTTCTGGTGGAAGGTGTTTCATCGGATTAACAGATGTTTTTTCGGGCTCGAACACTTTTTTATGCCCCTGATTTGTAAGTGTTCTGGTAGTCAAATTAGAGCACTGACTTTAGGCAAGATAAGGCGTTTGCAGCGATCAACTTGCATAAAGAATCGCGTCGTCTATATTTGTCAAATACAGTCGAAAAGTAGATGTCTAGGGTTTGAGTAAGCCGGGTTTGCCGATGATGCACCGGCAGGGATACACACGATTCTCTCAATTATTGAGGAGCGCATTATGGCGTCTAACCCCGATGGCTTACAGCCAAATAATTTTAGCCGCAAGGCCAAAAAAATCCAGATTCTGATGTTGGGTTCAGGGCTCATTATGCTCGCAGTGCTACTCGCCTACCTATTTGTCCTGTTGTGGCCGTCGCCGTCGGATTTTTCACAAAAAATCTCGGGAAGCCAAAAGCAAATGATTTGCTCCCTATTTGTGACAAGTGCTGGCGGAGTGGCAGAAGGTAAAGTAACGAGTGCGAGTGGAGTAGCAGGCGACAAAGTGACGAGTGCGGGTGGAGCAACAGAAAGTAAAGAGTGTTTTGAAGTAACTTTAGATGCCAGATTGTTGATGCTGGTGATGGTGGCAGGCGGCTTGGGGAGCTTTGTTCACACCGCTAAATCATTCGGTGATTTCGTCGGAAACGACAAACTCATGAGCAGTTGGATCTGGTGGTATATTCTCAAACCATTTATCGGTATGATCTTGGCGACAATCTTTTATCTGGTTATTCGTGGCGGCTTTCTGTCCGTCGGCAACGATGCAGGCAATCTCAATCTTTACAGTATAACGGCGATGGCCTGTATGGCCGGAATGTTTGCGAAGCAGGCCACAGACAAGCTCAGTGAAATATTCGACTCACTGTTCAAGACCAGTCATGGTGGTGGGGATGCAAAGCGAAAAGATAATCTTGATAATCCCATCCCTACGGTTGTTGATATTCAGCCATCCAGCGCCAGCCCCAAGACACAACAATTGGTATTAAATGGTTTGGGGTTCCTGAAAAGTTCGGTGGTTCGGGTCAATGATACCAATAGGGAAACCAGATACATCGGAGATAAACAACTGATAGCAAGCTTGTTACCTGAGGACGTAGCCAAGGAGGGTGTGCTCAATGTTTCCGTATTTAACCCGTTGCCTGGGGGAGGGATCTCCAATACCCTGAATATCACTGTTTCTGGTGCGATCGGGTTGCCATCGAATGACTTGAATGTGGCGCCGAACGTTCAAGATGACAACATGGACGGTTGCGACGGGGTAATCGAGTCAGAGACAGCCGATAAAGATCTTCCGCCTTCGACTGGAGGTGTCGCATCATGACCTATTCATTGACGTGGTTGCCAAGTACGTTAGAAGCTGCCGGCCTTAAAGTCGCCTTGGTCGATGGCTGGACCAATCGGGGGCGTGGCGATTTAGGACAAGCACTTGGCGTTATGTGCCACCATACGGCAGGTCCTAATCGGGGCAACATGCCAAGTTTGGATACTCTTATTCATGGTCGATCTGACTTGTCAGGGCCATTAGCACAATTGGGGTTGGGACGTGATGGTACATTTTATGTCATAGCTGCGGGAAAATGTAATCATGCGGGCGCAGGGGAGTGGAAAGGGATTACAACTGGAAATACGAATTTTATCGCAATAGAGGCAGAAAATTCTGGCCTGCCCGGGGACTCCCCTTGGCCGGCTGTACAAGTTGATAGTTTTTATCGTGGAGTGGCAGCAATATTAGGGCATATAAATCAGGGCGTTGAGTTTTGTGTCGGTCATAAAGAATATGCATTGCCAAAGGGGCGTAAACCGGATCCGAATTTGGATATGGTGTTGTTTCGCGAGGCTGTGTCGGCCATCATGACTGGAACTGTACCTGCATCAAAGCTTATTCCTGCAATTGAGCTCGAACCCCAGCCAGGTTTAACAGCAGGCAGGCCGACATTACGGCGTGGTGCAATAGGTGAATTGGTAAAGCAGATTCAGTCCAAGTGTGGAGTGAACGTGGATGGGCACTTTGGTGCGAATACCGAAGCGGCACTGCGTGAATTTCAGCGTACGCATGGCCTCGTCCCTGACGGGATCGTCGGGCCAAAAACCTGGCAGGTTCTCGACCATAATTGACTAGCCAAAGGTAATAGCGGTCCGATTTCAGTCGTGCAGCGGGGGCGCTGCTGGAGATCCAATCAATCCCAAGCGGAGTTCTCACGGATCCTGAATCGGGTCGATAGCCTGTGTCACCTTCCTTTCGATCCACAAGGGCATTGCCCTGGCGCTGGCCAAGGCGAGTACGACCGAGGAGGCTGAAAGTATTCTGACCGAGTCCAATGCAGCGCGTGATGCGTACTACACCGCACGCACCGCGCTGCTCAATGCTGCGGACCCGTCAATCGCTCCACTGTTGGCCAGGCTCCAGAAGGCCACAGACGCCGCGGAAGCGGTCGACGCTCAGGTCGGCCGTTTTGAAGACGTCGCTAACAAGCTCAACATAGCGGTAGGGATGCTCGCCAAGATCGTTGCGATTGCCGCAACGGTGACATGATGACAATCCTAGGCCGGGAATGCCTTCTCAAGAAGCTTGCTCTCGGTGTCGCGGTCCAGTTGACCGGTTTCGGGTAATCCAACTTGTTTCTGGAACTGCATCAACGCCGAGCTCGTGCGACGACCGCGCACGCCATCGATTGGCCCGGGATCGATGCCAAGGTAGACCAATGCCGCTTGTGCGGAGCGCAGAGCCAAATCCGGGAGAATAATCTTGTACTTGGCATGGGCAGCGGCCAAGCGGGTGTCATACTCGTTCTTCTTGAAATCCGGACCGTTGTAGCCACGTGCAAAGGAGACCCAATTGTTGCGCTGCAGCGCACCGGCCAGATTATTCTCTTTGATAAAGTTTGCCACCGCCAACAGTTGGGCGTTCTCATCCTTCACCATGGCGGCGACCATATCGTTTACTGTGGCGAAGCCAACTGATTTGAAATTGAAACCCATGACTTGGCCGATACCCCATGATGCGCTTTGGAGTGCGGCACTCGGCTCAAGCTCCATCGCTTTCTCCAGGCGTTGGTATTCACCAGGGCCACCAATGTAACCTCCCGCTTTTTCATTGCTGATATCTGAATTTCCCGTATCGTGCCGACCGTTTGTAAGGCGGTGGAATATATGACGCTCAAATAATATCTGTGGGCGCCGATCCTGAAAAAAACCAAAGCCGCGCGTTTCAACCGTGAGTATTGCCCATACTTCCGGCTCGAAAATTCCCAGCGCATTGCAGATCTGGTCCATACCTCCATCACTTAATGGGCGACCTTGACTATGGAAGTTCATGATGAAGTCCTCTCTGTATCAGAGCGCTCCCAGTGAGCGCCTTTTCAGTTATATCTGCTCATTTGTTAGTTGACACCGGCTAATAACGGCCGTTCAGAACCGCCAGGGGAGATTCAATCCCCAGGCTATAAATAATATCGCTTTGAACTGAACGCATTAGAGCGAGTTTTCCTAAACCACAGAACCAATCGATTTAATGGATGTGAGATAAAAGGCTCCGTGAACCGCCCGCTCACGACTTTGTATACGAACCCTAATTTTAATTTTTGGTTAACACTACAGGCCCGACCGCATTCATGATGGTGGATGTCTAGTCTTCGTGTATGTACAGGCTGAATGCAAAGCTGCCTGGCTTCTGTTGGGCCCAAGGGGCGCGAACGTCATCGAGTTCTCTTTTACCGCCTTCCAGCGACTCAAGGATATTAGGGGGACTCACGGTCGACCGATCGACTTTGCGCATGGTTGATACCTCGCAATAAACTCATGATCTTGGCCTTCGATTCCGTTCTCATGCGTTGAAGGGCCTCATCCGACGCGGTCCTGCGCTCTTTGAGGAACTCGGCCACCACCTCTTGCACAAGGCGTTGTCCTTCTGACGTTCCAACCGGCAGCACGGACGCGATGTCACTCTCGAAGGTGTGCAGTAATTTGATCTCTTGTGGGTCGGTGTTCGACTCCAAGCGTTGAGCCGCCAGAAGATCAGCGATACCGGCGAACTGTCAGTCGATTTCCGGTGCGTCCGCAGAAAAAAGCTGAAAAAAATCCGACGTCAACAATTGTTCGATCGTCAGGTTCGAGGTGGCAGGTAGGTGCTCCAGGCGCTCTACTTTCATCGGTAGTAAAGGAGGCTTTTTCGATTTTTTTGCAGTTTTGGGAGGTTGTCCTGATGCAGCGCGTTGCAGTACCAGCACCTCGTGGTTAGCCATGGTTCGCAGGCAAAGAGGATCATGGGTTGTTGCAATGAACGTGACGTTCGGCAGTGCGCTCCTGAGGCCGCGCATGATATTCATTTTCCAGCGGGGATGGAGGTGGGCCTCGACCTCATCGATCAGCACAACAGCCCGTGCAGTGCTTAAGCTCTCGAAGTCCCGGTTGGCTCTGGGGTCCATCAAGCCCTGAAAAATGTCACAGATCGTTGCCAGCACTGTCCTGAAACCAGAAGAGGCGACATCCAAAGGGGTTTTCCCATATTTCGCCTCGTTTGCATTGCTCATGATTGAGGTAACAATATGACATTTACGTCTTTCGGGATCCCGCGAGATCACATCGAATTCGCCTTCGATACTCAAAACATCCCGTAGCGCCCGCACAACCATTGCAAAGGTGGCCGCGTTGAGACTGAGTAGCCATTTTTCCGGGTTGGAAAGCACTACATCGGAGCGCAGCAGATTTTTAACGTATTTCGCTGGGCTATAACTTCGCTGTTTTTTCAGGTACTGCCGAAAAGCGCCATAAGCAAAAACACCAGGCATCTCAAAGCCGCTGGTATGTTTACTGTCGACAAAGCCTTCTCGGCTGATAGTCAATACATGGGAACTGCCGTCGTCGAACGTCAGCGACACGGTTGCGGAATCCCGTCGATCCTGGTCGCTGCCGCCCATGAATTCGGGCTTCAGAATAAAACTGTGAGGGTCCAGCGCTAACTCATTTCGCGCTGCATCGTCTGACATCGCGAGCGCAATGGCTTCCAGAATCGAACTTTCGCCGGCTGCATCCTCACCCAGAATCAGCAGGGAGGGCGCGCTCATTTCTGTGGGGTTATCAATTCGTGCCTGTTCTTTAGTGGCGGCCGGTAGTTGAAACGCAAGATCCTCTGGTGGAGAGAACTTAAATGCTTCTACACCTGTCGACCTGGGCCGAAATCGGCAGACTTTCTGCAACGCAGTCGAACCATCGTGATCCCGATCGGTTCGAATGAACAACACGGTCCAACCGGCCTGTTAGGTACCGATTGGATGTGTCCCGAAATCATTGCCCGTGAAGCCCAGAAAACAGCGGACATCCTGATTGCCCCGACCTTCAACATTGGCATGGCCCAGCACCATCTAGGCTTTCCGGGAACCATTTCGCTGCGTCCATCAACCTTCATTGCAGCCATTGGCGATTGGGTACAGTCTTTGGCAGCGCACGGGTTTGAGAAAATCCTGTTCCTCAATGGTCACGGCGGCAATGTTGCATCGATTGAAGCGGCGTTCTCGGAACTCTACGCCGAGGCGAGCTTCGCTCGACGCCCATCGGGGTTTGCGCTGAAGTTATGCAACTGGTGGGACCTTGAAGGCGTGGGTGAACTGGCACGGGAGCAGTTCCCTACAGGGCACGGCGTTCATGCCACGCCTTCCGAGATTGCTGTTACCCAATGGGCATACCCTGACTCGATCAAGTCGGCTGAGTATTCGCCCCAGATCGCCGCGTGGGGGCCAATTCGCGAAGCACAGGACTTCCGCGCACGCCATCCGGACGGCCGCATGGGCTCGGACCCCGCTCAGGCAACACCGGAAAAAGGTCGAGCACTGGTGATGATGGCAGCTCAGGGCTTGGTTCAAGAGGTGGAAGCACTCAGCCGGGAATCGAAATCGGGCAGCAACGCCTGAGACACGTCATTTTGGCCAGCCTCCTGGGGCCCAAGGCTGGCCGTACCCAGCTCATCCACAGCGATGAAAATCGATGCGCCTTCTTTGGCTTTAATAATATCTGGCTATTAGCGCAACAACGAAACAGTCATTGATCTTTTAAAGTTATTTATTGTTTTTCTTCGGTGCTTTATGACTATTGGATATAGGCATTTTTGCGGTAGTTGTTTAAGTTCAGGCATTTACACAACTAAAAATATCAATGAGCCATTAATTAAAGATCGAGATGCTTGAATTTGCTTAATAAAAAATACGATCTATAGCTATCCATACCTTTCGGATCGTGGACCGTCAGTTCCCCTCAGGAACTTGCACTTCGTCCAGGTCATCAACGGTTTCCGAGCAGTGGGTGGGTTCGGATGTAGTTGTGTTGGTTGTGAGGCGAGGTTGTAGCTGCCTCTGAAGGGATTTGACCATCAACCACCTGCATCCTGTCCGGAAAGGATCCGCCATGCCAGCCCAACTCAGCTATCCAGGTGTCTATATCGAAGAACTGCCGAGCGGCGTGCGGACCATTACCGGTGTCGCGACCTCGGTAGCTGCTTTTGCCGGTTCGGCTCCACGCGGTCCGATAAACAAAGCCCAGCACCTGTTCAGTTTCGCCGATTACGAGCGACGCTTTGGCGGTTTGGCGGTGGATTCCGAGATGGGCTATGCAGTCCGCCAGTTCTTCCAGAACGGCGGCACCGAAGCTTACGTGGTGCGTATCGTCAAGGACGCCAGTACCGCAAGCAAAACCCTGCAGAACGCGACGCCGATCGATGTGCTGAAGGCCGAGGCGTTGGACGAAGGCTCTGCTGGTAACGGTATCGAAGTCCGGGTGGATCACCTCACCATCAACCCCGGTAGCTCATTCAACATCACGTTCATCCGCGCCTCGGATGGGCGCGCCGAACGCTATGAAAACCTGTCGATGAACTCGATGGATGCCCGCTACGTCCTGGACCAGGTGAATGCGGTTTCACAGCTGGTAAAACTCAGTCGGATGGTCGGTCAGCCTGCGCTGGATGGGTTGACCGCCGGTACATCGCGCAGTGCCAGCCTGGCCGATGTGGCGACCCTGCTGGACGCCAATCACAACGAATTTCGTGTCAGCGTGAACAATCTGCCGCCGGTCAAGGTGCTGATCGCGCTGCCGGCGGATATCGCGGGCGGCACCCCGACCCAGCGTCTGGATGCGTTGTGTGGCGCAATCCAGACCAAGGTTCGGGCGCAGGCAAACAGCCAATTGGCCTACCAGAACTTCACCTGTGCGCGGCCGGCCGCTACGCAGACAATTCTGATGACGTCCGGTGTCGGCGGTGAGTTCTCCAGTGTGCGGGTGCTGCCCGGGCAGAAGAGCAATGCCAGCGCCGCGCTCAAACTGGGCAGTGAGGCCGGTGGGGTAGAAGTCGACTCGGTCGGTGCGATTCGACCGGTGCCGGTGCCTGATCCGGCGACTCTCACCAGCGATACCTTTGGTGCCAACGATCTGGATGCACTGCCGGATGCAACCCACACCGGCCTTCGCATCAGCCTCGATGGCAATCTCGACGTGATCGATATCGGTGACGCGGGGGCGGTTGGCGGCGACCTTGCAGCCAAACTGAAAGACGTCGCCGCGCGGATTGAGGCGGCGGTGCGTGCGCGCAAACCAGGCGATCCGGCCTACCGGAACTTTACCTGCTCGGCGGTCGGCAGCACCCTGGTCCTGGCCACCGGCACCCAAGGTGCGGCATCGAGCATCGCGGTCTCGGCTTCGCCGCTAAACAGCATCGCCAGCCAGCTGCACTTGCTGGCAGGCTCGCTCACCACCCAGCCGGTGAATGTCACCCTGCAAAGCGGCAGTGAAACAGCCTATTCCGCCGCGGATATCTATTCCTCCTTCATTGCCGACCGTGACACGCGCAAAGGGCTGTATGCGCTGGAAGAGGTGGACCTGTTCAACATCCTCTGCCTACCGGGTATCACCGACACTGGCGTGCTGATGGATGCCGCGGCCTACTGTGAGGAACGCCGGGCATTCTTCGTGATCGACTCGCCGCCAACGGCTGTCGATCCGCAGCAGATGGTGGTCGCAGTATCTGGCACGGCATTGCCAAAGTCCGATCACGCCGCGGTCTACTACCCCTGGATCTACATCGCCGACCCCTTGAAGAACGGCAAGCTGCGTCTCAGCGCACCTTGCGGCACCGTGGCCGGGCTTTACGCCCGCACCGATGGCGACCGTGGTGTGTGGAAAGCGCCGGCCGGCACTGAAGCCAGCCTGATCGGGGTGCAGGCGCTGAACTATCAATTGAACGACCGCGAGAACGGCAGTCTCAACCCGCTGGGGGTCAACTGCCTGCGCAGTTTTCCGGTCTACGGTGCGGTGTCTTGGGGGGCCCGGACTTTGCGTGGGGCCGACCAGATGACCTCGGAATACAAGTACGTACCGGTGCGTCGGCTGGCGCTGTTTCTCGAAGAAAGCCTGTATCGCGGCACTCAGTGGGTGGTGTTTGAGCCCAATGATGAACCGCTCTGGGCGCAGATCCGGCTCAACCTTGGTGCCTTCATGAACAGCCTGTTCCGCCAGGGCGCTTTCCAGGGAAAAACGCCGCGCGAGGCCTATCTGGTCAAGTGCGATCGTGAAACCACCACCCAGGACGACATCAATCGCGGGGTGGTGAATATTCTGGTGGCTTTCGCTCCGTTGAAACCGGCGGAGTTCGTGGTGATCAGGATCCAGCAGCTGGCTGGGCAGATTCAGGTGTAATCAAGGCTGCAGCCACTCGAACGGGTGGCTGCTGAACCGCTGCATCAGGGAGATATGCCATGGCTCAGTTCACGGTCAACGCCCAACGTTTCGATCCGTATAAAAACTTCAAATTCCGCGTCAAGTGGGACGGTCGCTATGTCGCGGGTATTAGCAAGGTATCGGCGCTAAAACGCACCACTGAAGTGGTCAAGCACCGCGAAGGCGGTGATCCCAGCAGCAGCCGCAAATCACCGGGGCGTACGGAATTCGAGGCGATCACCCTGGAGCGCGGGGTGACCCACGATGCCGATTTCGAGCGCTGGGCGAACAAGGTCTGGAACTTCGCCTCCGGTCTGGGCGCGGAGGTCTCGCTCAAGGATTTTCGCAAGGACATCATCATCGAGCTGTACAACGAAGCCGGCCAATTGGCCCTGGCATACAAGGTGTTCCGCTGCTGGGTCAGCGAGTTCCAGTCGCTGCCGGACCTGGACGCCAATGCCAACGCCGTGGCCATCGCCCGCCTGAAGCTGGAAAACGAAGGCTGGGAGCGCGATTACGAGGTGGCCGAACCGAGCGAGCCAAGCTTTAACGAGCCGAACTGACGAGGCGTCGTGCCTGCTGGTGTTTCCATGATGGAGATCCCGACTGTGTCCAAGCTTGATTCCGCAGACTGGCTGGCGATCTGGGACCATAGCCAGACGCTGCCTCCCGCACTGCAATCCTGCGCGCTATTGGCGCCTTTGCTGGCCGACGGACTGGAGGGCGCCAAGCGGTTGCCGGTGGGGCGGCGCGATGCGCATCTGCTGGATCTGTATGGCGCACTTCTCGGTCCGCAATTGACCGCCATGGCCTGCTGCGGACACTGCGCCGAACGCTTGGAGCTGAACCTGAACACGGCCGACCTGCGTTTGGATGATCCGCCCGCCGAGACGCAGGATCTTCAACTTGAGTGGCAAGATTACCGCCTGCGTTTTCGCCTGCCGGACAGCCTCGACCTCGCGGTTCTGGCCCAATCGCTGGAGATTGCGCAGGTGCCCGACATGGAGCAGGCGCGTCAGCTGTTGGCCCGGCGTTGCGTGCTGGAGGCCGGGCAGGGCGCCCAGCCGGTATCGCCCGAGGCCTTGCCGCAGGAGCTGCTGCAGGCCTTGAGCGAGGCCATGAGCCAGGCCGATCCACAAGCGCTGATTGAGTTGGACATGTGCTGCCCGGCGTGCGAGGAGCGCTGGAGCGAGGCCTTCGATATCGGCAGTTACCTGTTGGAAAGCCTCGATCATTGGGCACAACGAACACTCGATCATGTGCATCTGTTGGCCACGGCCTACGGCTGGAGCGAGGCGCAGATTCTTGCCTTGAGCCCGCAGCGTCGCGCCCGTTACCTGGAACGCGTGCAGTCATGAGCGACTTGCTGCTCGCCCTGGCCCGGCGCGCCTTGCAGCCGCCGGCGATTCGCCCGCGAATCGGCTCGCGCTTTGAAAACGATGCAATCGTGCAGCGCGAATTCGAGCAGGCGCCGCAGGCGCAGTTGGCATCCACTCGTGAACTGCCGAAGGCACCTGCCGCGATACCCGTGGCGGTGCAATCGAGGCCCGAGTCATCAACGCCGACGCCAATGCTGCTGCCTGTGACGACGGTGTTGCAGCGGGTGGCCTCACTGCTGCAACCAACATCGCCGGCGGGGACCCTCCCGCCAGCCATGCCCGGACCGCCGCAAACTTTGGTTTCGGCCGTGTTTGAATCGCCCAAGGAGTCTGGGCTGTCCCGGGATCCGCTGCTGTTATCGCCGGTTGACGATACCGCGCCACAGCATTCGCCCCCAGGCCCGCAAACCCGGTTGATCGAACGCTTGCACAGTGAACGGCGCATCGAGCACCACGAGCTCAGTCGGGAGCTGATCGAGCGCCGTGTCGAACGGCTGCACGAGCAAGCGCCCGGCAGCGCCACGGTATCGCCGCCACTTCATGCACGGCAGGAACCGCACCCGGCGCAGGCCGATGGGCAAGCCGCCGCGCCACGGATCGAGATCAATATCGGACGCATCGAAATCCTCCCACACGAAGCAGCACCCGCATCGCGTGTCGAACAGCCGCCCCGGCGCCTGCCGGCCAAGTCTCTGGATGACTACCTGAGCGAGCGTAATTCGGGTGCAGGGCCGCGGTCATGAGTTCGCCACTGGGGCTGGCCGCCGCGCTCGCGACACTCCAGCAAATGCTCGAAAGCGGTCTGGCGGACTTGAAAGTCAGCGATGTACTGGGCGGTGCGCCGAGCGTCACCTGTATCGGCCCGGATCGCATCGATCCCGCTGGCGGCGACCAATTGAACCTCTTTCTCTATAACCAGACGCGCAATCCCGGCTGGGCCAATCTCGGACTGCCGAGCCGCGACAGCGCGGGCGAGCGCATCGGCAATCCGCCCCTCGCGCTGGACTTGCACATACTCATCACCGCCTATGGCGCCGCTGATTTCCACGCCGAGATCCTGCTTGGCGCTGCGATGCAAATCCTTCACGACACCCCGGGACTGGGCCGCGACGCCATCCGCGCGGCGCTCAAACCGTTGCCGAACAAACCCAATGTGCCCAAGGCGCTGGAACTCGCCGGACTGGCCGATCAGCTGGAACAACTGCGGATCACACCCCTCAACCTCAGCACTGACGAACTCTCGCGCATCTGGTCCTCAATCCAGGTACCCGCACGGCCCAGCGCGGCGTATCTCATCAGTGTGCTGCTGCAATCGACGGCCAGAAGCCAGCGCACGCCGTTACCGGTACTGGCACGTAACCTCTATGTGGTGCCGTTGCGTACGCCACGGGTGGACCGGGTCGAGTCGGTGGCCGGTGCGGCAATGCCGATTCTGCCGGACGGCAACGTGCGGGTCAGCGGCGCCCAATTCAAGGCTCAGGCCCTACAACTGTTGGTCAATGGACTGGACCTCAGCGCCGGACTGAGCAAAATCGAAAACGAGACCCTCGAGTTCGGCTTTCTGTTCCCGGCGCTGCCGCCATCCTTGCGGGCGGGGGTCTGCACGTTGCAGGTGGTCCATGGGCAATTGCTCGGGACACCACCAGTCGCGCATGGCGCGGTGCAATCGAACCTTGGCGTGTTCATTCTCAACCCTCAAGCGGGCTTTGTCGTTCAGCCCGGCGCGACCAGCAAGGTGGTCGACGGTGTGACCTACCGCTTCGGCAGCATCAAGGTGACCTGTGTTCCGCCCGTTGGGCCGGGGCAGCGGGTGCGTCTGCTGCTCAACGAAAAAGCACCGCCAAGCGACCGGCCGGCACGGTCCTACAGTTTCAGCGCAACTGACGGCAATGGCATTCTCCCGCCGGCCGAGCAGAGCGTAACGGTCACCATCGAATATCAAGGCGTCGCCCAAGGGGCCTATTTGGCAAGGGTGCAGGTGGATGCCGGAACCAGTGCGCTGGTCATGGCCGCTGATGGCCAATTCAGCGCGCCGCAGGTGCTGCCATGAGCCAGCGCCGCGATTTCGCCGACAACCGCCGTGCGCTGACGCAGGCGCTGGATGCTTTTGCCGCCTACCTGACGGCGCGGCTGGCTGGCGAGCCGGCGCCCTTGGGCGCTTATCTGGAGACCCCGCCGGCGCTGGCGCTGCTGTCCGAACGGTTGGGGTTGAGCCGTTTCGAACAGGATCTGTTGCTGCTGGCCGCCGCCGTTGACCTTGACCCACGCTTTCGCGACTTGATGGCGCAAGCCCAAGGTGACGTGAACCAACCCTGGCTGAGTTTCGAGCTGGCCCTGCGCCTGCTGCCTGAACCTGAGTGGAGTGCGATCACCCCGATCGGCCGTCTGCGGCGCTGGCAATTGCTTGAACCCTTCGGCAGCGGCGGGGCGCTACAAGCGCGGCTGGTGGTGGATGAAATCATCCTGCACCGGATCGCCGGCCTGAGCTTTCCCGATCCGCGTCTGGAACCCTGGTTTCGTCAGGAAAACCTGGCGGACGCCGAGTCGGTCGCTGTCGACAGACAACAGGCAAGGGCCAGCATCCTTGAGATCGCCGCCCAGTGGCAGGCAGCGCCCAGCCTTGCCTTGGCACCGATTGCACGACTGGTGGAAGGCGACGGCGAAGGCTATGCCCAAGTCCTGGCGACAGAACTGGGGCTCAAGCTGTACCGGATGGCCGGGCATGACCTGCCTGTCGGGCATGTTGAACGCGAGCAATTGGCGCACCTGTGGGAGCGTGAAGCGCTGTTGCACGGCGTGCTGCTCTGGTCGCAACCGCAAGATCTGAACGCGGAGCAGGCACAACGTCTGGGCGACTTTTTCGATCACTTGCAGGGCCTGATACTGCTCAGTGGTGACAGCGCGCCGGCCCTGCGTCGCCGTCAATGCCGGGTCAGCGTCCAGGGCAGCGACGCGTCGGCACGGCTCAAGCTCTGGCAACAACATTTGGGTGAATCAGTCTCAGGCGTCAACGGCCGACTCGGTCTGCTGGCGGAACAGTTTCAACTCAACAACAGCACCATCCTGCATCTCGCCGAGGCCTTCAAGGCCAGGCCCAAAGGCGGTGTCGAACACCTTTGGCAGGCATGTCGCGAAGAAGCTCGACGTGGCCTGGAGCACCTGGCTGAACGAGTGGACGCCCGCGCCGACTGGGACGATCTGGTGTTGCCGGACGCGGCCCTGACAAGTCTGCATACGTTGGCAGCCCAGGTTCGTCAGCGCACACGGGTTTACCGCGATTGGGGCTTTGCCGAGCGCAGCGACCGTGGCCTGGGTATCAGCGCCTTGTTCGCTGGCGGCAGCGGCACCGGCAAAACCCTGGCCGCCGAAGTGCTGGCTCATGAACTGCAACTGGACCTTTACCGCATCGATCTGGCGGCACTGGTCAGCAAGTACATCGGCGAGACCGAGAAGAACCTGTCACGGGTATTCGCCGCGGCCGAAAGCAGCGGCGCGATCCTGCTGTTCKACGAGGCGGACGCCTTGTTCGGCAAACGCAGTGAAGTGCGCGACAGTCATGACCGATACGCGAACCTGGAGGTCAGCTACCTGCTGCAACGGATCGAGACTTACCGTGGACTGGCGATTCTCACCACCAACTTGAAGCAGGCCATCGACCCGGCATTCCAGCGTCGCATCCGTTTCATCGTGCAATTTCCCTTTCCCGATATGGAGGCCCGCAGCGCCATATGGCAGCGGGCGTTTCCACCCGATGCGCCGTGCAACGCGCTGGACATTGGCAAATTGGCGCGGCTTTCGCTGTCTGGCGGGCATATCCGCAACCTGGCCTTGAACGCGGCCTTCCTGGCGGCAGACAAGGACATGGCCATCGGTATGCAGCATCTGCGTGCAGCCGCCGAAGCAGAGTTCGCCAAACTGGAAAAACCGCTGCCGGCGGCGGAAGTGGGGGACTGGACATGACCCACCCCCTGACACCCGTCGCCCCGACCATCAGCCTGACGATAGGTACCCTGGCGTTGCCCGGTTATTCATTGCGCAATGGCCAGCGACTGGCCGGTGCCCTGGAGCGTGAGTTGGGACGTTTGCTGATCGCGGCACCGCTGCCAGGGCAGGGTTTTGCGCTCGAACAAGTGCAAATCCCCCGGTTTGCCACACCTGCGGGTGAGCGCCCGGAGCGTACCGGACGGCGCTTGGCACGACTGATCGCTGAACAACTGCAGGGGCCGGGACAATGACCGAACACGCCCTTGCTCCCAGTGCCGAACGCGACGCCACGCCGCCGAAGACTGCCGTGCGTGGTCTGCTATTACAGCGCAAGTGCGCCTGTGGCGCGGGTGCCGGTAACAGCGGCGAGTGCGAAAGCTGCGCCGCCGGCCGCCAACAGAACCTGCAACGCAAGGGCAACGGTGCCCAAGGCGGGCAGAGTGTCCCGGCCTCGGTCAACGAGACTCTGGCGAGTCCCGGTCGACCATTGGATGCAGACACTCGCGATTTCATGGAGAGCCGCTTCGACAGCGACTTCGCTGCCGTACGCATACACGACGACAGCGCCGCCGGGGCCAGTGCCCGGGATGTGGATGCGCATGCCTTCACTGTCGGCCAGGACATTGTGTTCGGCGACGGTCAATACCAACCCCAAAGCGAGAGCGGTCGACACCTGTTGGCTCACGAACTCGCCCATACCGTGCAACAACAAGGCTTGCAGCGCTCCGGCATCAGCAACCTGGCCGATCAGGGGCCGCACTACCAGCGGCTAGAGCGCGAGGCCGACTTCGTCGCCGACAGCGTGATGCGCGGCCAGCCCCTGGCCAGCGGCGTGCTCAGCCAGGGCGGGCCACGCCTGTCGCGCAAGCCGGCGACCCCGCCGGCCCCCCTGCCGACACCTGCGGCACCTCCTGTGACAGCTGCCGGCGCGACGCCTCCAGTCAGCGAGGAAAAGGAGAAGGACCCACCTCCAGGTTTCACCGCCGAGTACGAAACCTCCACCTACAACCGCAGTTTCAGCCTGACCAGCACCGAGGTGCCGGTGCAGGTGACGGGGGCAGTGACCAAGACCCAGGCGGACTACGAAGTGGAGAAACTGGTGCTGCCGACGCAGAAGGGCCCTTATGCGCTGGCTCACTGCAACAAGCCCTATTTGCCGCTGAAAGCGACGTTCGAATGGGCGGGCGGCGTGCCCAAACCGTACAAGAACATTGCTCGCGACCCCACCGATACCCTGCAACGCACTTGGCTGTCGAAG
Source organism: Pseudomonas sp. P4_B4 (assembly GCF_056402255.1). NCBI lineage: Bacteria > Pseudomonadati > Pseudomonadota > Gammaproteobacteria > Pseudomonadales > Pseudomonadaceae > Pseudomonas > Pseudomonas sp. P4_B4. The sequence goes on from NZ_JBFUHS010000006.1 coordinate 184,006, forward strand.
TACGGCTACACGCTCGGCAAGGACGCTCACGCGCGCTGGAAGGAAGTGGGCGGCGAGGCGCAATTCCCGAAGATACCCACCGGCCCGACCTGCGAGATCGACCACATCCAGGAATTGCAGGTGGGCGGCGACAACCAGAGCGATAACCTGCAGGTGCTGGACAAAGTGGACAACGGTTCCAGCGGTAACTTGATCCAGCAGCAACTGCGTTACCTGGCCACCACAGCCTTCGACGATGCCAAGACGGCGCTGGGTAAGCGACCCAAGCGTGTATCGCTGACCTTCAAAGGAGCGGTGATGCAGGGTAGCCCCAGTTGTTCGCTGTGCTGCCAGCTCGGCAAGCGCTTCAATGATCCGTCGATCACCGCCGCCAGCGGCGCCGTGGTGATGGACTATGAGCTGATCGTGCTGGGCAACCCGGTGAAGCTGAAACTAGCGGCGGACAAGAGCAAGTCCGTCCCCCTGGCCGGTTCTCCCTACACCGAAAACCAGGCCGCCTCGAAGGTCATCAAGGGCCTGACCCTGACCTCCTTCGAACGCGACAAGTCAGGCAAGGGGCGTGACAAGGTGCACGCCAGCATCGATGGCGAAATCATGCACCTCAAGCCCAACAAGGGCGTGGACCTGATGATGGACATCGGTCCGGATCGTGCGCTGCTGTTGCCCAAGGGTAAGCCGAGCTCGCCGATCAAGTTCGAGTACACCAAGCTCAGCCCCGGTCAGTTCAACAGCTTCAGCGCTGACGCCAATGGCATCGTCGCCGAGGGCACGATCAAGCCGAACATCCCGCTGCTGCCGACACTCACCGTGGCCATGGACGCCAACAACTTCCGCGTCACCAAAAGCATCGACAAGGACAAGATCAAGCCGCCTTTCCCCGGTGTGAGAGTCACCGAGGCGAGCATTGCCCTGGAGCTGGCGCCGACCTTCAAACCGGTGGGCACCCTGGGCTTCGAGTTCGGCGGGACGAAGAAGCTGGCCGACCTCAAGCTCACCGCGTCCGCTGACGACGCCGGACTCGTGCTCAAGGGTGATCTGTTCGTCTACCTGCCCGGCGTGGACCAAGCCAAGGGCGAGGTGAAGTATCAGGCCGGCGAGTGGAGTGGCGGGGCGCATATCGAGTCGGGGCAGATGGCCGGCAAGATTCCCTATGTAAAGAGCGGCGCTGTCGATGTATTCCTCAAGGCCGGCAAGATCGACGCAAGCGGCAAGGTCAACCTGGAACTGCCGGGCGGCAACGAGGCATCGCTGGAACTCAATTACACCCGCAGCAAGTGGGTGTTCCAGGGGCGCGGCAAGATCAAGGTCAAGAGCCCCTACCTCAAGCCGATCCAGGCCAGCCTCTGGTACGACGGCGAGCTGTTCATCGCCAAGGGCCAGGCCGGATTCGCCTTCTCGGGTCTCGACGGCATAGTGGATGCCACCTACGAGAACAAGGGCGGCAAGGAGAAGGTCTACGGCAAGGGCGATATCAAGATCGACAAGGGCCGCGCCAAGGGCAATATCGTCGTCGAGTTGCTGCCCAATGAAAAGATCATCGGCAAGGGCAAGCTCTCCTACGAAATCAAGAAGGACATGGTGGCAACGGCCGGCATCACGGTGGACGAACAGCAAAAGATCACCTTCGACGGCGAGCTGAGCTTTCCCGACATCACCCTGTTCAAGCGCTTCCCGGAGAAACAGGAAGACCAGCCGATTTTCTCGGCCTCGGGAAGCATCCCGATTCCTGGCGCCTCCATCGGCCCGATCGGGCTCAAGGTCAAGCTCTGGGGCAGCCTTGGGTATTACTACTATGTCGGCCCCGGGGTGCTCACCGGGATCAAGGCTACGGTCAAGTTCAGTCCCTTCGAAGCTGACCCGGATTTCAGTTTCAACCTCAAGGCCAAGGCCAGCATCCCGGCGGGCGGGGGTATCAGCGGCAAAGTCGGCGCCGACGTGGTCATCGATCTGTACATCGCCGAGGTCGGTGGTGGCCTCAACGTAGAGGCCAAGGCCGGTCTTGAAGGCAAGGCCGAACTGGCCGGCGAGATTGCCTACAGCAAGGACAAATTCAGCGTCGATGCCAGCGCCTATATCGGCGGCAGCGTGGTGCTGGCCGCGGCGCTGAATGCCCGGGTCTACGCCGAAGCCGGGGTCTGGCGGTTCAAGGTGCGTACTGAAAAGACCTGGAAACTGCTCGGTGGCACCTTCGACACCGGCCTGAGCCTCGGCGTACGCCTTCCGCTGCACTACGACAGCATCGACGGCTTTCGCATGCCCAAGCTCTCCGATATCAAACCGGAACCTGCGCAGATCAATCTTGATCCGTCGAAGATGCTGTCCAACCTGTTCGGCAATGCCAAGAGTGAGGAGCGCGAGGTATGACCGGCTTTTCCAATTCGCCGAAAGTGCTCAAGGGCGGGCTGATCCTGATCGACCCGGCCAGCGGTGCCGTACTGCGGGTGATCGCCTTGCAGTACAACCCTGACCTGTTGACCCGCAGCCTGCAACCGCAGAGCACCGGAGGCAGCGCGGCGATCAGCGAGCCGCTACGGCTGAAGGGGCCGCCGGTGGAAACGATCAAACTCGACGCCGAGATCGACGCCACCGACCAGCTGGAGTTCTCCGACCAGCACCCCGGCGCGATCCAGGTCGGTATCCACCCGCAGCTCGCGGCACTCGAAACCATCGTCTACCCGGACAGCAACGCCTTGATCCGCAACAACCAGATGGCCAACGCCGGCACCCTGGAAATCGTCCCGGTGCAGGCGCCGCTGCCCTTGTTCGTGTGGAGCAAGGAACGCGTGGTGCCGGTGCGCATCACCGATTTTTCGATCGTCGAGGAGGCGTTTGACGTCAACCTCAACCCGATTCGCGCGCGCATTAGCCTCGGCATGCGCGTGCTCAACATCAATGACCTGGGCTTCGGCGACAAAGGCGGGCACCTCTACATGGTTTATCACCAGAGCCGCGAACGCCTGGCGCGCACGGCCAGCAGCACGACCCTGGCCAGCCTGGGTTTGAGCGCGCTTTTTTAAATCAACGGATAGCTGAAGCACTAAAAAGGACAATCACGATGAGCGACCGTTTCCCACCCAACAGCCGTTACTACCCGACCGAAACCGCCGAGCTGGTCCAGGCCGACGGTCGACGCGTGGTCTACCTGCGGCGGCGCTTCGTCCCCGACCCGGCAAACTTTGTCACGTTGCAGATCTACACCGTGATCGAGGGCGACCGTATCGATCGCATGGCCGCTGCGGTGCTCGGCGATCCAGAACAGTTCTGGCGCTTGCCGGATGCCAATGGCAGCCTCCACCCACTGGAGCTGGAAGAGTTGGGCCGGCAAATCCGCCTGACCTTGCCCGAAGGCATGCAGGGGCCGAGCGATGCTTAAAGGCATGCATGTCTCGTTGCTGGTCGGCCCGGCGATTCCGCTGCCGGTGCCCAAGCCGCTGATCGATGCCTTGCAGAGCATCCAGGTGACGTCGGCGGCTGGCGCCCGCAGCGGCTTCCAGATCAGCTTCGCCCTGCACAACAACTCACCGCTGCACACCCTGTTGTTGCTCGCCGGCGGGCGAGTGCCCTGGTTGCGGGTGCTGATCGTGATCACCCTCAACAGCCTGCCGATGGTGTTGATGGACGGCCTAATCACCCGCCAGGAGGTCAGTGGTTCCAACGAGCCAGGGCAGAGCACGCTGACCATCACCGGTGAGGACCTGTCGGTGGCCATGGACCAGCAGGAATTCAACGGCATTCCCTATCCAGCCATGCCGGCCGAGGCTCGGGTGGCGCTGATCGTCGCCAAGTACGCGATCTTTGGCATGGTGCCGTTGGTGATCCCGCAGATTTTCAGCGATGTGCCGATCCCGGTGGAAAAGATCCCTACCCATGACGGCACCGACCTGGCCTATGTGCAGAAGCTGGCCAAGGACGCCGGCTACGTGTTCTACGTCGAGCCCGGCCCGCTGCCGGGGATGAATACCGCTTACTGGGGGCCGGAGATCAAGCTCGGGATACCGCAACCGGCGCTAAACCTGGGGATGGATGCCCACAGCAATGTCGAGGCGCTGTCGTTCAGCGTGGACAACACCAAGGCCAGCCTGCCGATCGTGTTTATCCAGAACCCGCTGACCAAGTTCCCGATTCCCTTGCCGATCCCCGACATCAGTCTGCTCAACCCGCCACTGGGCGCGCTGCCGCCCATCCCCAAATCGATCCACCTGCTGAAGGACACCGCCAAGCTGTCGCCGATGGCCGCCTTGTCCAAGGGCCTGGCGGAGGCCGCGGGCTCGGCGGATGTGGTGACCGCCACCGGTTCGGTCGACGTATTGCGCTATGGCACGGTGCTGAAGGCACGCCAACTGGTTGGCGTGCGCGGCGCGGGCACCGCCTTCGACGGTTTGTATTACGTGAAAAGCGTGACCAGCAACTTCAAGCCCGGCGAGTTCAAGCAGAGCTTCACGCTGACCCGCAACGGCTTGATCTCGACACTGCCGAGGGTACCGGTATGAACGCTGAGCAAGGCAAGTTCTACGGCAAGTTCCGCGGGGTGGTGTTGAACAATATCGACCCGATGCAGATGGCCCGCATCCAGGTCCAGGTGCCTGATGTGCTGGGGCTGGGAATCTCCAGCTGGGCCATGCCCTGCGTGCCGTTCGCCGGGAAGCAGAGCGGGATGTTTGTGGTGCCGCAGATCGGCGCCGGGGTCTGGATCGAGTTCGAGCAGGGCAACCAGGATTACCCCATCTGGGTCGGCGGTTTCTGGGGCAGTGCGGCAGAGGTGCCAACCCTTGCGTTGGCGGGGCTTCCGGTATCGCCAAGCATCGTGCTGCAAACCGGTAACCAGAACGGCCTGACGATCTCCGACCTGCCTGGGCCAACGGGCGGCATCCTGCTCAAAACCCTCACCGGGGCGATGATTTCGATCAACGAGATAGGTATCACCATCAGCAACGGCCAGGGCGCGACGATCATGCTCAATGGCCCGGCGGTGAATATCAATCAAGGCGCATTGACGGTGATTTGAAATGAACATTTCACGCAATCGCCAGCCTGGCCCACAGCCGTACCCGGTCCTGACAGGGGAGGACTGCTGATGCCCGGTTTTCTCTTGCACCTGGGTGCCACCGTGATGTGCAGCCATGGCGGGCAAGCAACGCCGACTGCGCCTTTTGCGCGGGTGCTGCTCTCTGGTCAGCCAGTGACAACCCTGGCCGCGCCCTACGTGATTGCCGGCTGCGCCATGCCGCCACCACCCTCCGGCAATGGCCCCTGCGTCACCGGCCAGTGGCTGGTCGGCGCAACCCGGGTGTTCGCCGGTGGGCTGCCGGTACTGCTGCAATCGAGCACCTCGATCTGCGTTCCCACCGGCACGCCGATGATGGTCACCGTCACCCAGCTACGGGTTTCAGGAGTCTGACATGGCCTTGGACTTTCCCTTCAGCATCGATTCGCGCGGGCGCAGCGCCGAAGTGTTCGCCGATCTGCAGGTGCGAGACATGATCGAACAGGTGCTGTTCACCGTGCCGGGCGAGCGGGTGAACCGTCCGGATTTCGGCTGCGGCTTGTTGCAGTTGGTGTTCGCGCCCAACAGCGACGCCCTCGCTGCGGCTGTGCAGATGACCGTGCAAGGTTCGCTGCAACAGTGGTTGGGGGAACTGATCGAGGTCGAGGCGGTGACCGTCGAAAACCTCGATGCGCGCCTCGGCGTGACGGTGCAGTACGTCATGCGCCGGGATCGACAGCGACAACTGGCGACCTTCAGTCGAGGGCTTGCGCCATGAAACGCCAGTTTCTGTCCGATAACCGCCATCGCCTGCAATTGCTGCGCGACCTCGCCTCGTCGAGCCTCAATGGCATCGACTACCTGGAGGTGGTCTCCGTCGATCAACGCAAGCTCAGTGTGGTGTTCGTCAACCCGGTGGTTGGCATCACCCCTGCACATTGCCGGATCGAGGGCGGGGTGCGCATTACTGGTATACACATCGAAAGCCTGAGTATCAGCGGCAATCAACTGAACATTACGGTGGACCAGTCCGGTGATTTCTCCTGGTACCGCTTCGTTTTGATCAACCCCTTGGCACCCGAAGACGCGCCGGAGGGTATCGACCCTTGCCTGTCGAGTATTCGTTTCAGTTTCAAGGCGCAGTGCCCATCCGAATTTGATTGCGCCGACGACCAACCCTGCCCGCCGCAGGTCCCGGCCGAACCGCTGCTGGATTACCTGGCCAAGGACTATGGCAGCTTTCGCCGGTTGATGCTGGACCGGATGGGGCAATTGATTCCAGGCTTTCACGAGCGCAATCCGGCAGATTTTTCTGTGGCCCTGGTGGAAATGCTGGCGCATATCGGTGATCAGCTCAGTTATTACCAGGATGCAGTCGCCACCGAAGCGTATCTGGGCACTGCCCGCCGCCGCGTCTCACTGCGCCGGCACGCGCGGTTGCTGGATTACCCGATCCACGATGGCTGCAACAGTCGGGTCTTCGTCAGCCTGAGCGTGTCGGCCCAGGCCGACGGTCGAGTGTTGCCCGCCGGTACGCCTCTGTTGACGCGTACCGCCGAGCCCGGGACGGTATTGAACGAAGCGGTGTTGCAAACATTGCCTGACGGTGCCACCCAAGTCTTCGAAACAATGCACGCATTGCCGTTGCAGTCGGCGCATAACCGCATTGAGATCCATCATTGGGGCGAGCCGGACTTCTGTCTGGTCAAAAGTACGCAGGAGGCCGCGCTGATCAACGATCCGCCGCTGAACTTGCAGGCAGGCATGTTGCTGATCTTCGAAGAAGTGCCAAGCCCCGGCACTGACCGTGCACCGGATGCCGACCGCACCCACCGGCATGTGGTGCGCTTGACCAAAGTGAAGAAGGGCCATGATCTGCTGACCGACACGCCGTTGCAGCTGATCAGCTGGCACGCCGAAGACGCGCTACCGTTCCCGTTGTGCATCAGCAAGCGTATCCAACAGTCCGCTGTCAGCGAGATAGTCAGGGTCGCTCAGGTCTGCGGCAATGTGGTACTGGCCGACCACGGGCTGACTCGCGCCGATGAGTCGCTGCTGCCGGACACTGTGCCGACTGCCGGCCAGTACCGCCCGCGCTTGCGCGAGCCCGGCATCGTCTTTGCCCAGGTCTATGAACACGACCCGACGCGCTCCGCCAGCAGCAGCTTGTATCAGGACCCCCGGCAAGCCCGTCCGGCCGGCATGCGACTGCGCGAAGACGATCCCGATCAGTTTGGCGACCAACCCAAGCCTGGTGCCAGCCATTGGTTGCCACGCCGTGATCTGCTCGGCAGTGACCGCTTCGCCCAGGAGTTCGTGGTGGAGATCGAAGCCGACGGCAGTGCACACCTGCGCTTTGGTGACAACCGCTTCGGCATGCAGCCGCAACCCCTCAGCCGGCTGTTGGCCAGCTATCGCCAAGGCGGTGGCAGCATCGGTAATGTCGGCGCCGAGAGCATCACCCAGGTGGTCTGTGAAGACCCTCTGATCAAGGACTTCATCGTATCGCTGCGCAATCCGTTGTCGGCAAGCGGCGGTGCCGAGCCGGAAAGCGCCGACGCGATCAAGCTGTTAGCTCCGCAGGCGTTCCGCACCCAGGAACGGGCCGTCACCGAGGCCGACTACGCACGCGTCGCCGAGCGTCATCCGCAAGTCCAACGGGCAGCCGCCCGGCTGCGCTGGACCGGCAGCTGGTACACCATGTTCGTCAGCCTCGACCGCAAGGGCGCACTGCCACTGGATAAGCCGTTTCGCGAACAAATGCTGCGCCACCTGGAACGCTACCGGCTGGCCGGCTATGACCTGGAACTGCGTGAGCCGATTTATGCGCCCCTGGATATTCAGCTGAACGTCTGCGTATTGCCGGGGCACTTCGCCGCGACGGTCAAGCTCGGCCTGCTCAAGCGCCTGAGCAGTGGTGCAGACGGGCTGGGACAACTCGGCTTTTTTCATCCCGATCACTTCAGTTTCGGCCAGGGCCTGGCGCTCTCTGCCCTGATGGAGGCGGCGCATTCGGTGACCGGCGTGGCCTCGCTTGGAGTCGAGGTGTTCCAGCGCTGGGGTAAAACCCCTGATAAGGAAATAGAGCAGGGCTTGATCAGTGCCGCGCCGCTGGAAGTGCTGCGTCTGGATAACGATCCGAATTTCCCCGAAAACGGCCGACTGCTGCTCAATATGCAAGGTGGCTTATGAGTAATGGCGAACAATGCGGCTGCTGCACCGGGGTCAAGGTGCTGACGCCGGTCGACGAATTGAACCCGACTGGGCAGACGACGTTGCACTATCGGGTCGGCACCCATGGACGCTTTCGCGAGAGTCAGCTGGCGCATCTGTCCCGCCAGGCGCTGCTGCGTGGGCTGAGCACACGCGATGCCGATGATCCGGCGCTGGCATTGCTCGATGCCTGGGCTGGAGTCCTCGATGTACTGGGTTTCTATCAGGAACGCCTTGTCAACGAGGGTTTCTTGCGCACTGCCACGGAGCGGCGTTCGATATTGGAGCTGGGGCGCTCCATCGGCTACGAGCTGCGCCCTGGCGTGGCGGCCTCGACCTTTCTGGCGTTTTCTCTGGAGACCGCGCCGGGTGCAACCTTGACCGCGCGGATCGACGCTGGCACCAAGAGCCAGAGCATTCCCGAGCAGGATGAACAGGCCCAGGTTTACGAAACGCTGGAGCCGTTGCAGGCGCGCGCCGCCTGGAATGCCCTGGCCCTGCAGACCCAGGAAGAGGTGCCGCCATACTGGGGCGCGCGCACCCTGTACCTGAAGGGCCAGAACACCCGCTTGCAAGCTGGCGACCCGTTGTTGATCGTCGGCGATGAACGGCAGAAAAATCCCGGCAGCGAAAATTGGGACCTGCGCCGCGTCACCCGCCTGCAACTGGTTTCTGCGCCGGAGCCCAGTGCCGATCCACTGGCTGGCTACACGGTTGTAACGCTCGACCGGCCACTGGGTGAAGCGATGCCCCACGTCGAACCGGCCAAGGCCAATCCTCGCTGTTTTGCCCTGCGGACCAAGGCGGCGCTGTTCGGCCAGGCTGCGCCGGACTGGCGCGCAATGCCACGCAGCCTGCGGGCAAGCTACCTGGGCCTGGACGTCGACGAACAGGCGAAAATCAGCCTGCACGGCGAGTGGCCTGGCTTCACCCTGGCCGACATTTCCGATCCGCCAAGCCGTCAAGCCACCGGCAGCGGCCTGTATGCCGAGTACTTCGAAGGCAAAGACTTCAACACACGCAAACTTAGCCGCACTGACGCCACCGTGGATTTCGACTGGAGCAGCGGCAGTCCCGACCCGATATTGACTGCCGATACCTTTTCGGTGCGCTGGAGCGGCTGGCTGCAAATACCTGAAAGCGGTAACTACAGCCTTTTCGTCAAAGCCGACGATGGTGTGCGGCTGTGGGTTGACGGCCAATTGCTGATCAATCACTGGGAGCTGCAAGGTGCCACTGAATACGGCGAGACACTGTACGAGCTCCAGTCCGGGCAAAAAATTGGCCTGCGCCTGGAGTACTTCGAGAACAGTGGCGCGGCCTTGATTCAATTGCGCTGGCAGGGTCCGGGCATCGACAAACAGATCATCCCCCAGAGTCGGCTCTACCCCCGGGACGTACACAGTGTGCATCTGGATGCCAGCTACCCACGGCTGGTCACAGGCAGTTGGCTGGTGCTGGCACTGCCCGATTACCAGGAGCTGTATCAGATCCTCGACAGCCGCGAAGATGCTCGCGCCGCCTTTACCCTGAGCAGCAAGACCACGCGCCTGAGCCTGCGTGGTGAACAACTGCGCGAGCTGTTCAACGAACGTCTGCGCGAGACCACGGCCTATGGCGAATCGATCGAACTGCCGTGGGCGACCCGCCCCCGGTCCGGGTTGCTCAGCGGTCATGTGCTGACGCTCGATGGTCTGCAACCGGAGCTGCCAGCGGGTCGCTGGCTGGCGGTCAGCGGCCACACCTTGGCGGACGTGGCGCAAAATGCGCCGGCGCGGCAGCGACTGTTGGCCAATGACCCGCTGGCGGCGGTGGAAATCGCCAGGGACGGGCGGACCGCCAGCCTGTCTTTCACCGATGGCGTACGCCATGAAGTACTGCTGGGTTTCGCCAGCGAAGTGCGGCGCTTGCAGCATAACGACAGCAGTGGGTCGCGTACGCGCCTGGAGCTGGACAGCGATTTGCAAAATATCTATCTGCCGCTGAGTGTGCGGATCAACGCCAATGTGGCGCCCGCCAGTCATGGCGACAGCAAGCAGATGCAGATCCAGCCGGAAATCCTCGGCAGTGGGGACGCCAGCCAGGCCTTCCAGCGCTTCGTGCTGCAGCAAAAACCGCTGACCTGCATTTCCTCACCAACACCTTCGGGCATCCAGAGCACGCTGCAAGTGCGCATCGATGGTGTGCGTTGGTCCGAGGCGCCACGTTTGGGCGACCTCGGCGCACAAGACCGTGCCTATCTGCTGCGACGGCATGACGATGGTCGGGTCACCGTGCAATTTGGTGACGGCCTGCACGGCAGCCGCCTGCCCACAGGGCAAATGAACGTGCACGCCTACTATCGCGTCGGCATCGGTGCGGCCGGCAATCTCGGCAATGGGCGCATCAGTCTGCTGCTGTCACGCCCATTGGGGGTCAAGGATGTGATCAACCCGGTACCCGCAGCGGGCGGAGTTGACCCGGAAGACCGCGACAGCGCCCGCCAGAATGCACCGCTGAGCGTAAGGACCCTGGACCGCATCGTCTCACTGCGCGATTTCGAAGACTTCGCCGCCGCGTTCGCTGGCGTCGGCAAGGCTCAGGCGGTGTGGTTGTGGGATGGCGAGCAGCGGTTGGTCCACCTCACTGTCAGCGGGGTGCAGGGCGTCAGCATCGATCCCGGATCGGCGCTCTACCGCAACCTGGCAGCGGCCATCGACACGGTGCGCCCGGCTCATCAGCCGCTCAAGCTTGCGCCCGGCGTGGTGCTGCACTTTGGTGTGGAGGCCAGGGTCCGGGTCAATCAGGACTATCAGGGCACGGCAGTCCTGAGTGCAGTGCGCGGTGCCCTGGGGCAAGCGTTCGGGTTTGCCGCGCGGTACTACGGTCAGCCCGTCAGCGGCAGCGAAATACTGGCGGTGATGCAGCGGGTACCGGGAGTAGAGCGGGTGGATCTGGACAGCCTGCGGCTCTACGACGGCGTGTCCAGTAGCAGTGTAACGGGGCCGGATGGCCGACTGCGCGCTCGCGGTGCGCGGTGGCAGAGTCAGCAGATATTGGCGGCACAACTGCTGTTGCTGGACCCGACCGCGGTCACATTGACGGAGCTTGGTTTATGAGCATTGACGCCGAATTCCTGATGGCACGGCTGCCTGCCTTCTATCGCGAACGTGATGCCGAAATGGGTGGGCCGCTGCGGGCATTGCTGGAGGTTATCGCCGAGCAGGGTGCTGTGCTGGAGGATGACATTACCCGGCTCTACGACAACTGGTTTATCGAAACCTGTGACGACTGGTTGGTGCCATATATCGGTGATCTGCTGGGTGTACGCGGCCTGTACCCGGTCAGCGGCACCCAGGCATTCGGCCTGCGCGCGTATGTGGCCAATACCCTGCGCCTGCGACGGCGCAAGGGGACGTTGCCGGTGCTCGAACAGCTGGCGTTCGACACCACCGGCTGGCGCGCGCGGGCGGTGGAATTTTTCGAGCTGCTGGGCACGACCCAATACCTGGAACACTGCCGTCCACAAAGCTTGCGCACGCCGAACCTGCGTGATGCCACGCAATTGGAACGCGTCGACGGCCCCTTCGACCGCAGCGCCCATACCGTCGAAGTGCGTTCACTCCCGGCCGGGCGCTACAACATTGCCAACGTCGGTCTCTATTTTTGGCGATTGCAGGCCTACGCACTGCAACGCGCCACCGCCCGGGCGATGACCAGCCTGGAGGGCTTCTACAGTTTCGATGCCCTTGGTCGCGACGTTGCCCAGCCGCTGCTGCGGGGCGAGGGCATGCTGTTCAACCGGCCGCGCACCGAGCAGGAAATCACTCACCTGGCGCAACCGGAAAATGTGCCAGAGCCACTGTCCCGACGCCTGCTGCACGACGAACTGACCGCCTTGCGTCAGGCGCTGACCGATGGCGAGACGCCCAACCCTGTGTACTTTCCCCTTGATCAGGAGGGGGGCGGCCCGGTGCTGCGAATCTGGCTCGACGGAGAAGAAGTAGCGCCTGAGCATCTGCTGGTGTGCAATCTGTCACCCTTGCCCGGCGTGGTGCCGCAGCAATGGCGGCGACCACCGGCCAGTGTGACGGTCAAGTCGACCAAGCTTGGCCAGCCGGACAAAACCTTTCCCGACGTTGCCAATCTGTATCTGGTGGGTTTCGACCCGGTCCTTGGGCGTATCGCCTTGCCGAGCGGCAAGACCGCGACCCGGGTGGAAGTCGCCTATTGCTATGGCTTCCCTGGGGATGTCGGCGCCGGGCCCTATGATCGACGGCCGGTGAGTCACGAAGATGAGCCGTTGCAAGGCTTGCTGGACCCAGCGGATTTCCAAGTGCAGATGCGGGTCCCGGGCGATTACGCAACCCTGGCCGATGCGCTCGCGGCGGTGATTGCCGGGGCCTCTACGCTCATCTATCTGATGGACGACGGGACCCAGGAGCTGAGCCCCAATCTCAACTTGCCGGATACCCACTTGGCCATTGAAGCCGCCAACCAGCGGCGACCGGTACTGATCGGCGACCTGCGTTTGCGCGGCAACCTCAACACCAGGCTCAGCCTGTCCGGGCTGCTGCTGGACGGTCAACTGCGCCTCGATGGCGCGCTGGGCGAGGTGAATTTGCGCCATTGCAGCCTGACGCCGAGCAAAGGCGGCATCCGCCACACCGGCACCGCCAGCCAACTCTGGCTGCGACTGACCCATTGCCTGTGCGGACCGATACGCACCAGCAAAGCCATCGCCGGGGTCGAGGGCCGCAACAGTGTGTTCGATAACGGCGATGCCTTGGCCTTTGATTTGCCGAACACGCGATTGCAACTCGATCGCTGCAGCGTCTTCGGCGCTTGCACCGCCGGGGAACTGCATGCCGGCAACAGCCTGTTTAGCGCCAAATTGAGCATCGCCCGACGCCAGGAAGGTTGTGTACGTTTCTGCTATGTCCCGCCGGGCTCGCAGACGCCACGCCGCTACCGGTGCCAGCCAGACCTGGTAGCCGGCCAGGCGAAGAGCGAACGAGTGCGGGTGACGCCCACCTTTACCTCGGCGGATTTCAGCCATCCGGCGTATGCCCAGCTGCGACTTTCAAGTGCTCAACAATTGCGTGCCGGTGCCGAGGATGGCGCGGAAATGGGCGTGTGGAATCTGCTGCAACAACCACAGCGCGAGGCCAACCTGCGTCAGGCCTTGGACGAATACCTGCGCTTCGGCCTGGAGGCCGGGGTGATCTTTGTGAACTGACTGAACGCGCATAACGGGCCAGGAATACCATTATGAAAGCCGATCTCACCCGCTCAACCGACAAGCAGGACCAGCACTACCGCACGGTACGCATGCAACAGGGGCGGGTGCAGCTGGATGCGGACTGGAACGAGCAGCAGGACATTCTCAATCGCCGGATCGAGACCGAAACCGTCGATACCATTGGCCATAGCGCAGGACCGTTGACCAACCCTGGTTTTCTACTGACCGGCAACGGCAAGTCCATCGGTATCGGCGTCGGTCATTACTACGTCGAAGGCTTGCTCTGCGAAAACGCCAGCCCGGTGACGGCGACCACCCAGCCGCACTTGCCGGGAAATGCCTCGCCGGTGCTGCTGGCCAATGCCAGCCTGTTGCCATTGCCCCCGGCGAACGCTCCGCAGCTTGCCGAGGTCAAGGTCTATGACAACAACGGAGCGCCCGTCGACCCTCCTGATGGGGTTTACATTGGCTATCTCGAAGCCTGGCTGCGGCATATTACGGCCCTGGAAGACCCGCTTATCCGTGAAGTGGCCCTTGGCGGGCCGGACAGTGCGACCCGCGACCAACTGCTGTGGCAGGTCAAGTTACTGCGTGCCGGCGAAATCGGTGCCGACCTGAACTGTCTGAGCGTGCTGCCGGCCTGGACTGCCTTAGTCACTGCCGCCAATGGCAAGCTGGCGGCCCGAGCGGAACCCAGCAATCCGCCCAAAGATCCCTGCCTGTTGGCGCCGGAAGCGGGTTACCGACGCCTTGAAAACCTGTTGTATCGCGTGGAGATCCATGACGATGGCAGCGTTTCAGCTGACCAGCGCTACAAGTGGTCGCGTGATAACGGCAGCATCGAGACCCGCGTAATACGTTGGCTAGGCGAGCCGACGGCCGACGAGTTCGAGGTTGCCAGCATCGGTCGCGATGCCTACCTTGCAATCACTGCCGGTTGCTGGTTGGAATTCTTCGACGATACCCATGAACTGCTCGGCCGGCCGGGAACACTGGTGCAGGTGCTCAAGACCGAAGGCAATCTGGTCACCCTCGATCTGGCCAGTGCCACCGGAGCGCTGGACAAGTCGCTGTACCTGAGCAATCCGCGCGTACGGCGTTGGGACGGTTGGGCGAAACTAGCCCCGGCAGCGGCCAATTTGAACAGCGGCTGGGTGGAGCTGGAGGAGGGCGTCGAGATCAAATTCATCCCCGGCAAGTACCGTGTCGGGGATTTCTGGACCATTCCCGCTCGCACCGCTACCGCTGACATCGAGTGGCCATTGGTGGCCAATAAACCCGCCTTTCAGGCACCGCAGGGCGTGTTGCGCGCCTTCACCCGGTTGGCCTTGCTCAACTGTCAGGCCGGGGTCTGGAGCACGCTAAGCGATTGCCGTCAGTTGTTTCCGGCGCTGACCGAACTGACCAATCTCTATTACGTGGGTGGCGACGGCCAGGAGGTCATGCCTAACCCTTTGGCGCCACAAAACCTGCCGTTGCCCAGCCCACTGGAAGTCGCGGTGTTCAATGGCAAGTTCCCGCTTGCCGGGGCCGAGGTCCGCTTCATTGTCAGCGGTGGCACGCTGCCCAACGGCACCGATAGCCAAGACATCACCACCGGCGCGGACGGTATCGCCAGCGTTATCTGGAGCCTGGCACCTGGCGTGCTGAACCAGACCTGCACGGCGCAATTGCTCGAAGCCGGCCAGGTCGCGGCGGGCAAGTATAACGTCCTGCACTTTTCCGCCAGCCTGTCCGTGGCAACACAGGTCGCCTATGACCCGGCGAAGTGCGCCGACATGGCCGCCCAGGGCATTCATACCGTGCAGGACGCACTCGACGCGCTCTGTCAAAAAACTCACGGCGGTGGCTGCTGCACCAGCGTCGGTGTCGGCGGCGAGTTCGAGAACCTCGACATCGCTCTTAAAACGTTGCTCGAACAGGGCAAACGCGACATTTGCCTGTGCCTGCTACCCGGCGAGCACCGCCTGGCCGACAGCATTGATCAGGTCGCACCGGATGGCACTCATCTTTTCATCTACGGCAGCGGCCCCGCCAGCCGGTTGATGCTGCGCAATCAAGAGTTCAACTGTTTCGATTTCGCCTCACTAACGTTTCTGGATTTCGACATCATCATGCAGGGCGAGAATCAGAGCCTGCGTTTCCAGGGCTGTCAGCAAGTGCGCTTGCAGCGGATGCGCCTATCGGGGCTGACGGTGCCCGGCATTAGCCTGGTGCAGATCGAAGACGCTCAGCGCATCGACCTCAGCGCCTGTCTGATCAATGCCTACGCGCTGAGTGGGGCACAGCACGCCCAGGATCTGCTTGCTGCCATACCCTTGCTCGCCCCCTTTGAGGTGGCAATAAAATCAGGCAAGGGCGAGCTGTTTGTGCCGATCCCAGGCAAGGTGGTCGACGCCTTGGCCAGGTTCAGTCCAGCTCAGCGAAAGGCGTTCGGGCAACAGGTGGATCGCCATCAGTTGGTCCTCAACACCAATGAAATCCTGGCATTGTCGACACTGCGCAGCGATATAGAGCAAGGCGCCAGTCAGCGCCGACTCGTGCTCTCGCTGGATCGCCTGCGCACTGAACTGCTGCTCAACCACACTGGCTTCGCCCTGGCCTTGGGCGACGCCGAGGCGGACACCTTGCTGGCGGATAACCAGATCAACGGCCGTGTGTCCTTGTACGGTGAGGCCAAAAGTGACGAAGCGCTGAACCTCGATCTGCTGAAAAGTCTGGGCCTGGCGTTGAGTCGGGGTCACGTCCAACTCAAGCCCGGCTATGGCGAACTACGCCTGCGCAATAACCGCCTACGCGAGTTGCGACTGGGCGATGCGATGCTCGACCGCTTGCGAGAACTTGCCGGCGCAGCCGAGGGAGGTGTGCTCGAAGGTTGCTATCGCAGCCTGCTGGCGGATGCCAATACACTGGTGGGCACCGAAAACCTGCTACTGGCGTCGAGTCTGGCCCTGAGCCAGAACCAGCTGAGTGTCTTCGGCCACATTGCGGCGTGTATCGCCTCCCAAGGCAAGTACATCGGCAACTTCACCGTCGAATCTATCCTCTTCGTGCTGGGCCACAACGCGAACCAACAGTTCGCCAATGCCGGGCTAATTTTCAGCGAGATGTAGCGGGGCACAGAAACAGGAGGGGGGTTGCGACCATTTAAATCGGCACACTGCATTTGCTGTCGGTGGCAACCGGTAGAAAATATGGTTGAGCAATTCTACGTAGCTGTCGCAACCCTTCAGGAGATTGCATGAAAGTTGGCGTGATTTCCGATACTCACGGCTTGCTCCGCCCCGAAGCCCTTGCCGCCCTGATAGCGCAGAGGTTCTTGATCAACTGGCCTCTATCGCTCCTTTGCAGGTCGTACGCGGGAACAATGATCAAGACGCGCCCTGGGCAAACAATCTCCCTGACCTGCTGCGTTTTGACCTCCACGGATGGCAGACCCTCGCTGAGCAGCTGCGACTCGAAGAGGAAGGCTTCCCCGGTGTCCTGGAGAAAGGTCATGCCGCGGTGCGCTTCGTCAACCCGACCACCGGCGGCGACATCATGTCCACCATCCGCGCCGAGTTTCATCGCTTGCGTGCCGGCGCGGTGTCGGCCGAGCGGCGGGAAGTGGGCTCGCGGGTTTTCCAGGTGTTCGAGGGCAGGGGACAGGTCGTACTGGACGGCGTCAGCCGAACCCTGGAGAAAGCTGACCTCTTTGTCATTCCATCCTGGATCAGTTGGGCATTGCACGCCGAAAGCCAGTTCGACCTGTTCAGCTTCTCCGATGCACCGATCATGGAGCGGTTGAGTTTCGACCGCGCGATGGTCAACGGACAATTGGTCAGAGCGGACTTCGCCACGGTCGAGTACGATTGATGTCCGTATAAACTTAACTCAACTAAATAGACGTTTAGTTGAGCTAGCTAATGACTCCACGTAGAGGTCGTTACGCTGCCATTGTCGGTAGACCACTTCAAGAGCACATATCTCTCGTCAGAGACGCGGCGACAGAGCGCTCTGATGTGATCCAACATAAACTTGCGGGGTGCCAAAAACGGGAAGTCACTGCTGACAGGGCAGCGCGAGTGATAATAAGTGTAAACATTCCAACCGGCAAACCCCGGAGTTCGAACAGCATTACGGAGCTTTGAAATCCCAGGCGCGCTAAGCAAATCAAGGATAACACGCAGGTTCAGTATTACTCTGTAAACTTGTTTTTTGACTTGTTCACTACGGTGGTTAACAAGTCAAATTTGTGGTTAACGACGGTACCGGACTAGCATTTTACTGAGCTTTTCATCCAGCCAGATTCTGGCGAGCTTCCAGGGTATTTGGTGGCTGGAAAGCTCAACAGCCTTCAAGCGCAAGGTGTGCACCGCCAAACCTTCAGCATCAGCAAGTAAATCAACCGGCGTTTGTCTTTTCCACATGTGGCAGCCCTTGAAATCTGCGCACCAACTCCACGCTGAACGCTGCAGATTTCACACAGCGACGTGTTTGCAGGTGGAGCTGTGACGTAAGTAATGCCGTAAACGAACAAGCTTTCCCCAAAAAGACTCCTTAAATCAAATGAATAGGCAATTTCGCATGCGGTGTGCGATCACGCCAATCTGAGGCAACGTTTTTGGATTAGCTGTGCATGACGTAAAATCAAGCATTACGGCGACGGCAAAGGCCGCGCCAGAGCCTGTAGCGCGAAGATGTTTACCGGTCAGGTGATCCATGAGTAAAACCGTGAACGTGAGGCGAAAGGCTCGATTCACACGATTACTTCCCGTTTTTTCACACATTTACTTCTGAGAACTGTCGTACAGAGGGTCCGAGCGCTCCTAAGGCATTTTTTAGTGTTCTCGACAACGACAGTCGGGGGTAATCTGGCAATGTCGTATTACGTGTAATGTATATTATGTTAAATCATGTGCTATGATTGATCGAACTCAATTTCTTGTGACCGTTACTTAAAAATGATAAGGGTGGCAGGAAAAAATGATACCGAGAGATCAATAGCTTAGATGGCTGCTTTGATTACCCCCTTCGCTTGATTACTTAAATGGGATAATCACGACTTGCTGCAGCGCAGGATTACTTGGAACTGTTCAACGCGTTCTATCGGAGTTTATTCAACGAAGCACCTAGTGCGCGTTCAGCCTCCCAGAGCCTAGGCTATAAGCCAATACTGTTTCGCTAAAGTGTTTTGGAGGGGCGCCTACCGCCTGCTTGATCTTGCTTCGTCGAGATTGGTCAGGTCTTTTGCATCCGCGAGAGACCCCGTGAAGTTTGAAAGCAAGGATGATGAGATCCTACGATCGATGGTTCCGGTTTGCCTCTCCAATGTAATATCCGATAACTGTCAGACCCGGATATTGCATAAAAAACGTGGGTTGGCAAAGGCAACAAAGCGGCGAAAATCAGTGTGCGGAACGAATATATCCATGAGTATCTCGTGCGTTATCGCCGATCCCTGAAGCTCTCCCCCCTACCCTCACCACAAGAAAAAACGCCGTTGATTGCGACGCTTAAAGGACGCGGTGGACTGTCGGATCGATACGTAAGATCGCTTCTTCAAATGGTGTTTGATAAGGCACTGCAACGTATGCAAAGTGAAGGTTGGAGTGAAGATGAAGTCGACCAGCTTCGGTCTGCGTCCCTGCACTGGCTTCGCCATACGGCTGCCACGTTTGACGCGCCGCTTCGTGACATGAAAGACCTACATGCGGATTCCACGCCATCCGGCCACTCAGTCCACCAACATCCGGCCACCCGTTCCACGCTCATCCGGCCAGGCAGTCGGAGCGCAGCGACGCAGGTTTGCAGGAATCATCATCATTCGAACAGAGGCTTATGTTACGAATATGTCGCACGTTAGATGATTCACCCTATCGTCCGCCAGTCTAGTATTACTCTTGGACAGACTTGCTTCCTCTCCCAATCACATCGTCCGCCCAGCTAATGGCCGCAACAACGGTCGGGAAACCGATCGTGCTCGTCAGTGAGAGCAACGTGTGATGGATCTGCTCTGTCGTGGCGCCCGCTTCCAGTGCCCGTCTGGTATGACTGTGCACTGCGCCCTCAGAGCGGATGGTCGCCGCGGCACTGAGCTGGATCAGCTGGACGACTTTCTCGTCCAGCGGGCCGGCGTGACGCACAGCTGCACCCAAGGCCTCCACAGCGCCAAAGTAATCAGGGTACTGCTGTTTGAGACGTTGGTACGTGTTGTGGTCTCTCTTGCTTTCCATCTTTGTCTCCTCGCGTTAGAGGTGCGATTCAGTTCCCGCCCTTCACTTCAGACAACGCTCTACGAGCTCCGCGGCGCTGGTCACAGGGGTTTCGCAGGTGCGATTTCGGCACACATAGGCGCTGGTTTGCCCCGCGAACGTCTGCCGGCCCACGCCGATGGGAACATCCTCGGCAAAGGCAAGGACGCGTGCCGGCAGGTAGCGGCGCTGCAGGCTCGCCACCAAGGCACTGGCAGCGGAACGTTCGCCAGCGATGACAATGCTGATTGGGCCTCGCTGTACGAAGTCCTGCGCCGCCAGGAGATGGGCGAAGCCTAAGGGATTCTGCGCGGCTGCGGCGCGGTACATCGTGAACACCTGCTCGGCACGCTCGCGGTAAAGCTCGCGGCCGGTTAGTTCAAAGAGTCGCAAGAAAGCGAACACGCTGGTCGAGGTGCCCGACGGCCAGGCATTGTCATGCGGTGCGCGTGGCCTGTGCACCAGCGGCTCGCCATCGCTGGGCGTGAAGTAGAGTCCGTCCTCCCAGAACTTATCGAGGATTCGCTCGACCAGCTGCGTGGCGCGTTCGAGATAACGCTGATCGAAGTCGCATTCGTAGAGATCGATCAAGGCGTTGGCGAGGAAGGCGTAGTCATCGAGGAAGCCTGGAACCTTGGCCATGCCCTCCCGCCAAGCCCGGTACAGGCCACCTTCGGGAGTCGAGAGTCGGTCCAGAATGAAATCGGCGGCGCGCCTCGCGGCGTCCAGGTGGGTTGTGGTTCCGGTCGCCTGGTAGGCGGCGCAGAGGCCCTGGATCATTAACGCGTTCCAGCTGGTGAGGATGTTCTCGTCGCGCCCCGGACGAATGCGTTGGGCACGCGCCACCAACAGCTTGCCGCGCAGGCCCGCCAGTTGCACTTCCTGCGCCGCGTCCAGTGTGGCTGCGCGATGCAGCACGGTGGTGCCATGCTCGAAATTGCCGGTGGCGATCACGCCGTAGGCCCGACAGGCCAGCGCGGCGTCCGGGTCGCCGAGGACGGCCTGCACCTGCGCGGGTGTCCAGACATAGTATTTGCCTTCTTCACCCTCGCTGTCAGCGTCCTCACTGGCGTAGAAACCACCCTCAGGGTGTGTCATGTCACGCAGGGTGTAGTCGATCGTCTCCTCGAACACGCGCCGCCAGGCAGGTTTGCCGGTCGCGCGATAGGCGTCGGCATAGAGCTTCACGAGCTGGCCGTTGTCGTAGAGCATCTTTTCGAAATGGGGCACGGCCCAGCGCTCATCCACACAATAGCGAGCAAAGCCGCCGCCCAGGTGATCGTAGAGCCCACCGGCGGCCATGCGATCGAGGGTCAGCTCCAGGGAGCGCAGCAAGTCCGGCTCGTGTAGACGCTGAAAGAGACGCAGGACGAGATCATGGCAGGCCGGGTTGGGAAACTTTGGTGCGTTGCCCAGGCCGCCGTGCACAGGGTCGGTGCTCTTGGCAAACAGCCGAGCAGCGGCGGCCGGCTGGTCTTGCTCCAGCGGCGTGTCGCCCTCCAGCATTAACGTCTCCAGGGTGCGGTAACCCTGGAGGAACTGTTCGACATTCTGCCGTAGCGCCGCGCGGTTGTTTTGCCAGGCTTCGCTCAGACCGCGCAGGAGCTGAGTGAATCCAGGCCGGCCATAGCCCTCCCGCGGCGGGAAGTAGGTGCCGCCGAAGAACGGCTCGCGCTGCGGCGTGAGGAACACCGTCAACGGCCAGCCGCCGCCCTGCCCCAGCATCTGCACGACTGTTTGATAAATGTCGTCGAGGTCAGGCCGCTCCTGGCGGTCAACTTTGATGTTGATGAAGCGCTCGTTCATCAGGCTCGCGATCTCCGGGTTCTCGAACGACTCGTGGGCCATCACGTGACACCAGTGGCAGGCGGCGTAACCCAGCGACAGGTGGATGGGCTTGTCCTCGTCGCGCGCGCGGCGGAACGCCTCCTCGCCCCAGGGATACCAATCGACGGGGTTCTCTGCGTGCTGCCGCAGATAGGGGGAGGTTTCTTTGGCGAGTCGATTGCTCATGGCTGGCTCCTCACATCAAACCGAGTTGCAGGAGGGCCGCCTCGGACATGCGGCTTTGATCCCAGGGCGGCTCCCAGACGATCTCGACTTCGACCTCTGTGACGCCGGGAATCGTCTGCACCTTGGCGCGCGCATCCTCTTTCAGCACTTCGCCCATCCCACAACCGGGCGCGGTCATGGACATCTTGATCTCGATCCGCTGGCCGCCGCCTTCGAGCGGCTGCGCCTGGCATTGGTAGATCAACCCGAGATCGACCACGTTGACCGGAATCTCCGGGTCGTAGACGGTCCTTAGCCTGTCGAGCACCTGCTGGATGTCGAAGGCGCCGCTGGCCGCCGGCTGGCCGCTCGCCTGGGGCAGCCCTCCCTGGCGAGCATCCAGCCCCAAGGCATCGGCGTCAGCGGCGGCGATCCGTGCCAGCCGGCCCCTGGCGATCTGAACCGTGAAGCTGCCACCGAGCGCCTGGGTCACCACCACGCGCTCGCCGCGCCTCAGCTGCAGCCGCTCCCCGCCCGGAATCAGGGTCGCCGCGCAGTCCCGCGTGAGCTCGATCGGCTGGGGACGGCCCGGCTGGTTCGGGTTGTCGAACTGAAAACCAGTGCCGTTGAGTTCATACGCGAAGTCGATGAACAGGCCATCGGCTCGCCCTGCGCTGACGGGATCGAGCAACAGCGTGATGCCGTAGTCGGTTTCGACGACGACATCGCCCTCGACACCGGGCTCGAAGAGCAACTCATGGGCGAAGCGCTCGTCGATCCTGAGTCGCACCGAGTCCGCGCGCCCATCCGCCAGGGCGGCGCCGAGGATCTGCTGCGCCGAATCGCTGAGGCGGATGTTGGGGATGGCTGGATCGGCAGTCATGGCTTACTCCGTCGAGACCTGTGAGCCGCCGCCTTCGAGGGCGCTGCGCAGCGTATGCCAGGCCAGGGTGGCGCACTTGACCCGCACCGGGAACTCCCATACTCCCGAAAGCACCGCGAGTTTGCCGAGCTCCGTGGGCGTCACCTTGGCGTTCGGCCCTTCGGTGAGCAGCGTATGCACACGGACAAAGAGTGCCAGCGCCTCCTCCGGTTTCTTCCCCTTGACCGCCAGGGTCATCAAGGATGCCGAAGCCTGGGAGATGGCGCAGCCGGCCCCCTGGAAGGCGATGTCCTCGATCACCCCGTCCGCAAGCTTGATATAAATCCTCAGCTGATCGCCGCACAGCGGATTGAAGCCTTCCGCCGTAGAGGTAGCGTCCAGGAGCTCGCGGAAATTGCGCGGCCGTTTGCCGTGGTCGATGACTACTTCCTGATAGAGGTCGCGCAGTTCATCGCCGCTCATCGGAACACCTCCTGGACCTTGGCCAGACCTGCCACCAGCGCATCGATATCAAGCTCGGTGCTGTAGCAGCCGAGCGAGGCGCGGGCGGTGGCGGCGACACCGAAGCGGTTCATCAAGGGCTGTGCGCAGTGGTGCCCGGTGCGAATCGCGATCCCCTCACGGTCGAGGATGGTACCGATATCGTGGGGATGGATGCCGTCGAGAACGAACGAGAGGACGCCGACTTTGTCCTTCGCTGTGCCGATCAGTCTGAGCCCGGGCACCGCCGCCAGCGCCTGCTGCGCGTAGGCCAGCACGCTCTGCTCGTGGGCGGCGATGGCCTTTGGTCCCAGCTCGCGGAGGAAGTCGATCGCCGCGCCGAGACCGATCGCGCCGGCCATGTTCGGCGTCCCCGCCTCGAACCTGTACGGCGGTTTATTGTAGACGGTCTTCTCGAAGGTGACCGAGAGGATCATGTCGCCGCCGCCCTGGTAGGGAGGCATGGCTTCGAGTAGATCGCGGCGGCCATAGAGCACGCCTATACCGGTGGGACCGTACATCTTGTGGCCCGACAGGGCATAGAAGTCACAGCCCAGCGCGCGCACATCGATCTGCAGGTGCGGGGCCGCCTGGGCGCCGTCGACTAGCACACACGCGCCCCGGGCGTGGGCGAGTTCGACGATGCGTTGGATCGGATTGACGGTGCCAAGCACATTCGAGACATGGGCGACGGCCACCAGCCGGGTCCTGGGCCCGATCAGCCGTTCCAGCTCATCGAGCAGGAGTTCGCCGGTGTCGTCGATGGGCGCTACCCGCAGCCGGGCGCCGGTCTGCTCGCAGAGCATCTGCCAGGGCACGATGTTCGAGTGGTGTTCCATGGCGCTGATCAGCACCTCGTCGCCCGCGCGGAGCTGAGCCTTGCCATAGGTTTGCGCCACCAGATTGACCGCTTCGGTCGTGCCGCGGACGAAGACGATCTCCTCGACGTGCTCGGCATTGAGGAAGCCCTGGACCTTGGCCCGCGCCTTCTCGTACTCCTCGGTGGCGCGCACCGAGAGGTAGTGCACGCCACGGTGCACGTTGGCGTTCTCCTTCAAGAAGAAGCGCGACATGGCATCGATGACCGCCTGCGGCTTCTGGCTCGTCGCGGCGCTGTCGAGGTAAATCAGCGGCTTGCCGTAGATCGTGTCTGCGAGGATCGGGAACGCCCGGCGCACGCGCTCGACGTCGTAGCCTGCCGCGCGGTCGAGCTGTTTCGGTAGTGCCTGGAGGCTGCTTTCGAGGTCGCTCATGCTGCCACCTCCAGGCCGCGCAGCTGCGCGGCGACCAGTAGCTCGAGTTGCGCTCGCAACGGCGCCAGGCTGATCAGCTCCAGCATCTCGCTGACGAATGCGTAGGTCAGCAGAGACCGCGCCGCCGCTTGGGGAATCCCCCGCGAGCGCAGGTAAAAAATCGCCTGTTCATCCAGCTGGCCGACGGCGGCGCCGTGGGCGCACTTGACGTCATCGGCGAAGATCTCCAGCCGTGGCTGGGTGTTTACCTGGGCCAACGCCGACAACAAAAGAATCTTGTTGGTCTGGCTGGCATCCGTCTTCATCGCACCCGGGCGCACTATGATCCGCCCGTCGAAGACCCCATGCCCATGCCCGTCGATCACGCCCTTATAGAGTTCGCGGCTGGTGCAGCGCGGCGCCAGATGCTCGATGGTCGTCTGGTTGTCCAGGTGCTGCTCGCCCCGGGGCAGGTACAGACCGTTCAGGGCGACCTCCGCGCCGGGGCCCTCGAGCACGATCCGCACCTCCTGCCGTGCCAGCGCCGCGCCGAGTGCCGAGGAGTGCGCGGCAAAGCGGCTGCCCTGGGCCTGGCGCACACTGAGCAGCGCGACATGGAACGCCGCCGTGCTCTCGTTCTGCACCTTGTAATGATCGAGTGTCGCGCCGGCCTCGAGCACGACCTCGGTGACGCAATTGCTGAGGTAGACCTCTCCCCCGCTGCCGACGTGGCTTTCCACTAAGGTCGCGCGGCTCCCTGCCCCCATCAGCACCAAGGCGCGCGGCTGCACCACCAGCGGCGTGGCGCCCGGGTCCGAGAGAAATACCAGGTGGATCGGTTCTTCGACCGTGGTGTGGGCGGGTATCTGTACCAAGGCCCCGTCCTCGGCGAGGGCCGCATTGAGCGCCGTGAAGGCCTGCGGCTGCGCACGGAACGCATGCGCGAACAGGGCTTCGAGCGCCCAGCTGTCGGCACGTAGTAGCGTCGCGAGTTTGGTCACCTGGGTGTCTGGGGGTAGCCCCTCGAGCACCGAGAGCTCAGCGGCGAAATAGCCATTGACGAAGACCAGCCGCGGGCCACCGTAGTCGCCAGCGAGCCGCTCGACGCTGGCGGCGGACAGGCGCCGGTTCATGGCCGGCTCGGCCGGCTGGAAAGGGATCGCCAGGATGGGCGCGACGCGCGTGTACTTCCACGCCTCGTCCTTTGCCGTGGGAAAGCCGTGTTCGGTTACCCACTGGAACGCCGCGCGGCGCAGTTCCTGCAGCCAGACGGGATGCCGGCCGTTGGCCATGGACTCTAGCCGGGCCAGGAACGTTGTGCTCTGCGCCGTATTCATGGCCTGACTCCGGGCACTGCCGACTCCTGCTCGAAGCTCGCATAGCCGTGCTTCTCGAGCTCGACGGCCAGGTCCTTGTCGCCGGACTGCACGATCCGGCCGTTGGCCATGACGTGGACGCGATCCGGGACTATGTAGTCGAGCAGTCGCTGATAGTGCGTGATGACCAGCAGCGCGCGATCCTTGCGCCGCAGCGCGTTGACGCCCGCCGCGACTATCCGCAGCGCGTCGATGTCGAGGCCCGAGTCGGTCTCGTCGAGGATCGCCAGCTTGGGTTCCAGAATCGCCATCTGGAAGATCTCGTTGCGCTTCTTCTCGCCGCCGGAGAAGTCCACGTTGACGGAGCGGTTCATGAAGCTCTGGTCCATCTCGACCAGCGCCATGCGCTCCTTGGCGAGCGCGAGGAAATCCAGCGCGTCGAGCTCCTCGAGCCCGCGCTGCTTGCGCACGGCGTTGAGGGCCGTGCGCAGAAAATAAAGGTTACCGACGCCGGGGATCTCCACCGGGTACTGGAACGCGAGGAAGATGCCGGCGACCGCGCGTGCTTCCGCCGGCATCGCGAGCAGATCCTGGCCCTCGTAGAGCACCTCGCCGCTGACCTCGTAGGTCTCGTGGCCCGCCAGCACCTGGGCCAGCGTGCTTTTGCCGGAGCCGTTCGGCCCCATGATCGCGTGCACCTCGCCGGCGTCGACCCGCAGCGTGATGCCCCGCAGAATTTCGCGGCCCTCGACGCTGGCATGCAGATTATTGATCTCGAGCATGCTCCACCCCGGGCCTCAGCCCACGCAGCCCTCAAGGCTCACGCCCAGCAGTTTCTGGGCCTCCACCGCGAACTCCATCGGCAGCTCCTTGAACACCTCGCGGCAGAAGCCATTGACGATCATCGGCACCGCGTCCTCCGCGCTGATGCCGCGCTGCCGGCAGTAGAAGAGCTGCTCATCGCTGATCTTCGAGGTGGAGGCTTCGTGTTCGACCTGGGCGCTCGGGTTCTTCACCTCGACATAGGGGAAGGTGTGCGCGCCACACTGGCTGCCCAGCAGCAGGGAGTCGCACTGCGTATGGTTGCGGGCGCCTGTCGCGGCCTTCTGGATCTTCACCAGGCCGCGGTAGGTGTTCTGCCCATGGCCAGCGGAGATCCCTTTGGAGAGGATGGTGCTGCGCGTGTGCCGGCCGATGTGGATCATCTTGGTGCCGGTGTCCGCCTGCTGGTAATGGTTGGTCAGCGCTACCGAATAGAACTCGCCGACCGAATAGTCGCCCTGGAGAATCACCCCCGGATACTTCCAGGTGATGGCCGAGCCGGTCTCGACCTGGGTCCAGGAGATCTTCGAGTGCACACCGGCGCACTTGCCGCGTTTGGTGACGAAGTTGAAGATGCCGCCGCGCCCTTGTGCATCGCCCGGGTACCAGTTCTGCACCGTGGCGTACTTGATCTGGGCGTTATCCAGCGCAACCAGCTCGACCACCGCCGCATGCAGCTGGTTCTTGTCGCGCATCGGCGCGGTGCAGCCCTCGAGGTAGCTCACGTAGGCGCCCTCCTCGGCGACGATCAGCGTGCGCTCGAACTGGCCGGTATCCGCGGCGTTGATGCGGAAGTAGGTCGACAGTTCCATTGGGCAGCGCACGCCCTTGGGCACGTAGCAGAAGGAGCCGTCGGAAAACACCGCCGAGTTCAGTGTGGCGAAGAAGTTGTCGCTGTAGGGGACCACCGAACCCAGGTACTTGCGCACCAGCTCCGGATGGTTCTGCACGGCGTCGGAGAAGGAGCAGAAGATCACGCCGACCTCGGCGAGCTTGTGCTTGAAGGTGGTCGCCACCGAGACCGAATCAACCACGGCGTCCACCGCGACGCCGGTCAGGCGCTCCTGCTCGGCGAGGGAGATGCCGAGCTTGCCAAACATCTCGCGCAGCTCGGGGTCGACCTCGTCGAGGCTATTGGGCCCCGGCGTTTTCGGCTTTGGCGCCGAGTAATAGATGATGTCCTGGTAGTCGATGGGCTCGTAGTGGACGTTCTGCCAGGTTGGCTCGCGCATCGTCAGCCAGTGGCGGTAAGCCTTCAGGCGCCAGTCGAGCAGCCACTGCGGCTCGTTCTTCTTCGCCGAGATCAGGTGGATGACGTCTTCGTTGAGCCCGCGCGGTGCCGCGTCGCTCTCAATATCAGAGACAAAGCCGTACTTGTACGCCCGGCTGCTGAGTTCGCGGATCCTGGCATTGTCAGTGCTCATCGCTGACTCCTCCTGCTGCTGGCAGGACGATTCGATTGTTTTAACTATACTCCATCCCTAATTTAGCAAACATGCTCTTTATAAGGCATGAATAGCCTGTAAATTCAACATGTTATAAAATACATCTAATAACAGGTGCACACAAAACCTGTAGGAGCTGCCGCAGGCTGCGATCTTTTTTAGGCCCCCTGCACTTAACTGACTGGCATCAGGCCGCGCCCTCGCCTTTTGGCGGTTGCGGCCCGAGCTCCTCCGCAGCGCTCAAGCATCCGCCGATTGCCGCAGCAGGATGTCGTCGCCGTCCACCCGGACCTCGAACTGCTCGACTCGATAAGCCGGTTCCGTGAGGCACTCGCCGCTGGTCACGTCGAACTCGTAGCCGTGCACGGGGCAGGTCACCACGCTTGCGCAGAGCGTTCCTTCTCCCAGCGGGCCGTCCTCGTGCGGGCAGGTGTTGTGGATGGCGAAATACTGGCCGTCCACGTTGAACAGCGCGACGGGCGTTCCCTCCAGGTTCACGGTCTTGCCGGTACCCGCTTCGATATCGACCACGCATGCGACCTTGACGAATTCACTCATGGCGCCACTCCAGGGTGCAACCGGCGCTCGTAGCAGGACGCTGAGCCGCCAAACTCAACAGCTAGACCGTCCCCCCTCGATTGTCAATAAGGCGGCGCACTTCTGCCCCCGGCTCCTGATTCGCCAGTTTCGATCGACGAGACTTGCGCACAGCAACAGTAGCGAAGCATGGCTGGAACGTGTTCTTCTGGGCCATGGACACCCAGGTGAACCCGGCCATCAAGATCGCGCTTTACGTGGCGATTTTCATCTCGCAGATTCTCTGCGGGTTGGCGACCGTGACCTCGGTCTCACGCATGATCTTCGCGTTCTCGCGTGACGGCGGCCTACCCTGCTCGAAAGCGCTGGCCACGGTCTCGCCGACCCATCGCAACCCGGTGGCGGCGATCTGGACCGGTGCCACTCTCGCGGTGTTGTTCGACTGGGGATCATCCCTGGTATCGATCGGCGAAACGCCGGTTTACACGATTGTGGTCTCCTGTACGGTGATCTTCCTGTTCTTCTCTTTCATCATTCCCATCGTGCTAGGCATGTTTACCTTCGGGACCTCGAAGTGGCCGACCATGGGGCCGTGGAACATGGGGCGCGGGTTGTACTCGTTGTTCGCAATCCTCTCGATCATCTCAATGGTGCTGATCTTCGTCATTGGCATCCAGCCGCCGAACGTTTGGGCGCTGTACATCACCATCGGTTTTCTGATTCTGACGGCAATCGTCTGGTTCGCCTTTGAAGCCCGGCGCTTCCAGGGCCCACCCGTGGGCGACATGATCATGAAGCGTCAGGCAGAAATCGCAGCCGCTGAAGAGGCGTTGAATAGACAAGCTGGAAGCTAATTGCCATAGGCATGAAAAACAGGGCGCTGAGCGCCCAATGCCAGTCAGTTAACAAAAATCTACAGTTTGGTGATCAATTGTGGCGAGGGAGCTCGCTCCCGCTCGGCTGCGAAGCAGTCGTAGAACCTGCGATGCGTTCTACCTGAAAAACCTCAGTTGCAGATTTTAGGACCGCTTCGCGCTCCAGCGGGAGCAAGCTCCCTCGCCACAGGTTCTGCATTCGACGTCTCTACTCTTAAATGACTGGCATTAGGCGCTCAGCGCCCCGTTTTTCATGAAACTTAAATCCTCACCTCGTTTTACGGTAGGTGCCGATCAGCTCGGCCTGTGCCAGTACATGGCCGCGCATTGCGCTTTCGAGTTTGGCCTTGGTGGGCTGCTTCAGGTCCGGCAAGACGGTGTCCAGCGCGTAGAGCTTGTGAAAATACCGGTGGGTGCCGATCGGCGGACAAGGTCCACCGTAGCCGGTTTTCTGCCAGTCGTTGAGCCCCTGTAGCGTGCCGGGCGGCAGCGCGTGCAAGTCTTCGGGCAGCTCAGTCGTCCCCATGGGCAAGTTATAGAGTACCCAGTGGACCCAGGTCATCTTAGGGGCAGCGGGGTCCGGTGCGTCCGGGTCGTCGACGATCAGCGCCAGACTCTTGGTGCCTGACGGCACACCGCTCCAGGCCAACGGCGGAGAAACATCCTTGCCTTCACAACTGTAGATCGCCGGTATCGGACCCTGGACATGAAAAGCGGGAGAATCGAGCACGAGTGGCATGGCCGTTACCTCTTTTTGAAGTGTGTTTGACAACAGACTTGATTCCGCGCCCGCTGTTCCCGATAACTAGCACTTTTGCTGGCGAGACTGGTTCCTTGAGCACCACCCAATCTATAGCATCAATCACACGGTTTTGAGCAGGTGTTCGGCCAGCCGCAACAGCGCACCGTGATACGCACCAAGTGAGTCCATGCGATAGCCTTCGTCGTCCAACAACTCAAACCAGGCTTCCGGCTCTTTGGTTTTCCTGTTGTCGCTCATTGTTCATTCTCACCACTTCTGAATCTCCGGTTGCTTCGGCCAGGGCTTCCAGCAGCGCTTGTGTGTGATCTATGGATTCCCGTATCTCGTCAAACGCGTGATCCAGCGCCTGTCCGCTATCCGGCACCTGCCCACCGCTCAGGGCTTTCTGAATGCTCAATTCATCGTGTTTGAACTGACTGACGTTGGCGCGCAATGCCACGAGACGAAGTGATATTTGTGAAAGATAGTATCTGCGTCGCTGAATCATGATGGTGCTCCCGACGAAAGCCTTATTAGTCCTCTATTAATTAAGAGTGACGCTTTCGCTGAGTGTTCAGTGTTGTGGACTGAGTCGGATGCACCCATGAACGTAAATCTGTGAACACTTGACTCCATAGGCCGTACGAAAAGCCAATGCTGGTTGGGACATAGATCGCCGATGAACAGTGAACATCGCCCACAAGTTAAATCAAGTATTACTCAATAGATGCGCATAGGTCCTGTCCGTTTTCCTAACTTCCGCTTTCCTCTTGGCATACATCTCCAGCAATCGACGCTTGATCCGTCTGATCAAGGCCGGCGCAGCGAACTTCGCCTACGGGCACCGAAGGACTCTATAGATCTCAGAAATCACCTGCATCGTTGCGTCTTCGATCGTTCCTTCGTTACGGCATAAAACCCAGCCGTGATCTGCAATTGCTTGCTCGAACGCCTTGGTACAAGCGACATGTTCTTCCAGCTTATGGATCACGGTACTGCCCAGCCCACGCCGTCGTGTCGCTGCCCTTGCCCACGAAATATCAGGGGTGGTGACAACCCCGACATGCAGGTCTGGCACTCGCACGTTTCGATCAATGTTCAACTGTAGAATCTCAGCAAACGGGACTATCCGGCGAAACGCGGCATCAGACGGGTACCAGCGATCGATCAAGATGATGCTGTCTGGTGGCTGTTTAGTCAGCACGTGCCGGGAAATCCAGGTACGGCTATCAGCAAAGCGCTCACAAACCCTCAACTCCAAATCCCGGGTGGGATTTCTGACGAGCTTGTTAACGAGGGTCATTGTTTCACCCCTATAGGGATCGCTTTTTTTCTCGCAAAGTCGGATCACCTTTTTGTTGTCTGCCCTTAGTACTTTCGTCACGGCTTCCAACAGTGTGGTTTTGCCGGCTCCCTTGGGCCCATCTAGAGAAACAAACAGCGGACGATTCATTCTTCGCATAACGATTGAGATACGGTTTTTTTGCCCGGTTCGTTCGCTGGAACCGCTTGGCGCGACTACGCGAATCGAGTGGAGGGACCTAATGAACAGACATTGATGAACACTCTAACTTGGTTTCTGACTAACGGGTCTCAAAATCCAGGGTTATAGCCGCTTATGAGCATCGGTCATCGCGCACAAGTTAAATGATGTGTAAGGCTCTTTAGAGCAATCAATTGGAATTGACCCGGCGTCAGTCTGCATCACTGCCAGTGCTCACATAGCTTAACCAGCTCATCGACCACATACCTGACCTTCGGCCGCAGATGTGACACCTTTGGCCATACGGCATGCACATCGACAGCTTCTGGTTCATACACTTGCAGAACCTCCACCAGTCTGCCCGCCTCGATATCGTCCTGGAACAGGCTGCGTGGCATCTGGCACAAACCGGTGCCGGCGACCGCCGCGAGAATCATGGCTTCCCCGTCGCCAATCTGATGGGTCGACGGTGGCGCGTATCGTACGGTCTGCCCCGCCTGCATGACCCGCCACGACAGCGGCTGGCCGCGTCGATGCCCGACAATGCAACGGTGCTGGCTCAGGTCTTCCAGGGTCTGCGGAATGCCAAAGCGCGTCAAATAGTCGGGGGCGGCACAAATGGCCCAGCGTTGTCGGGTCAGCCGCCGCGCCACCAGACCGCTGGTGTCTTGCAGTTCTCCAAAGCGGACCAGCAAATCGATGCCCTCCTCGAAGGGATCAACCAGGTGGTCAGAAAACGTCAGGTTAAGTTGCAGAGCCGGGTATTTGTTGGCGATCTCAAACAGCAACGGGGCTACGACCCGACGCCCGAATGCCACAGGAATGTCTACTCGCAGGCGTCCGGAGGGCTCACCAGCGCGGGGGCCCAATCCGCTCTCTGCAGCACCAATCTCCTCAAGGGCGGTAGAGCACGCCACGAAATAAGCCTCACCATCCGCGGTCAGGGAAATCCGGCGAGTGGTGCGATGAAACAGCTGTGTACCCAAGCGCTCTTCCAGACGCGCAATGGCTTTGCCTACGGCTGATTTTGACAGCCCCAAGCGCTCGGCAGCCTGAGTGAAGCTAGTCGAGCGCGCGGCTACGACGAACGTGATGACGCCCTGAAACGAATCGATAGGAACCATGCCTGCTCGCCGATTGTAGAGTTTTAATCTACCCAGATTATAGCTTGAGGCCGTTTATCGCCAGCACACTCAACAGTAGGATGAGTTCTAGAAAGACAACGGTGCACATCACGCACCTCTCTCCAGGTCAATGCCCCAAGAGGACACCATCATGCCCGTCGTACGTGTGAGCTGGTTCGAAGGTAAAGAACACGCACAAAAAGCCGCTGTGGCCGCAGATATCACTGAAAGCATCGTTAAACACACCGGTACCGATGCCAACTACATCTATGTCATTTTTGAAGACGTAGCGGCTTCGGATTGGGCGGGTGCAGGCAAACTGTTTGGCGACGTGCCCGAGAAACCCTGACCGCCTTCAGCACCGAATGCATCGACTTGGCCAGCGATGCATCCTCACCAGGCTTTTTATGAAGCCTCTGACACAAGGGCTACGCCGTAGTCAGTCACGTAGACACCACCTTCGCACCATTCGGCAAGCGTTTCCTCGAGCTGTGCACCGTTACCAGCTTGGTGGTCTACGGCACACCGGATGCAGAAATCCGCAAACGCCTTGATCCGTTCGGGGCGGTGTACATGACCCCTTTCGACGGTTTCAGCCGCTGAGTTCAATGAAGGCGCAGGCTCGACGGCAACAACCGGGACTGCGCACATCCCCTTCCCTGCACAGAGATCCCCATGTCCGGTATTGCTGAAGTTATTAAGTCCCGAATTTCCGCCAACAGCTACGACACTGAACGTCAGTTGACGGATCAACAAATTGCCGAGCTGATCGATTTGGCAACGCACGCCCCCTCCGCCTTCAATCTTCAAAACTGGAAGTTCCTGGCGGTACGCAGCACCGAAGCAAAGGCGCGATTGCTGCCATTGGCCTTCGGTCAACAAAAGGTCATGGATTCAGCCGTGACCTTTATTGTCTGTGGCACCCTCAATCCCCATGAAACCCTGCCATCAGCCCTGAAGCCGACGCTGGATGCAGGGATCATTGATCAGGCGATCTACGACATGTGGGTTGGCGCCGCTCAAGGCATGTACCAGGACAGCCCGCAGTTACAACGCGACGAAGCGATCCGCTCAGGCTCGCTGGCGGCCATGACCCTGATGCTGGCCGCCAAAGGACAAGGCCTTGTTTCGACACCCATGATCGGGTTCGACCAGTCGGCAGTGGCACAAGCATTCTGTCTTTCCGCTACGGAGATTCCGGTGATGTTGATCACCGTTGGCTACCCTGGCTCGGCTAACTGGCCGCAAAAGCCCCGTAAAGCTGTCAACGACGTTCTGCAGTTCGTGTAAGCAGTGCTGCCGGCGATAGCCAGGTACAACCTGGCTTCGCTGGCTGTTGCTGATCGACTCGCAACCACCACATGCCAGGGGCTGTGAACCATTGATTGCTGAATCCAAATCACACTCTTCGTTACGCGCGATTCTGACCGCTGCCTGTTTAGGGTTTCTTGTCGTTCAACTTGATGTCAGCGTCGTAAACGTCGGCCTTGGCGCACTCAAAAATGCGTTCGGCACCGACCTCACGGGCTTGCAGTGGGTCATTAACAGTTACGCGCTGCCTTTTTCTGCGTTGCTCATCCTGGGAGGCGCATGGGGTGACAAATGGGGAGCAAAATCTGTCTTTGCGGCGGGTTTCGCTATCTTTACCTTCGCCTCTATCGGTTGTGGTCTCGCCGACAGCATGACCATGCTGATCACGATGCGGGTCGTGCAGGGCATCGGCGCCGCCTTCCTGATACCGACCTCCCTTACTCTGATTCGCGTGTCATTCGACCCCGATGCACGTCGTGCCGCTGTTGCGCTCTGGGGCGCCTGTGGGGGTATCGCCTTGGCCGCCGGTCCCGTGATCGGCGGCCTGATGATCGAGTACTTCGGCTGGCGAAGCGTATTTCTTCTGAATATTCCGATCGGCCTGCTGGCTGTCGGGCTGATCCTGCGTTACGCCCCCGCCTCCCCTCGGATTGATAAGCACGTCGATATTCCAGGGCAAATCAGTATTGCGATTTGCCTGGCGTCACTGACCTATGGCATGACCGAATCCAGTGCCAAAGGTTGGGTAAGCGAAACACTCACCGCGATTGCAATTGCCACGATTAGTGCGGCGGCATTTGTTCTGATCGAGCGTCGGGTAAAGCATCCGATGCTGCCCGCTCACCTGGCAAAAAACAAAGTGCTGGGGAGCATGGCGCTCGCAGGCGCTGCGATCAATCTGATCGTTTTATGGAACGGTCTTCGTTTTCAGTATTTACTTTCAAACCTTCCTGCACTACGACGCATTCAAAACGGGGTTGTCGTTTATCCCGCTGACGGCGGTGCTGACATTTTCTACGATGCTCTCGTCAAGGTTCGCCAGGCGGTTCAGTGCCACTCGTATTATCACGACAGGTTTCACGGTTCAGATCGTCGGATTCATCGCGCTTTCGCAAACCACTTCCAATAGCTCGCTCTGGTCGCTCAATGATGCGTTGATGCTGGTGGGAATTGGCAGCGCCATGTCAGTACCGTTCATTACCAACTCGATGCTGTCCTCGGTCACACAGCATGACGCGGGCATCGCCTCCGGCCTGATGGCCTCCGCCAGGCAACTGGGCGGTGTAATTGGCGTCGCTGTCTTCGGCACGATGATCGCCCATGCGGATAAAGCCGCTTTTTCTGCCGGGCTATCGCGCTCGATGCTGTTTTCAGCGTTGGTCCTGGCAATCTGCATCGCCGTAAACCTGTACGCAGCCTCAGCTCGGCGTCGATAAATGCCGGTATGGATGAGAGTCGCGCCCTTGCACCCTGAATCAACTGCGCCATTTCTTCAACTGGATGGGATTGCACTTTGAAATACCCACTGAACAATCAATCGCTTCTCTCGCTGCTCGGCGAAGACTTTCACTTTCCCCATGAAATCCCTGGTCAACGGGTTCGGGTTTCTGACTTTGAAGGCCTGAAACTCAACAGCTTTGTCACCAGCGACGGTGTCAACCTCGCCTATTGGGAAGCCGGTGCGGGCACGCCGTTGATTTTCATCTCGGGTTGGTCAGCCAACGGTGCGTTGTATTTCCACCTCATGCACATCCTCAGCCAGCATTATCACGTGTACGTGCTGGATGTCAGAAACCAGGGGCTCTCCGAAAAGGTAGCCTTTGGCAACCGGATTTCCCGATATGCCATGGACGTTAAAGAGTTTGCAGATCACCTGGGGCTGTCCCAAGCCGATTACTGCGGGTGGTCGATGGGCGCGTCAATCCTCTGGGCCTATATCGACCTGTTCGGTACACAAGGCATACGCACGCTGAGCATCATTGACCAGGCGCCCTCGGTTTATTGTCATGAAGACTGGACCGAACAGGAGCGACTGCAAGCCGGGGCGTTCACCACCTCGCCAGAGCGCATGATTGCGTCCTACGCCAAAGGAGCGCCTACCAACCAACTGATCAGCGCAACTCGGGTACTGGAACGGGCCATTGCCCTGGACTCACCCTACTTTCACAACGCAATAAGCCTTGCTCAGGCCGTTGTGAAGGATGACATGGCATTTATGGAGCGCGTGCTGTTCGATCACGTCACCAACGATTGGCGGGATGTCATCCAGACAAAGATTGATGTTCCAACCGCCATTTTCACCGGCGAATACAGCGACTGGCTGGACAGCCAACGTTGGATGAATTCGGTCGTCGCGGGATCTGTGCTGCATGTGTACACCAAGGCCGAACAGGGCGATCACTTCCTGGCGTTAAAAAATCCGGAAAAATTCGCGACCGACCTGCGAGGCTTTCTGGATAAGTGCTGAGTCAGACACTATTTGGCGACATCCCCTCTACTGTTCCCATTGAGGGTGGGCAAATCGCTCAGCCAGAAAGTTGATCAGCACCCGGACCTTGGTCGCCAAGTGCTTGCGGGTGGGATAGACCACGTAGATACCCAGTTCGACGGACTGGTACTCAGGCAGGATCTCAACAAGGATCCCGGCCCGCAAATCCTCGGCCACCATGAAGCTGGGCTGCAAGGCAATGCCGCCCCCCGCCAAGGCAATACTGCGACAGGTATCGCCATTGTTGCAGCGAACAATCGAGCGGGTGCGCACACTTTCGCTGCCACCAGGGCCCATAAACTGCCATTCATTGCCGCTGGCGAAGTTGGTATACGCAATCACTCCGTGCTCTGTCAGGTCCGCCAACGTGCGCACTTGTGGATGGCTCGCCAGATAGTCGGGTGAAGCGCACAGACACATTCGCGTGCCCGCCAGTCGGCGCCCTATCAAGGAAGAGCTTTCCATGCGGGCAATACGAACAGCGGCGTCGAAGCCCTCCTCCACAAGATCCACCAGTCGGTCGTTCAAGCTGATGTCCAACTCGACGTTGGGGTAAGCCTTCATGAAGTCGCCCCATAGCGGCGCCAAGTGCAGCACACCGAAACTGACCGGTGCATTCACTCGTAAAACGCCACTGGGTTCTGGAGCGGTGGACGATACGGCCTCCTCGGCCTGATCCATGAGCGCCAGGACTTCACGCGCTTGGTGGTAAAACTGGCGCCCCTCCTCCGTCAATGAAAGCCGGCGGGTCGTGCGATGCAGAAGCCGCGCACCGAGGCGTTCTTCAAGGCCGCTCACGTAGCGTGAAATCGCCGCTTTCGACATTCCCAAGGGTTCGGCCGCCCCGACAAAACTGCCTTTATCGACCACGGTGCAGAAGACCTGCATCTCCAGCGCTCTGTCCATCATTGTCTCGATAAGTGGAACGGTTAGTCGCATTTGGCCTTATTTATCTCGATATCTCAATCTATAAACTGAGCCCATCGATACGCACATCAACTTAAATGAGGTCGCGATGAAAATTACAGTAGTGGGTACGGGCAACATGGGTTCGGCGTTCGCCAAACAATTGTCCAGTGTCGGCCATATCGTTCGGATCACAGGCCGCGACATCGACAAGGCCAAAACCCTGGCCGCTCAATTTGACAATGTCAGCGCTTATCCGGCTGCAGAAGCACTGGGTGACAGCGACATCGTTGTTGTTGCAACCGCCTATGAAGATGCCGCCAAAGCACTGCAAAGCCTGGGCGATCTGACGGGCAAGGTAGTCATCGACATCACCAACCCACTGAGCGCCGACTACATGTCGCTGACCATCGGTCACGTGACGAGCGCTGGTGAAGAAATTGCCAAAGCAGTGCCTCAAGCCCACGTCGTTAAAGCGTTCAATACGTTGTTCGCCCAAATGCTTGCCGACGGCCCGACATTCGCCAATGACCAGCGCGGCAGCGTGTTCGTCGCCAGCGACAGCGAGCGCGCCAAACAGACCGCTACCGCCATGGCACAGAGCCTGGGTTGGAACACGGTGGACGCGGGTGGACTGATCAATGCCCGTTACCTGGAGCCATTGGCAGGTCTGAATATCTACCTCGGTTACGGCGCTGGCCTGGGCACTTCAATCGCCCCTGTCTGGCTTAACAAGTAATTCGTCAGGAGCATTTACCATGAACACTTCGTTCCCCCTGTTGTTTGTGTCTCATGGTGCTCCAATGTTTGCCATCGAGCCTGGTCTGGCGGGTCAACGTCTGGCCGAACTCGGTCGCGAACTGCCGCGACCTGATGCCATCGTCATCCTCTCTCCGCACTGGATGACCCGCGGCGAAATCAGCGTTACGGCGAGCACCGCCCCTGAAACCATCCACGATTTCGGCGGATTTCCCGACGCCTTGTACCAGTTGCGCTACCCCGCTCCGGGGGCTCCGGCTCTCGCCGCTCATATCGTGGGTCTGCTGCAGAATGCGGGATGGAAGTCGCGGCTTGACGCCCGTCGAGGTCTGGACCACGGCGCCTGGGTGCCTCTGCTGTATCTGGCCCCTGAGGCAGACATACCGGTCGTTCAGGTATCGATGCCTGCCGGCCTCGACACCTACCATGCATGGAAATTGGGCAAAGCCCTCACGCCACTGCGCGATATGAAAGTGTTGATCGTGGCTTCCGGAAGCCTGACCCATAACTTGTATGAGTTTCGGGGGGCTGCCAGCCATGAGGCTCACTACGTGAAAGAGTTTGCTGCCTGGACAGCCCAAAACCTGCAGGCGAGCAACACCGATTTGCTACTGGACTATATGCAGCACGCCCCTTCTGCAGAACGTGCCCACCCGACTGATGAGCATTTTTTACCGTTGCTCATCGCCCTTGGTGCGGCCGGCGAACGGTATGAAACGCGTGTCCTGGAAGGCGGCGTGAGCTACGGAGTGCTGGCGATGGACAGCTACCTGTTTACCTCGAACGACAATGATGGATCTGAATCCATTCAACTCAGTTAAGGCATGACAGACCATGGGTGACATTACATTTTCTGAAGCGGCCCGCGAGCCGCAAACGGGCCTGTTTTTCCGCAAAGGGTGCAGCACTTCGGCCCCCAGGGGCCGCCTGCTTTTACTGCATGGTGTCGGTTCAAACGAAGCGAATCTCGCCTCATTGGCCGCATCGCTGCCCGAAGAACTGGAAGTGATTCTGCTGCGCGGTCCGCTGCAAGTTGGCCCACAGGGTTTCGCCTGGTATCAGGTGAACTTCACCAGCAACGGCCCTTCGTTCAATCAAGAGCAAGCAGAGTCCAGTCGGCAACTGTTGCAGCGCTTCATCGAAGCACTGCCCAAGTTGCCGACCGTGATCGCCGGCTTCAGCCAGGGCGGCATCATGAGCGCGAGCCTTGGGGTCACCGAGCCCGAGCTGGTTGCCGGTTTCGCAATATTGAGCGGCCGGATGCTGCGCGAACTTGCCCCCCGGATCGCTTCCGCCGATCGGCTCAGTTCCATCCGCGCGTTCATCGCCCATGGCCATCAAGACAACATCCTGCCAGTGGCTTGGGCGAAAGAGTCGGACGCCTGGCTGGATCGAATCGGCGTCGCCCACGAAACGCATTTCTACGACATGGCCCACGAGATCGTCACTGAAGAACTGGCGGATTTCTCGCAATGGCTGACCCACACACTGTCACTCTCCAAATAAACAAAGGAACCACACCATGATCGACTCACGCACCGCTCCGTATGCCGCACTCGTTATGCGCCTGGCCCTCGGCATCATGTTCATTGCTCACGGCCTGACCAAAGTGCTTGTGTTCACCCCAGCAGGCACCGCAGGCTTTTTTGAATCCATCGGTTTCCCGGGCTTCCTGGCCTACCCGGTCATGGCCTTTGAAGTCATCGGCGGCTTAATGCTGGTGCTGGGTGTCTATGCGCGCTGGGTGGCCGCTCTGGCGGTGGTTCAACTGTTCGTTGCCGCGACCGTCCACTTCGGCAATGGCTGGAGCTTCACCAACGCCAATGGCGGCTGGGAATATCCTGTCTACCTGGCGGCGACAGCACTGGTCGTCGCGTTGCTGGGTGACGGCGCCATGGCGACAAAAGCATCCAGCAAAGCGTAAGTCACTGCTGGCGCAAATTCTGCCGACGCCCTCCCCCCAGCGCGTCGGCGGTTTGCGCTTGGGTCACCGTAACGAATCACGTCAGGCGCGAAGTCATAAAGCTCACGAAGGCCTTTATCTTGGGCGACGGCTGGCGACTGGATGGCCAGAGAATGCTGAAGGTGCGTGGTCGCGAACGTAGCGGTCCAATACCGGCACCAATCGTCCGTCAGCGATGGCGTCCTCGACAAAAAAATCAGGGAGGCAAGCTATTCCCTGCCCCGCCTTAGCCATTGCCAGCAACGGTTCAATCGCGTTGGCGGTAGCCGACTGTCCCAATTCAACAATGGCCTGCCCCTTTTTTGCCACCAGAGGCCAAGCGTCGAGTTTACCGCTGGTGGTGTATCGGTAACGCAGGCATGAATGGCTGGACAGTTCCGATGGCCGTGAAGGAATACCCCGTAGTGAAAGATAGTGTGGAGACGCCACCAGGCGATGACTGTAGCCGTTGAGCTTGCGCATCATCAGCCGCGAGTCTTCAACCTCACCGATACGTATCACGGCATCGAAACCCTCCTCGATCACGTTGACCAATCGATCACTCGGGCGACTTCCTGCAGCAAACGTAAAACGATCTGCTTGCGGCGTGGATCGCCTTCGGTGTTGTCCAGTCCCGAGGCTTGTCGGAAGAATTGCTGCAATTGCGGCAGTTGAGAAATTTTTACTGTCATCTTGATTCACCTGATCTTATTGGTATTCACGAACGAAGAGAGCCGCTGGATGCTCCCTCCGTGCATGTCGGTTCAAGTCGTTAGGCAAGTGCTCGCCAACCCAACTGGGCACGAGCCTCTTGAAGGTCGGACTGCATATCGTGATTCCACAGCCAGCCGAAACGCTCTGCGAGGGTTTTTCCCAGCAGTTGTTCATCATCGGCTACGACTGGATCACGCAGTTCATAAAGCTCCCCGGCTTCCCAGGAGGTACGCTGTACACGACAGGCACGTGGACGACGAATTGCGTCATAAGCCGCGAGCACCGCTTGTGGCTGGCTGTCCAGGACCTGCGGATCGGCCAGCAATCGCGCCAGAAGCCAGGCGTCTTCCAACCCCTGACCTGCGCCAGCGCCCTGGTGCGGCAACATTGCATGCGCAGCATCGCCGATCAGCCCCGCGCGGCCGTGCACGTAGCCTGGCAACTCATCGAGTTCATGCAGAGCCCATAGGGTGGGTGCCGGAATGCATTCGAGCAGCACCCGTGCAGCGTCTCCCCAATGATTGAAGGCAGAGAGCATTTCTTCCTGGCTGGCATTGCGCACCCATGGAGAATCGCTTGGCCAGGTTGGATCAGGGCGACTGCGATCGGAAATGAAGGCCACAACGTTGATAAGCCGGCCTTGTTTAACGGGGAATGTCAGGATATGTGCATCAAGACCCAAGTACATCTGCGGGACGTCGACCAAGTGCTCATCGACACCCCGAGCCCGGTAGGCTGCGCGCAGCTGTTGGCTGTCGATCATCCCACGGTAGGCGCAAGTACCACTGAAACGCGGTGCCACAAGGGGTTGGCCAAGACCGTTGAGAACATGATCACGAATTGTAGACTTGATACCGTCCGCGGCGATCAATAGATCGCAGCGATGCTCAGTGCCATCGGTGAAAAGGACGCGAGCCTGCTCGGCATCCTGCTCCACGCTGACGGCGCGTTTACCGAATTGGGCGATCCCTTCGGGCAACTGGCTGGCCAGAGCATCGAGGAAGTCAGCACGGTGTACCGAAGACTGCCCTACCCCTTCGGCCAGGCTTGCGCCTAGATAGCCGGCATCTTCACCACGACGCCATTCGAACCAGATGTCCTGCCAGGGGTCCTGCGTTTGGTCGGCAATCTTGCGGTAGGGTTCGGCAATACCCAGACCCGCGATGGCACGAACGGCATTGGCGCCGAAGGAGACACCTGCTCCGACCTCGCCAAAGGCTGGAGCCGCTTCGAACAACTGCACGCTCAGATGGGAATGACGGCACAGGTCCAGGGCCAGAGCCACGCCGGCAATACCACCGCCAACAATACCGATGTGCAATTTAGATTGAGAAGTACGCATAGCAAGTTACCCATGAGGCTGATTGTTATTGGAGTAACCAAATCATCGCCATCTGAGTGCTATTGATAAATACCGC
This sequence comes from Pseudomonas sp. P4_B4, assembly GCF_056402255.1. Classification (NCBI taxonomy): domain Bacteria; kingdom Pseudomonadati; phylum Pseudomonadota; class Gammaproteobacteria; order Pseudomonadales; family Pseudomonadaceae; genus Pseudomonas; species Pseudomonas sp. P4_B4. The sequence goes on from NZ_JBFUHS010000006.1 coordinate 226,126, forward strand.
AACTCCCATACATGCCATCACGAGTGTGAATATTACTTCTCAGGACGAGCAGTTATTGGCCAAACGAGCCCCTCCTTGAGCTCGCCTTTTTCTGCAATCGTTACTGCAGCACAGATTGCTTGGATGAAACGGCCTGTCGGCTTGAAGAGTTCTGAATCAGAAAGACCAGAATAGCGACGGCCCCTATCAGTCCTGGTACTGCGAAGATGAGAAAGCTCGCCTGCAGCGGCAATGAAGAAGCGTGCAGTGCGCCTCCTAACAAAGGACCGATGATGGCTCCGGTGCGACCGACGCCCATCGCCCAACCAAGCCCTGTAGACCGTATGTGCGCAGGGTAATACTGCACCGTGCAGGCGTTGGCCAGGATCTGCGTGCCAATGGTGCAAGCCCCAGCTATGGCGATGAGCAAATAAAGTATCGGTAACGGCGCCTTGAGCGCTAACAGGCTCAGGGCTAATGCTCCGCAACTGAAAAACGTGAACAAGACCTTTGCAATACCAATTCGGTCCCCCAGCCATCCACCGCCTACCGCTCCAATAATCGCGCCGACGTTTAACGCTACCAGAAACGCCAGGCTGGAGTTCAATCCATAGCCTGCAGCACTCATGAGTTTTGGCAGCCAGGAGCTCAATGCATAAACCATCATCAAACAACAGAAAAACGCCAACCACAGCATGAAGGTGTTTAACTTGCGTCCCTCTTGGAATAGCTGCGCAATCGACACAGTCGTGCCTTTGGCAACCATCTGGTTCAACTGCTCGTTTGCGCTTGGTTTATAAGACGGCGCAGCTTGTGCCAACAGGTTTTGGGCCTTGACGGTCTGCTCTGTGCGCAAAAGGAAATCCATCGACTCTGGCAATTGTCGTATCAGAAATGGCAACGCCAACAGAGGAATCAGCGCTACATAAAACACCGCTTGCCATCCCCATTGTGGGATCAGCACCATGCCCAGGCTCGCCGATAGCATTCCCCCTAACGAGTAGCCACTGAACATGATCGCGACCAAAGTGCTACGGGATTTCTTTGGCGCGTACTCGTTCATCAACGCGACAACGTTGGGCATTACACCCCCGATCCCAAGACCGGCGATGAATCGGCATAAGGCGAAAGCCTCGGGGCTCCGTGCCAGGCCGTTGATCGCTGTGACTGCGCTGAAGATGGCGACACACATCATGATGGTTTTTCGTCGGCCTATACGATCCGACAGTGAACCGAAAAACAGAGCGCCCAACATCATGCCCACCAGCGCGCAACTGCCTAGCGCTCCAGCCTGCAACGAACTGAGGCCCCACTCGGACATCAGTGAAGGCAACACGACCCCATAGATGACCAGATCATAACCGTCGAAAATGATGATGAGCGCGCACCAGAACAGCAAGCGCGCATGGAAGGCATTGAAACGTGCCCCGTCAATCAGGGCTGATACATCAATCGTACGCATGGCATCGCTCTTCTTGTCATTGTTATAGAGCCGGAGGATCTGACTCCTCCGGAAATTTCGCAGTGCCCAATGGTGTTACGCAGAGCGTTCAGCACTGGACATGGATTCGATCATGGGCAAACGATCGACCGTGATAAATGCAGCCAGGTGAATAGGCATTATTTCGAGCGTGAATAAAGATCGAAGGGGAGCAAAAGTCCCATCGATCTCACGATGGACGCGGCGGTCTGGCACTTGTTAGGCTTTGGCTCTTGCAGCGGCGATTTCAGAGCGGTGCAGACCCAACGGTGGGCAAAGATTTATAGCCCTTATGAGCGCGCAATCTGCACGAGGCGTTATGGAATTACGTGAACTGGATCTCAATCTACTTCTGGTATTTAACCAACTGCTGATTGACCGCCGGGTATCGACGGCGGCAGATAATCTCGATCTGACCCAGCCCGCTGTCAGCAACGCGTTAAAGCGACTGCGTGTCGCTTTGAACGACGAGCTTTTCGTTCGCACTTATCAAGGAATGGAGCCCACGCCCTATGCCCGGCAATTGGCTGAGCCAGTTGCACTGGCCATTCAGACCTTGCGTGATGCACTGAGCCGACAGGACAAGTTTGACCCGCTCAACTGCAATCGCAGATTTACGATGGCGATGACCGACATTGGTGAAATCTACTTTATGCCGCGGCTGATGGACGCTCTGGCTGAGCGCGCTCCAGGCTGCTCGATCAGTACACTACGCAACACATCCAATACCTTGGCCGAAGGGTTGCAGAACGGTGCGATAGACCTCGCAGTTGGATTACTGCCGCACCTACAAGCAGGATTTTTTCAGCAGCGCCTGTTTCACCATCGCTATGTTTGTATTTGCCGCAAGGACCACCCGGCTACCAGGGAACCGTTAACGCTGGAACGTTTTTGCAGTTATGACCACGTTCGCGTCGTTGCGGCGAACACGGGTCACGGCGAAGTAGATACGTTTCTGGCGCGGGCCGGCATCGAGCGCAACATACGCCTCGAGGTTCCCCATTTCGTCGCAGTCGGCCACATCCTTCAACGCACCGACTTAATGGCAACAGTGCCTGAACGATTCGCCAGCAGTTGCGAACAACCCTTCGGGCTCGCGGTTCTACCGACGCCGGTGGAACTGCCTAACATCGAAATAAATTTGTTCTGGCATGCACGCTATAACAAGGACCCAGCCAATCGTTGGCTTCGCCAGCTGATGTTCGARCTGTTTTCTGATTGAGGCGTGCCCTCAGTCCCAGTAACTTCTCAGTCTGCGCCAGGCGGACGCGGTACTAATTCCAGAAAAAAGCCTTCTATAGATAGTTGAGGGCTCCTCATGAACATTAGGCTCCATAGATCGTGTAAAAACTCAATAACGATTGAGGTTGGATCGCTCATGAACGGTAAACATCGCCCATAAATAAAATGATGTATGCGGATGAAACTGCTCCCATTGTTAGCTCTCTTGCGACTCCATGAATTTGAAACTTTCTCATCAAAATGCCGCTATGGACTTCAGTAATTTTCATTGATCGATCTCCGGAATGGTGAGGATGAGCTTCCCAATAAACCCCTTACTCAGGAATTCCTCATGCGTTTTATAAATTTCCTTTAGAGGAACGGTTGGCAGATTTGGCCTACGCCAGTCAGGCCGCTATCAGCATGGTGCTGTCGCAGGCGGAAAATCTAATAGCCTTTAGACCGATCAACCACGTTCAAGAGAGGCATTCCCTCACGCTCTCTTCGAAGATTCTCAACTATCACCGCCACACCACCTTCAATCTGCACATCGCTTGCAATATGAGGCGTCAGGAGCACCCGGGGATGTTTCCAGAGTGGGTTGTCTTGAGTGGGAGGCTCTTGTGCCAAAACATCCAGTATGGCACCTCCCAGACGACCTTCATTCAACACAGAAAGCAGAGCTGTTTCTACAACGTGGGCGCCACGTCCCACGTTAATCAGTCCAGCTCCATGAGGCAGGCAATCGAGCCTCGCAGCATTGAGTATCCCGTCTGTTTCGGGAGTCAGTGGCAACATGTTCACAAGGATGTCGCACTGCCCTAGAAACGCCTCCAGTTCGTCCGGGCCGACGTAACAGTGGCCACCTGGCACCTCCTTCAAAGAACGATTCCAGCCACTGAGCTGAAATCCCAATGGCTGAAGGCGATCAAGCGCGGCACGTCCGAGATTGCCAACCCCCATGACACCAACACGCCGCTGTGAAGCGAGCACGATTGGTCGAGGTTGCCAGCGACCACTGCGCTGATCCTCTTGGTAAGCGAGGATGTCTCGATGCAAGGCAAGAACACCAAACAGAACATACTCGGCCATGATGTCAGCCATCGAGCTGTCTACCAGCCTTATTAGCGACACGTGAGCAGGCAAACGGGCCAGATCGAACTGGTCAACTCCAGCCCCGGCAGCGTAGAGGAGTCGAAGATTACCAAACCGCTCCGCAACGTTGGCAAGAGGCTCCCAAGCCAGGATGTAGTGCACCTCTGCCGGGTTACCGATATCAGGCCATTGGCGGAACTCTAGTTCAGGGGCGAGCGTTGACAGGCAATCTCGCCATTTCTGCGCATCGGCAGGGTCTGCCATGTATAGGATGCACATTGAAAACTCCTATTCACCTTTCAGATGCGCATAGCTATCTACGAAACGCTTAAATTTGTGTTTGCCACAAGTGTACGCTTCGTACTTCGCGGGCAGAGCCTCACTCACGCAGGTTGGCACAGGCTCAACAACCGCATCGAAATCCAAATCAATAAAGAAAGGTATTGAATAGCGCTCTAGACCGCTAGTATTTATGACGCGATGCATTGTCGAGGTGTAGCGATCGTTGGTGAGCGTTTGAACTAGATCACCAATGTTGACGATAAAAGTCCCTTCAACTGGTGGGGCAGTAACCCACTCCCCTGCACGGTTCTTGACTTGTAAACCGCCAACCGTGTCTTGAGACAGGACTGTCAGGAAGCCGTAATCCGTGTGAGCACCAATACCGATCTCTTCCAGGGAAACCTTTCCTATCTGAGGCGGATAACGCAAAACGCGCTGAATAGTGATGGGCTTGCGTTGGCGTTGTTCAAAATAATTTTTCGGCAAATCCAGACTCAGCGCGATGCCGCCGATGAGCGTTCTCGCGAGCGCCAATACAGCCGAATGATAAGCCTCGGCAACCGTTTCGAATTGCGGCAGTCCGGACGGCATTTGATTAGGGCCAAAAAACGGAGAAACCTCATCGTAATGGGCGCCGTAATCAAAGCACTCTTTGAAGTCGCGCGTATTAGCAGGATCTACGTTTTCCGCATACATCGGGATGTAACCACGTAGCGTAAGCCCGGAGTTCACGATGTTAAGTGTGTTCTTCTCTTCGGATGGAAGCTTGAAAAAAAGTTTGGTGACCCTGTACATCTCATCTATCAGTTGCTGCGAAACGCCATGGTTTTTTATATAAAAAAAACCCACCTTTTCGCACGCTTCGCCTATCTGGCTTGCCACCCGCAGCGGATTTTCGCCGTTTATGAGTGGCGAAATATCTATGACCGGGATTTCAGTGAAGGCAGTTTGTTTGCTGGCCAAACGAATATCAAATAACTCAGTCACGCTTCTCTCCTTTCTAAATGGATGACAGACGCGGACGAGCCACATTCGTCCTTGTTTGGGCGGATGTTAATCCTGGATTTTTTGGCACGCAAGCAAAATGTACACCTGTGTCACCAATCGTTGACACAGGTGTACATTTATCCTTATTTTAAGTCACCGAGCCTGATGAAGCCCACTTTGGAGCGCACCACGATGTCCAGCGATCCCTTGCTGCAACCCTATAAAATCAAGAATCTGACCCTCAGAAACCGGATCATGACCACCTCCCATGAACCGGCCTACCCTGTGGACGGCATGCCCAAGGATCTCTATCGCGCCTACCACGTGGAGCGCGCCAAAGCCGGTGTCGCCCTGACGATGACCGCCGGTTCCGCTGCCGTATCCCGAGACAGCCCGCCGGTGTTCAACAATGTGCTCGCCTACAAGGACGAAGTAGTTGGATGGTTGAAGGACCTGACCGATGAATGCCACGAACATGGCGCGGCAGTGATGATCCAGTTGACCCACCTGGGCCGCCGTACCCGCTGGGACAAGGCCGATTGGTTACCGGTGGTGTCGCCGTCACACCGCCGCGAGGCGTCGCACCGCTCCTTCCCGAAGAAAATGGAGGAATGGGACATTGAGCGGATCATCAAGGACTATGTAGACGCCGCGGAGCGCATGAAGGCGGCAGGTCTCGATGGTCTGGAGCTTCAGGCCTACGGGCATTTGATGGATCAGTTCTGGTCGCCGTTGACCAATGACCTCGACGGCCCTTACGGTGGCTCGCTGGAAAACCGCATGCGCTTTACCTTCGACATCCTGCGTGGCATCCGCCAGCGGGTAGGTGAAGATTTTCTGCTGGGAGTTCGTTACACCGGTGATGAAGAATTACCCGGCGGCTTCACTGCCAGTGAGGGCATGCAGGTTTCTCACATGCTCAAGGACAGCGGACTGGTCGACTTCCTGAACGTCGTGCGCGGTCACATCGATACGGATGCAGGGCTGACCGATGTCATCCCGATTCAGGGTATGCGCAACTCGCCCCATCTCGACTTCGCTGGCGAGATCCGCTCGTCGACAGGCTTTCCGACCTTCCACGCGGCGAAGATTCCCGATGTCGCTACCGCGCGCTACGCGATCGCCTCGGGCAAAGTGGACATGGTGGGCATGACCCGCGCGCACATGACCGATCCGCATATCGTGCGCAAAATCATCGAGAAGCGCGAAGAAGACATTCGCCCGTGCGTGGGCGCCAACTATTGCCTGGATCGCATCTACCAGGGCGGCGCGGCCTACTGCATCCACAACGCAGCGACGGGGCGGGAAACCACCATGCCTCATGACATTCCCAAAGCCGCCGTCAAGCGCAAGGTGTTGGTGGTCGGTACCGGCCCTGCCGGGCTGGAAGCAGCGCGGGTCGCCGGTGAGCGCGGCCATGACGTGACGGTGCTTGAAGCGGCTGACCAACCCGGTGGGCAAATTCGTCTGACTGCGCTGAGCGAGCGTCGTCGCGAGATGATCAGCATCATTGATTGGCGAATGGCGCAATGCGAACGGCTGGGGGTGAAGTTTCACTTCAATACCTGGGCCGAAGCCGACACTGTGCAAGCCTTCGAGCCAGACGTGGTTATCGTTGCGACCGGCGGCCTGCCGGATACCGAGGTGCTCAGCAAAGGCAACGAACTCGTGGTTTCAACCTGGGACATCATTTCCGGCGACATCAAGCCCGGTCGCAACGTACTGATCTTCGACGATGCGGGGGATCATGCTGCCCTGCAGGCTGCCGAGGTCATCGCGCAAAGCGGTGCGAGAGTCGAAATCGTCACCCCTGATCGCTCGTTTGCACCTGAAGTCATGGCCATGAACCTGGTGCCCTACATGCGCAGCCTGCAGGATCTGGACGTCACCTTCACCGTGACCTACCGGGTCGATACAGTGGAAAAACATGATGGCGGGCTCGTTGCAACCTTTGGCAGCGATTACGGACAGGTTCACAAGCAGCGCGTGGTCGATCAGGTGGTCGTCAACCACGGCACCCTTCCGCTGGACGACTTGTACTTCGACCTGCGTCCTCTCTCCACCAATGGCGGCGCGGTAGAACAGCATGACCTGATCGCCGGCACGGCTCAGAACATCGTCACCAATCCCGAAGGACGCTTCCAGCTGTTCCGGATCGGCGACGCCGTGTCTGCTCGTAATACCCATGCAGCCATCTACGACGCTTTGCGCCTGGTGAAAGAAATCTGAATCCGAACCTCCATTCTTGTTGGACCGGAGGCTCGCCATGAACAAGAGGGAAACCATGTCAGCAGTGACCATTAAATCGAGGGCGGCAGTCGCTTTCGGCCCAGGACAGCCGTTACAGCTGGTGGACATCGATGTCGCACCGCCCAAGGCTGGTGAAGTACGGGTACGAATCGTGGCAACCGGTGTCTGCCACACGGATGCTTTTACCCTGTCGGGCGATGATCCCGAGGGGATCTTTCCTGCCGTGCTGGGTCATGAGGGCGGCGGGATCGTCGAGTCGATCGGCGAAGGCGTTACGTCATTGTCGGTCGGCGACCATGTGATTCCGCTGTACACGGCCGAGTGCCGGCAATGCAAATTCTGTCTATCGGGCAAGACCAACCTGTGTCAGGCAGTGAGAGCGACACAGGGCAAGGGCCTGATGCCTGACGGAACATCGCGTTTCTCCTTTCAGGGCCAGCCGGTGTTCCACTACATGGGCTGCTCGACCTTCTCCGAGTACACGGTACTGCCGGAGATCTCCCTGGCCAAAATCCCCAAGGATGCGCCGCTAGAACAGGTGTGCTTGTTGGGTTGTGGCGTGACCACAGGTATTGGTGCCGTACTCAATACCGCCAAGGTCGAGGCTGGGGCAAGCGTTGCAATATTCGGGCTCGGCGGGATCGGGCTGGCGGCCATCATCGGCGCGAAAATGGCCAACGCCGGGCGAGTCATCGCCATTGATATCAACCCGGTCAAGCGGGACGTCGCCCTGTCGCTCGGCGCGACCGACTTCATAAATCCCATGGACTATGACAAGCCCATCCAGGACGTGATTGTCGAGCTCACCGACGGTGGCGTGGACTATTCGTTTGAATGTGTCGGCAACGTCAAATTGATGCGAGCTGCTCTGGAGTGCTGCCACAAGGGCTGGGGTGAGTCGATCATCATCGGTGTCGCCGGTGCGGGCCAGGAAATCAGCACCCGCCCTTTCCAGCTGGTGACCGGGCGCGTCTGGCGCGGCAGCGCGTTTGGCGGGGTCAAGGGCCGCACGGAGCTTCCCAGCTACGTCGAGAAAGCGAGCACTGGCGAAATTCCGCTGGAAACCTTCATCACCCATAACCTTGGCCTTGAGGACATCAACAAGGCTTTCGAATTGATGCATGCCGGGCAAAGCATTCGCACCGTCATTCATTTCTGACCAAGGCACTGCCGTGATATCGGCCAGCGCTCACACCCGCATCACAACCCATAGGAAATCAAAATGTCTGTTTTTACCCATGTCACTGTCGGAACCAATGACCTTGCCAAAGCACGGAGCTTCTATGATGGCGTTCTCAAAGAAATTGGTCTCAACCGTGTTGCCGATCTTGATGAATCCGGCTCCATTTGGGGCGTGGATAAGCCGTCATTCTTCGTGCTCAAACCCGCCAATGGCAATCCTGCCAACGTTGGCAATGGCGTGACTGTCAGCTTCGAAGCGCCAAATCGCGCTGCGGTACATGCATTCCACGAAACCGCACTCGCTGCCGGTGGCATCTGTGAAGGCCAACCGGGTTCGCGTAACTGGGCTGAAAATGCCTATGCCGCTTACGCTCGGGACCTTGATGGCAACAAACTGGCTGTCTATTGCTTCAAGGCTGAATAATCGCAACCGTCTGACGCCTTCTGCAGTGGAGGCCCTTCAGCGGGCCTTCACTGTATATCCCCTGCCCTGGCTACATTCCCCGCCGCGCAACCTCAGCGCCAGCCTTTACTGCCCGCCCGACAATGGACTCGATGTTTTGATCGGCCATCGACTGCAGCGCTGCTGCCGTCACGCCACGGTAAGCCATCAACGACTCAATCATTTGCTGCGGATCGCGACTGGCAAGCATCTGGCCGCCCCCCACTACTACGCCTTGTGCAGCGCGCTGCGCAATGACAAGAGGAATTCCCGCAGCCACCGCCTGATTAGTCAGTGCCATTTGCAACATTGCCGGGAAGGCCGGCCCAGTCCCGGACAACGCGCTGAGGTAATCAATACAGTCTTCATCAGACACTTCGTCCGCTGAACCTACGCACTCGAACAGTCGTTGCACCCACTTGCGGTCGCGTTCAACAAGGTTTCCGGCACAGTACCAGGGCGTAAACGACTGCCTGATTTCCACGGCCGCATTCGGCATGGCCCGCACCACTGTATCCGCACCGGTGGCCGCGCTGATGGATGCCGCCGGAACTCCGGCCATCAGGGAAATCACCAGTTTGCCGCGGGCGTTGATCTGCAGTTCGCGAAACTGCTCCGGCCGGATGGACAGCACGACAATATCGCTGAGGTCCACCAACTGCTGGTTGTCGGCCAGCAGTCTCACGCCTGGCCCGAAGGTACTGACGCCGGAGCGGTTCGAGATCAACAAATGGTCAGGCCCGATGAGCCCGCTATCGAGCACCGCCTCAGCGATTGCGCGCCCGAGCCAGCCGGTGCCTCCGATGATGCCCAGAGTTCTATTCTCCATCGGCAGGGGACTCCTCGAATGTTTCGACCAAGGGAACGAAAACGCCAGGTTCTTTTTCCGCGTAGCCAAACTTTCCATAAAAGCGGTCCAGCTCGCGCCGCTTCGGTACTTTGCCGGTGAACACGCTCACGTACTGTGGAATCCGTCGAAATCGTACGACGATATCTTCATTGGTTTTCATGGAGATGTAGCCGATCTGCGTGAGGTAGATCGTCCTGGCCCGAACATCGGCCCCCTCGCCGTCGTAGCCAAACCGTCGGAACATCGCGGCCAAGGCATTCATCCGTGCCTCATCGGCCAGAGCGATTTCAGCAGTGACCTCGTCCGATTGCAGCGCCCAACTGCGCACGGCAAATTCGAACTGCGAGTCGAACAGTTCAGGGTTCACCCAGCATTCGAAGACGTTGAGAATCGCTTCGGAAATACTTTCTGCGTAACTCTCGCATTGGCTGACCATACCGCCGGTGTTCTTGTCCCGCCATCGAGCCAGGAGTGCCGCGAGCAGCTGTTCCCGATCTTCATAGAACCAGTAAAAGCTGGTACGAGACAAATTCAAGCGTTTGGCCAGCGGCATCACCCGCACAGCATCCACACCCGACTCTTTAAGAGCATCGTAAGCGGCGTCCAGCCAGCCATCGACGGAGCCTCGCCAGCCTGCGTCCTGCGCTTTGGTTTTCGCCCTTCCTGTCTGTGACATTCGGGTTGCACCTTTATTTGAAAATTCTTCTCCACTGTACACCCCGGAATCCTTGGCGTACACGGCATGTACATAGGCGTACATTTTCGAGACGCTCGATCGCTAAATCAAGTGAACACACCATCAATGAACCCGAATCAATTGACTGGTCGAAAAAGTGCGGATTCCACACAAAAAAACGCGACGCACGAAGTACATCATGCGCCGCGCCGCTGGAGTTCAACTCAGCGATAGATCGCTACGGGCTCACCGACGACGTCCCGATTGATCGTGAGGCCCAATCCCGGGGCCTGCGGGGCACGGATACGGCCATCCACCACGGGAATGTCGACGTGCGCCGTGATTGGTGGATACATATCGCGCGTATCCAGCACGCAGCGTAGATTTCGGTGTGGGATAGATTGCCCGAGGTGAGTCAGCGCAGCGAACGCTACCTGTGAGCCAGCGGTCTCCTGGACGCTCATCGTCAAGCCGGAGGTCATGCACATGTCGCGCAGTCGCTGGGCTCTGGTCAGGCCGCCATGTTTGGAAACCTTCAAGCCAATACCATCTGCAGCCTTCTCGCTGATCAGTTGCATCACCGAAGCTTCATCCGTCGCCAGTTCGTCCATGATCAGCGGCACATTGGTACGCTGGCGCAGGGACATGTGCTCAGCCCAGGTAGCGCATGGCGCCTCAAGCACGAAGTCCAGCCCGGGTGGCAGCAGTTTCAGCATGCGCAATGCATGCTCTACTGTCAGGCCACCGTTGCAATCAACGATGAAGTATTCCTCGGGGCGGGCATCTGCAAGGGATGCCTCAATGCGCGCGGCATCCAGCGCGGGCCCACCCTCCTCCGGTGTCGCGCCGACCTTCACCGAATGCCCCAGGTATCCTTGCTTTCGAGTCTGAGCAACTCGACGACGCATGTCATCGGGGTCGCCGGCATAGGTCGAGTCGATGATCGGCATGGACAGTCCTGTACTGCCCCCCAGCAGTTCACACACCGGCATCCCGACCGCTTTGCCCAGGATGTCCCAGCAAGCCACATCAATCGCAGCTTTCGCATGAAGGTGGCCCATCAAGGTACTGTCCATGAGATCGTTGATTCGATCAACCTGCCGGGGATCCCGGCCGATGAGCAGGTCCGCCATTTCGGCGATACCCGCTCTCACACCCAGAGCGTGCGCTGCAATATAGTTCGGGCCAAAAGGCGTCGACTCGCCCCAGCCTTCAAGGCCAGTGTCTGTGCGAATACACACTATCGTGGAGTCAAAACTTGTGTAAGTACGGCCGCCTGACAGCTTATAAACGCCGCCAGCATAGGGCAGATCGACTTGATAAACTTCAATTTCAATGATCTTCACAAACACTCTCCTGTGGTGGCACTAATACCAGTTTTCCCGCATAACGTTTTTCTATGAAGTCACTCTGTGCCTTGGCAATGTCGGACAGTGGATAACTGTTGCTGACAAAGGGACGGATACGACCATGTTGAATATGACCGACCAACTCATCGAAAACTGCATCCTCCTGGAAAGTGCAGCCATGAAATGTGAGGTCTTTCAAGTAAAGCGTTCGCAGATCCAGCTCAACGATTGGGCCAGCGATAGCACCTGAAACAGCGTAACGACCACCCCGCTTGAGCACTTGCAACAGCGCGGGCCAATCTTTCCCACCCACCAAGTCCAGCACGACGCTAACGCTGTTTTCACCAAGCGCCTCAACCAGGTTTGCGTCTCTATGAATGATGCGATCGGCGCCCAGAGACAGAATTTGATCCGCCTTGCTTGAACTGGTAATTGCAACTACCTCAGCGCCGCGGCATTTCGCTAACTGAACCGCAGCCGATCCCACACCGCCGCTTGCACCGGTGATCAGTACTTTGTCAGCACCATTGACGGCTGCACGCTGGAGTAAAAGTTCGGCGGTTGAATAGGCACATGGAATCGAAGCTAATTCGATATCGCTCCAATCACTGTTCACGGGCCAGGTGTCCGCTGCCGGTGCAACTGTAAATTGAGCAAAAGCACCATTGCAGTCTGAGCCGTAAGTCCAGCACTCGAACGGCCGATTCTCAACAGGCGCTCGCAGCATGTTGCGTACCAGTACCCGCTGTCCGATTCGAGCATCGTCCACCCCTTTGCCAACCGCAACAATGCGCCCGCAGCAATCGGCCCCTTGGATCAGCGGAAATTTAAGCGGAACACCAGACCAGGATGCGTCCTCAGTGTCGATCTGAGCGAATCCGGAAGCGCCACCCGAATTTGTATCGCCAGTTATTTGTTTGGAGTACCAACCAATACGCGTGTTGATGTCGGTGTTATTGACGCCGGCAGCGCCAACTTTTATCAAGACTTCGCCGACACCAGGGCTAGGCACTGGCACATCGGTTCGATACTCCAGTTGCTCCGTACCCCCATGCCCCTTCAGAAGCACAGCGTGCATGGTCTTGGGTAAAGTAAACGTCATTCGGCTCTCCTAGTCGTTTGAGGGGGGGATGCAACCTGTCTTCAGTTTTTTATTAGTCGGCGGATTTGCCAAGAGGATGTTTGCTTTGCGCGCAAACAAATAGACTTTACTGGCAGTTATTTATTTTTATTCATTAGGCGCTCAAACCCTTTGCATTCAAAGACCTAGAGATTGCCAGCAAAAAACAGTGAGGCTTGTAAACTGCGAGCTTGTAGCGATCTGCTTATAGAAAACCTTAGCAGCTGATATCCCCCACCCATAATGATATTTTAGATAGATAAATGATGACTTCACGTTATGAGCGGCTGACGGTTTTCAACCGGTCTGGCGCGATTGCAAATGCTCGAGTCAGAAACTTTGGATAACGTCAGGTTATCTTTGGCCCCGTAAAAAAGTTATTGGACGCGGCGATCCATTGAAATTAAATAATGGCTGCGCCAAAAAACTACCAGGTAGGTTGCCATATGAAATTCAATAATAAAGTGGTGGTCATTACCGGCGCTGCCGGCGGTGTCGGACAGGCGTTAGCGTTATTGTTCGCCCGAGAAGGCGCAAAGCTTGTTTTATCTGATCTTGACGAAGCCGGTTGCAAATCAATCTCAGCCAAAGTTCGTGACTTGGGTGCCGAAGTGCACTACGTGGCAGGCGATTTACGCCGAAAAGAATATTGTGAAGCGATTGTCCAAACTGCAGTCGATATTTTTTCGGGGATCGATATCGTGTTGAACAATGCGGGCATCATTCCCCGAGGCACGATTGAGGAAACCACTGACGATATGTGGTTTGACGCCATGGGCGTAAACCTGAATGCAGTGTTCTTCATCTGCCGTGCCGCGATACCGCACATGAAAAATCGCCCGGGCGCCGCAATCGTCAACACATCATCTGTCTGGGGAATTTATCCAGGCCCCGCCCACGTGGCGTATTGCACAAGCAAAGGGGCTGTCGCGGCTTTAACCAAAAATCTGGGCCGCGATTGCGCCCCTTTGGGCATCCGTGTCAACGCCGTGTGCCCGCACGAAATCAATACCCCGATGATACGCAGCGGCTTTGAACGTCGCGGCCTGGATCCGGACAAAGCCGTGCAAGAGCTAAACAAGAGCGTGCCATTAGGCCGCATCGCCGAGCCTGAAGACATTGCGGATGTCATCGCATTTCTGGCGTCCGACGAGGCCAGGTACATCGCCGGCGAAACGGTAGAAGTCACAGGCGCCAAGCCGGTGTCCGGCTAAGGAGAGGTAGCGATGCTCAACGGTAAAAATGTAGTGGTGACCGGGGGCGGCAGAGGGATTGGCCGAGGCATTACCGAACAATTGCTTGAGGCGGGAGCTTGCGTGTTGATCGCTCAGCGCCAGGCACTGGACGACGACTTGCGAGATCACCCTCAGGTCTATTTCGTCGAGGCTGATCTCGCCTCGATGGAGTCACCCGGTTTGATTGCACAGTTCGCCCAGGAGCAGCTTGGCGGAATCGATGTATTGGTTAACAACGCCGGGTTCATGTTCGAGAAATCCATTGATGATATGACCGAACAGGACTGGGATCGCATGATGGCAGTCAATCTGCGGGCGCCAGCGTTCTTGTGCAAGGCGTTGGTGCCCCAGATGCGTCTGCGAGGCGGTGGCAGCATCATCAACATCGGGTCGATCGAAGGGATAGGCGCCAACCCTGAACATGCCGCGTACTGTGCCTCCAAGGCCGGTATCCATGGGCTGACCCGAGCCTTGGCAGTCGATCTCGGCCGGGACGGCATCCGCTGCAATGCCATTGCGCCAGGGTGGATCAATTCCGAGTTGAGTGATGCGTACCTCGCCGCTCAAGCTGATCCGCGTGCGGCGCGCCAGGCACTCCTGCGCCTTCACCCGGTCGGACGTACCGGATTGCCGGCGGATGTTGGCGGGACAGTCGTTTTCCTGGCCTCGGAGTCATCGGCCTTCATCACCGGGCAGGTGCTGGTGGTGGATGGGGGGCGCACGGCGAAACTGCCACTGCCGTTTTGATCGAATCAGCCCGACTTGCGACGGAGGGAGTCACTTACCCTCCTCCGTTGCAGGTTGCGCGGAGCCAGACTCTGGTTCGCTGCAAAATTTTGCGGCGGGCAACGCATTGATTACTTGGGTGCTTTGTTCTCTATCAGGCAATTGCCACCATCGATCACCAGCAACTCACCGGTAATGTAACTTGACTCAGGTGAGGCCAGGAACGTAACGGCAGCAGCAACTTCTTCCGGACGACCAGCCCTGCCAACCGGAACATACTTCGCTGCATTCTCTTCCTCTGGAGTGCTTGACCCTGTGGCGATCCAGCCAGGCGCGACCGAGTTCACAGTGATTCCATAGCGCGCGACCTCAAGGGCCAGGCTCATGTTCATACCTACCATCCCAGCTTTGGCCGCAGCATAAGCAGCCTCTCCTGGATTACCTGCCCGAGTGCCAGTCGTGGAGCTGACATTGACGATACGGCCGTAGTGTCTGTTGCGCATCCCCGGCAAAATTCCACGGGTCAACAGGAAGGCGGTTGTCAGATTTCGAGCAATTGAAAGATTCCAGCTATCGACACTCATGTCCGCCAGATCGGCAAAAGGCTCCGGATGACCTTGGGCGGCCATGCCGGCATTGTTCACAAGAATATCGATTCGCCCCCATACCGATTCGGCCCAAGTGGCAAGTTCAAGGACTTGATCCTCTTCACTCAAGTCCGCCGTACGCCCTTGCGCTTCAAATCCTGCGGCACGTAACTCCTCCACCCGATCATGGATGCGAGCGCTGCTGCCTGTGACAATCAACCTCACGCCCAGGCTGCCCAGACGCTTCGCAATCGCAATACCAATTCCTCGCTCACTACCGGCTCCGCTGACAAGCGCTACCTGACCTGTCCAGTCCGCAATCATCGCGTTTACTCCTATCGTCCGGGGTTAGCCCTGAATCCATGGAAATTGAGGGGAAAGAGATACTCAACAGGGACTAAATGCTCTCGCCGGGTGCTGATACCAGGCGTAGGATCGATACGATAACTGCTAATCACGCGTCGTTGGAAGGTGACTTCCAACCAATCTGCATTCACGCGCAAACGCAAGACATATACCACTGCACTGTAAGGCCGCGCGCCCCTTCGCAGTACAAGGGCCGTGTTCTCACAACAACAAAAGCGAGGTGAAAGCATGTCTGGTAATCGTGGTGTCGTGTATCTCGGCGCAGGCAAGGTCGAGGTGCAGACCATCCCCTATCCGAAAATGGAAGACCCGCGCGGCAAGCGCATCGACCATGGCGTAATCCTGCGCGTGGTTTCGACCAATATCTGCGGCTCCGACCAGCATATGGTGCGTGGTCGGACCACGGCCCAGGTCGGGCTGGTGCTTGGCCATGAGATTACTGGTGAGGTGATCGAGAAGGGCCGTGACGTGGAAAACGTGCAGATCGGTGACCTGGTCTCGGTGCCGTTCAACGTCGCCTGCGGCCGTTGTCGCAGTTGCAAGGAACAGCACACCGGCGTCTGCCTGACGGTCAACCCGGCGCGCCCCGGCGGTGCCTATGGCTATGTGGACATGGGCGACTGGGTTGGCGGCCAGGCCGAATACGTGCTGGTGCCGTATGCCGACTTCAACCTGCTGAAGCTGCCCGACCGCGACAAGGCCATGGAGAAAATCCGTGACCTGACCTGCCTCTCCGATATCCTTCCGACCGGCTACCACGGCGCGGTGACCGCCGGTGTCGGCCCTGGCAGCACGGTGTATATCGCCGGTGCCGGTCCGGTCGGACTGGCTGCTGCCGCCTCCGCCCGTCTGCTTGGTGCGGCGGTGGTGATAGTCGGCGACGTGAATCCGCTGCGTCTGGCGCATGCCAAGGCCCAGGGCTTCGAGATCGCCGACCTGACCAAGGACACTCCGTTGCACGAGCAAATCGCCGACCTGCTCGGTGAGCCGGAAGTCGATTGTGCGGTCGATGCGGTCGGCTTCGAAGCCCGTGGCCACGGCCATGACGGCGCGCAGCACGAGGCCCCGGCCGACGTGCTCAACGCGCTGATGGGCGTGGTGCGGGTCGCCGGCAATATCGGGATCCCGGGTCTGTATGTCACCGAAGACCCGGGCGCAGTCAACAAAGCCGCCAAGCATGGCAGCCTGAACATCCGTTTCGGCCTCGGCTGGGCCAAGTCCCACAGCTTCCACACCGGCCAGACCCCGACGATGAAGTACAACCGTCAGCTGATGCAGGCGATCATGTGGGACCGGATCAACATTGCCGAGGTCGTCGGCGTGCAGGTGATCAGCCTGGACGACGCGCCGCGCGGTTACCACGAGTTCGATGCCGGGGTGCCGAAGAAATTTGTCATGGATCCGCACAAGCTGTTTAGCGCCGCCTAAGGAGTAGGTTGGGAAAAGGGCAGCTTTGAGCTGCCCTTTTTTATGGCCGTGCTCATCCAGGAAACATTGATTACTTCATACACTCAGGTACGTTCACGCCTTTGCCTTAATCGCATACAGCCCCCCAATAATCACCAACGTGGCTCCGACAACCACCCAGGTATCCGGGCGCTCGGCAAAAACGATCACACCAATCAAAGTGGCGAACACCAGAAGCGCATAGTTGAAAGGCTGCAGGGTAGAAGCGGTTGCGTATTTCAGTGCTTGAATGAACAGAATCTGAGCGACTACACCCGTCAATGACAGGATCCCCATCAAGAGGCCCTGGACCGGAGTCGGAGAAACCCATGCGGGTAGCCCCGCAAATGTGACTGTCAGGGCACCCACACTTGCCATAAAGAGCATGTTCGTAGCAAAGGAGTCGTGTTGGCTAATCCGGCGCGTCAATACGTTGAACACCGCGAACGCCAAAGCAGCCAGCAGGGGAATCAGCGCCGCGAGTTCGAAAACGCCCGCGCCTGGTCGAAGGATGATCAGTGTCCCGGTGAACCCTATGGCGGCGGCAATCCAGCGCCGCAGACCTATGAACTCCCCAAGCACGGCCCCCGCCAATGCCAGTGCCATCAGCGGAAATACGGCGTAGAGCGCATGCATTTCGGCCAGGCCCAAATATCGTAGCCCTACTGCAAACAGTATGGTTTCACCCACGGCTAACAGCGCTCGAATGATTTGGAGCCCAGGGTGCTTACTGCGAAATGACTCTTTGCCCCTACCTTGGTAGGCGGCATATCCGAGGGCAAAAACGACAAACACCCAATAGCGCATCATGACCAGTTGGGCAACCGGGAAGTCTTTGACAAGCACCTTGGTTAGTCCGTCCTGGCTCGCAAAGATAAGCATTGAAAGCAGGCATAAGAAGATCCCGAGTTGGGGCCTTGCGACCCCAGGACTAGCAGCAACGGTGGGCGCAGCATTTTCTGTTCGGTCGCACTTCAATCGCAACTCGGTCATGCCCTCCTCCTTAAAATTTTTGCGACAGCCCTTTTTTACTTCACCAGCCGTGTTTCTCTCGAAGGCCGGTAACCAAAATACGAGCTGTAGCATTTGCTGAAATGGCTCGGTGAAACAAAGCCGCATGCGACCAGCACATCAACCTGAGACAGCTCTGTGTGCTGAAGTAATCGCCGCGCTTCGGTAATGCGCAATTCCAGGTAATACCGTTGCGGCGTGGTACCCAGTTGTTCTTTGAACAAGCGCTCTATTTGTCGACGGGAACGTCCGGCATATACCGCCAGTTGGTCCATTTGCAACGGTTCTTCCAGGTTGGCGTCCATCAGTTTGACCACCTCCTTGAGGGGGGCGCTCAACGAGATGTTCTGTGTCGGTTTGATACGCCGATACCGCGACTCTTCGAAAGACAGAATGTCTTCGATGCCCTCGACAAGCGCCTTGCCATGCAGCCCTTTGATCCACTCGAGAGCCATATGAAAAGCACCCGCCGGACTCGAAGCCGTGAGCCGGTCTCGATCCATGACAAATGCTTCACTGGTGACATGCGTGACTTTTGAAATTTCTGCGAGCGCAGGTCGGTGTTCGGGATGAATCGCACAACGATACCCCTCAAGCAAACCTGATACGCCCAAAAACCACGCCCCATTCCACAGCCCTGCCAGGGTGATACCAAGTTCTGATGCCGTTTTAAGGATGCTGATCAGCTCGTGATTGACTTTGAGTTCGGTGCGATAGCCGCCGCATATGACCAGCAAATTAAGGTCTTTGAGTGCTGCCACGTCCAAACGCGCATCCGGTCGAATGACCAGGCCAAGGTCGCTGGTAACCTCTCCGTCCTGCAACCCGAAGGTACGTGAAGAGAACAACGTAGGACGCAAAAGGTTGGCAGTGACAATCGTATCGAGCGCTTGCGTAAATGCAGGCAACGAGAAGTGCTCGAGCAGTAAAAATCCTGCCCGAGCATGAGCCGTCGGCTCACTACGAGTCTCTTCCAGATAGCGCAGGTTTTTACCTTTCATACACCCGCTGAAATCTCGTCGTTCTCTCACTTTACGCCTCGCTTCTTTACACTGACGAATGCAGCCTTTGTGCAAACCACGGTTGAATCTGCACTTGCGAAGAATCAACCGCTGGCGCCGTGACCGTACTGTTTATGCGAGCTGGAACCCGTGGGCAAGAGGGTCTTTGTCATCGACGAAAATAGTGTTGTGACCTATCACCTCAGCCCAGCCGCTGACACTTGGATTCATGCCGTCGAAGGTTCCGACCTTTACCGACGCCTCCACTTTTCCTTCGTAGATTGTACCGATCAGACTTTCGAGTCGATAAACGTCGCCGACGTTCAGCCGACCTTTTCCGAAGAGCTGAGCCATCCGGGCCGAGGTACCGGTACCGCCGGGAGAACGATCAATAGCTTTATCACCGTAGAACACTGCACAGCGGCCATGCACGGTTCTGCTCTGTGGTTTGTCACACCAGATGACGTGATGAACACCACTGATTCTGCTGTTCTCTGGATGCACAGGGTCACAAATGGCCGAGAGCGCTGCGCGCAGCTTCTGGCTCATCCCCACGATGTCAGCCGTCGTCTGCCCTTCGAATCCAGTCCAGCACTCCTGTGGTTCGACCACCGCATAGAAATTCCCGCCGTAGGCGATGTCCACCGTAAACGTACCAATTCCAGGTACTTGCACCACCACATCGGCGCTGTGCAGGTAGCTGGCTACGTTGAACAAGCGAATCGACTCAACAAACTCGCCGCCCATTGTGTATTCGACATCGACCCGTCCCGCCGGTGTTTCAATCGCCAGTTTTCCCGGCTCACGAGGTGTCACCAAGCCCTCTTCAATGACCACGGTCGATAATCCGATGGTGCCCGCTCCACACATCGGCAGGCAGCCACTGACTTCGATAAACAGCGCACCGAAGTCGCAGTCATCACGTACCGATGGATAAACAATGACGCCAGACATGATGTCGTGCCCCCGAGGCTCGAACATCAATGCGGTGCGTACCCAGTCGTGGTCACGCACGAAAATATCGCGACGCTCCGCCATCGATACGGAGGGCATCAGCGGTGCTCCGCCCGCTACAACCCGAACCGGGTTGCCGCACGCGTGCGAATCAATGCAAAAAAAGCTGCGTCTCATACTGATGCCCTTTCAAAGGAGTTTGCTGGGGGAGTGACGCTGTAACGCGCCCCGTGACAGTCGATCCAACAGCAGCGCAATAGCGACAATGGCCAGGCCCGCTCGAAGGCCTAATCCCATCTCCATCCTGGAGAGGCCACGGGTAACTTCAGCCCCCAGACCGCCCGCCCCCACCAAACCTGCCAGCACCACCATCGCCAGCGACATAAGGATGCATTGGTTCAGGCCTACCAACAGTGTGGGTGCAGCAGTCGGCAGTTCAATTTTGAACAGAATGTCTTTAGGTGAAGCACCGGACGCCTGGCCCAACTCAAGGAGATCCTTGGGCAACTGCTTGAAGGCCAGAGTCGTCAATCTGAGCATCGGCGGGATGCCGTAAACAATCGTTGCGATGATCGCGGGCACCCGTCCCAAGCTGAACAGCATCACTGCGGGGATCAGGTATACCCAGGGCGGCACCGTTTGCATGATGTTCAGAATCGGCAGCAACGCTTCATCTACACGCTTCACCCGGGCGGCCAGAACCCCCAGCGGGAAAGCAATGGCAACAGAGATCAGGACCGACACGCTGACGAGCGCAATCGTCTGGATGGACGCGACCCAAAGGCCAGCGAACAAACAGAAAGCCAACATCACCGCAGCGAAAACAGCGACTCGTTTATTGGCAAAAAAGAAGGCCGCAACGACGACAATACCGATGAATAAGTACGGATGGGGAGCAAGCAGCGCCCCCTCCACTGCACCGAGTACCGCCTCAATGACCTGACTTATCCCTTTGAACAATCCATGTAAATTAGTGTTCAGCCAATCAACGGCGGGAGCCAGGTAATCGCCTGGAGAAAATTGAATGTGCGTTGTCATTGGGAAGCCCTCACCCGCGCCTGTGCAGCACTCTGCGCCAGACGATCCAGGATCATGGTCAGGATAACGATAGCGATGGCCGCGTTGATCGACTTGGCGATATCCAACGTACGGATGGAACCGTAAATCGCCTCGCCCAAACCGCCCGAACCCACAATGCCGGCGATGACGACCATACCGAACGCCATCATCAAGCTTTGGTTGACACCGGCCATGATGCTGGGCATGGCGAACGGTAAGCGGATCTTGAAAAACATCTGCATTCCAGTCACGCCGCTGGCATCTCCCAACTCGATGAACTCCTTGGGTGTCATGCGAATACCCAGCGAGGTCAGTCGTAGCGCAGGGGGAAGCGCGACGATAAAAGTCGCCAACAGCGCCGTGGCAGGGCCGTAGCCGAGCAGTGCAATGGCCGGTAGCAGGTAGATGTAGGGCGGCATCGTTTGGATCAAATCCAGACAAGGATCAACCACGCGATCAAAGGCCGGCGCCAGACCGGCAATGACCCCCAGCGGAATGGCGACAACCAGTGCCAGGACAGTTGCTGTGAGCACCAGGGCAAGCGTGCTGACTGTCTCTGGCCACAAGCCGATGACGTCGCAAAACAACAGGGCCAAACCTGCAAGAATTGCAAAGCGAACGCCAGCCAGACGCCAGCCAATCAACGCCATGACAATCGCTACAACGTAGTGCGGTGGATAGGCGACACACCACAGCACACCTTCGTAAATGCCCTTCAGCACCGCATTGACGGCATCGAACACGAACTCGCCATTGTCCGAAAGCCATTCCAGTCCTGTATCAATGGAGGTATCAAACTGACTAGAAAAATCCGGCGTGCTCATGCGGACGCCTCCATCGCACCGGCGGTTGGTACTGGCACCAACTCGTTGGGAATACCTTGAACGCCACGCAGCAGATCACGAGGCGTAATGATCCCGACCACTGTTCCGTTATCGACGACGGCAAGCCCGTCGCGCTTGGACTTCATCGTCAAGCTGATGAGTTCATCAATATCGGCGTCAAGCGAGGTTTGAGTGAGCCTGGAAATATCGCAAGTCGGCTGTGCGGCCTTGTAGGCTTGGACAGACGTCATGACCGAGTGAGCCTTGACCAGATGCAATCGGGAAATGCCGGCGACGAATTCCGCCACGTAGTCGTCAGCCGGGTTGAGCACGATTTCCTCGGCGGTGCCAACCTGAATGATGGCGCCATCCTTCATGATCGCAATGCGGTCACCGATGCGGATGGCCTCGTCCAGGTCGTGTGTAATAAACACCGCGGACTTGCCCAGCTCCTTGGTCAGCTGGCGGAACTCATCCTGCAACTGTCGGCGAATCAGCGGATCAAGCGCGCTGAACGGCTCATCCATCAAAATTATTTCTGGGTCAGCTGTGAGTGCACGCGCCAGTCCGACCCGTTGTTGCATGCCGCCTGACAGTTCGCTTGGATAGCGTGAAGTCCACTCGCTCAATCCAACCTTTGCTAGCGCCTGCTCGGCCACTTTGTAACGTTCAGCCTTGCCCACACCCTGCACTTCCAGGCCAAACGCGGTGTTCTCAAGAACCGTACGGTTAGGCAGCAAGGCAACGCTTTGAAAGACCATACCGATGTGACGCGCCCTCACCTCTCGCAGTTGTGCCGGCGACAAGGATGAAACGTCCTTGCCTTTGACCAGGACCTTCCCCGAGCTCGGGGTGATCAGCTTGTTCAGCAACCTTATAAGGGTGGATTTGCCACTGCCGGACAAACCCATGATGCAAAATATTTCCCCCCGGCGAACCTGGAGACTGACATCGGAAACCCCGACCACGCAGCCATGGTTTTGCAGGATCTGGGTCTTTGAAAGACCCTGCTGGACAACCGCGTCCATGGCTGCCGGTGCATTTTTACCGAAGATTTTCCAAACCGACTGGCAATCTACCAGCACTTCGTCAGTATTAATTGTGGCCATTGTCATTTCGCAATCCATCGAACCAGTTGTTTGCTGGTTTCTTTAATTAATCAAAGGGCGGCAGTGGCAAACAAACAAAACTTAATAGTTCTTGATATTTCCCCAACGATTTACAAGATCTGTATGACTATCAATCCAACCCTTGATAGCCTCGTCCATGGTCTTGCCATCCTTGACTTCAGCATTCATCGCGGTGATGTCCGTGATAGGCACATAAACACTGGCCATCAGTTCACGCGCACGCGGATTGGCTTCAGCGAAGCCTTTGTGTCCAATCCAGTAATAACCCTGCAACGGCGGGAAGACCCCTTTTGGATCTTTCAAGAATTTGAGATCAAATTTCTTGGTCATCCAGGAAGGATCCCAGACGGTTACCGCCACCCATTCTTTTCGGTCGACTGCCGACTTTAAAGCCGCGGTCATGGCCGAAGTACTGCCTTCGACCAGCTTGAGCTTGATGTCGTACGCTTTGACCACGTTGTTCGCGTCACTCATCAAACCCGAACCTGGCTCAATACCAATGATTCTGTTCCCCAGTTTGTCCGCGTTTGCATTCAGCTGTTCGATGGAGTCGATGTCTACGTAACTGGGTACTGCCATGCCCTGATAAAGACCAAAGGAGACCGGTGACAGCTTCTCGATTTTGTTCTTGTTCTTTTTCCAATAATCGGCGGCGGCGTAATCAATCTGGGATGCCAATACCTGAATATCCCCTTTGCTGAGTGCAGCGTAGGCGATACCCCACTCGGAAAACTCCACGACTTTTACGGTATACCCAGCGTTCTCAAGTACTTTCTTGGTAATGCCGGTAATGGGCACCAAATCCTCCCAAGACATGGTCCCCATTACTATGTTTTTTTCTTCAGCGTGTGCCTGCAAACTCATCATGCCCACAAACGCGAGCGCGCAGAATGCCTTCCAAATATTCTTCATGGATTGTTCCGTTATTATTAGTGACTTATTAAACGGCCTTTTATAGGAAAAGCCGACAGCTTAAACTTGTTAACCTTCTCGCCCGGCCCAAAATTCATGCCAACGAATGACCGAACTGACGCCCAGCTTCGTTATTATTTGGGGGGGTAGCCTGCTGGGCCCTGGCGCGTGACTGAAACTATCCAGAAAATCAGAACGTATACCCGAAGCCAATTCCGCCGCCATTACACCTGCCAGAGTGCTCTTGACCGTTCCCAACCCATTTTCGCAGCAAGCCGAATACAGGTTTTCTTCGATCTCGCCAAATGCAGCGGCGCTGTTACGACTCAAACACAGACGGCCGGCCCAGCTGAACTCCAACGCAGTGGATTTCAATTCGGGAAAGCGTGCATCCAGAGAATGTCGCTGTTCTTTGGCAACCGCCGCTACACGCTCTGGCGTGACCTGGATACTCGGGTCATAGGTGAACTTTGTCCGGATGACGATACGCGAGAGACCGTCTGTAGAGATTTTACGAACAGTCGCGCCCATTGGATCAGCTGGCAACAATGCCCACTTGGCTCTACCCGGCACGTCTTTCTTGAATGCATCATCACTGTACGTTGCCGTCATGGAGGCGTACGTAAAGACGTGCAGCAGGCGTCCCTGATAATGACCAAAGTCTTCAATGTGACCGTTAACCCCAAGAATGACCTTGGGTGCGTGCACCGTCCCGTTATGAGATCGAGCGATCCAGCCGCTGCCCTGCTTCGACAATTCAATAACTGGAGAGCGCTCAAAGAGAGTGATTTTCCCTTCCAGCCCTGCTGCCAGGTCTCTGATGTATTGTGCGGGTTGAATCAACACAGCTCCGGGGGTATAGATCCCTCCATGGTAATAGGTAGACCCGGTGATTTCACGCATTTGCACTGCATCAAACATCTCGAACTTTTCGCCAATGCGCTCAAGGGATTTGGCATAATTGACGTTCAGCTTCAATCCACGCTCAGTGGCGGCAGCGTTGATCTTCCCTGAAGGGTCAAAGGTGTCTGCGGACATGCCGTACTCGCGTGCGGCTTGCGCAGCAAAATCAATCGCAAAACGATTTTGCGTGATCTCCAGCGCCGTTGCAGACTCACTCGCCACGGAGTATTCCCCTGACGACAGACTGTGCGGCACATCGATCATGAAGCCAGAGTTTCTGCCCGCCGGGCCCTTGGCGACTTCATGAGCATCGACCACAACAATGCTGTCACCCGGGTGTAACTGTGAAAGTCTGCGAGCGGCGGACAGGCCAGCAAAACCGGCACCGATAATCAGCCAATCCGCCGTCACGTTTCCATCAAGCATGCGGACAGGCGCAGTGCGTGCGGAAATCGCCTCCCAACCTGAAACCCCGGTGTCTACCGGCAGGCGCTTGATGGTATGGGTGCTCATTTTTCGGTCTCTTCATCCGACCGATCAGACACATCGATCCAGATTGTTTTGATTTCGGTGTACTGGTCATGGGCAAAAATGGATTTGTCCCGACCACCGAAGCCCGACTCTTTGTAGCCGCCGAATGGCGTCGAGGCATCGCCCTCACCAAAGCAGTTCACGGTGACAATGCCGGCGCGAATTTCCCGCGACAACTTGATTGCTCGGCGAAGGCTGCCGGTGTAAACCGAGGCCGCCAGGCCGTACACCGTGTCATTGGCCAGGGCAATGGCTTCGGCGATCGAACTGAATGTGGTGACTGAAAGGATCGGACCGAATATCTCTTCCTGGAACAGACGGTTGTCTCGACCGACACCGTCAATCACGGTTGGCTCTACGAAGGCACCGTCTTTGGTCGCGCCACCGTAAACAACTTCAAGCTTCCCGGCGGTGGCGTGCTCAAGGTACGACTTCACTTTTGCGAAATGCTCTGGGCTGACCAGCGACCCTACGCGGTTTTGCGGATCGAGTGGGTCGCCCATCTTCCATTCGCGGATGTAGGCGCCCATGCGCTCCAGCAACTCGTCTTTAACAGACGCGTGGACGATCAGGCGCGAGGTCGCGGAGCAGTTTTCGCCCATGTTCCAGAACGCGCCGTTGACGACATGCTC
The DNA here is from genome assembly GCF_056402255.1 of Pseudomonas sp. P4_B4. Lineage (NCBI taxonomy): Bacteria > Pseudomonadati > Pseudomonadota > Gammaproteobacteria > Pseudomonadales > Pseudomonadaceae > Pseudomonas > Pseudomonas sp. P4_B4. The sequence continues at coordinate 252,356 of NZ_JBFUHS010000006.1, forward strand.
GGCCACACGATTCAAGTCTTCGGCATCATCCATCACTACCGCCGGATTTTTCCCGCCGCATTCGAGCACGATGCGTTTCAGGTTCGAATCGGCTGCGTAATGCAGGAAACGGCGGCCGGTCGCGGTGGAGCCGGTAAAGCTCACCATGTCGACGTCGTTATGCAAGCCAATGGGCTCGCCAACCTCTTTGCCCGTGCCGGTCACAATGTTGAGGACACCGGCGGGTATACCGGCTTCAAACGCCAGCTGAGCGACGCGCAACGTGGTCAGCGACGTTTGTTCTGCAGGTTTGACGATGACCGAACAGCCCGCAGCGAGCGCTGGGCCGATTTTCCAGGCAAGCATCAGCAGCGGGAAGTTCCAGGGCAATACGCAGCCCACCACGCCGATCGGCTCCCGGACCACCATGCTCAGCGCGTCGCTGCCCACCGGGGCGGTGTTGTCATAAATCTTGTCGATCAGTTCCGCGTGCCAACGCAGGGTGTGGATGGTGTCCGGCACATCGACCAGCTGACACTCACTCACAGGCTTGCCGCTATCGAGGCTCTCGAGGACGGCCAGTTCGTGTTGATGGCTTTCAAGCAGGTTTGCAAACTTCAACAGAACCGCTTTGCGCTCCCTGGGAGAAATCGATCTCCAGCGTCCATCCTCGAAGGCCTCTTTGGCGTTACTCACCGCAAAGTCGACATCCTCGGACGAACAGGCAGCGACGTCTGTCAAAAACTCACCTGTTGCCGGGTTGTTCGTGGCGAAGGTTTTGCCCGAGATCGCGGATTTAAACGCGCCATTGATGAACGCCTTGGATGGCAACGAAATATCTTTGGCCAGAGCGGCATACTCGGCCTTGCTCAGAAGGTCACCCATGGCTGGCTCCCGAAGTAATGTTGGCTACGTTACGTTTGAGTTCAGTAATGACCGACGCGAAACTCTGCTTTTCGTCCGCTTCAAGTGGCTGCAATGGCAGGCGCACGTTACCGACTTTCAATCCGGCAACTTCGCAGCCGTACTTGATCGACTGCACGAACTTGCCACCGTCCAGGGCATTCATCAGCGGCATCATTGCCGACATGATTTGACGGCCTTTGTCGAAGTTCTTTTCGATCACGCAGGCTTCATAAAGCGCAACGTGTTCCTTGGGCAGGAAGTTGGAACCTGCGCACACCCAACTGCGGGCGCCCCAGGCAAAAAACTCGAGGGCCTGGTCGTCCCATCCGCAGGACAAGGCGATGTTGGGGAACTGCCGGGCCAGCATATGCACCTGGCCCATGTCGCCGGAACTTTCTTTGATGGCGACGACGTTTTTCGATTGGCTGACACGCGTGAAATATTCTTCATCCATCGAAACGCACATGCGCCCCGGATAGTTGTAAAGCATGATCGGCAAGTCCGCTGCGCGATCGATAGTGAGCGCGTGAATCGCGTTTTCCTGTGAGGTTGGCAGCGCGTAAGGCGGGGACGTGACGAGAATGGCGTCCGCTTTGATCGATTTGGCATCCTTGGCGTACTGAACCGCATCTTCGGTACGAATCGCCCCGGTGCTGACGATCAGTTGCACCCGAGTGCCGATCACATCTTTGGCGTAGGCTGCCAACTCGGTGCGTTCTTCCGAAGTCTGCGCATAATACTCGCCGGTTGAGCCGCCGATAATAATGCCGTGTACTTTCGCCTCAATCAGCGACTCCAAAACTTCCGAGTACACATTCCAGTCAATCTCCCCATCAGAGTTATAAGGAGTTACTGCTGGCGTATAAATACCTTCAAATTTCAAGATAAATGCTCCGAATGCGAGTTAGGTGGAAGATCAACAAACGCGTCAGCCTTGATGCCTTGAACACGATAAAAATCGCCATGTTTTCACGGGACAGTTCCCATTGCTCAAACACGAGATCAACTACGGCACTTTGGCTACTGTTGAATCCAGACTGGCATGGGCCAAGAAGGCGGTCAATAGAGTGTATTTCTGACGTATACATTTCTAAATGGACGCATCACTTGTCACAGGAAATAAATATCCCTTTATATTCAATGACATAAGATTTCCTCGCCGCGTCCACGACGTCAATCGATAACATTTGTTTATGCATTGATCAGAGTAAATGTTTCTTGTTGATGCATGATTGCCGTCGTAGCCTTACAACAGCGATATTCTACCGACGAATTGGAGAAGAAGATTTCTCGTACATTCGTCCCGTTAGTTAAGATTCGTTTGCCCGGGATCGAATATGGTGCTGTAGAAATATTGCTGTTGATGCAAACATCGGCATTAAAGAATTGTCTGCATTAGTAATGGATCAGAAACGAAATGAGTGCACGGATGGCACCCCCATCCAAGAAGGCACATTTCGTAAGGCGCTTCCTGGACGTGGCAAACCGTTCCGGTTCGCGGATAGAAGCAGCACGGTTTGATGGGCTTGCATCCACAGACGGTACTGCGAACTCAAGACCGTTTGGCCTTACCTCGCTGAGCAGGCTGAATGTGTCGCCCCCTTGGTATTTTGGAGTGTGTTGACCGTGAGCACTAAATCGGCAGTTTCAAATCTAATCGCGCAGCGCAAGCCTGACCACGCGCTGCCAGGTGCCCTTTATAGCGATCCAGACGTTTACAGGCAGGACCTGGAACAGATCTGGCACAAAAGCTGGATCTTCGCAGGGCACACATTTGAGCTGGAGAAGTCGGGTCAGTACCTGTCGCTGCAAATCGGCGATTACCCTGTCGCTATCGTGCGCGGCGCAGACAAGCAGATTCGTGCATTCCACAACGCCTGCCGCCATCGCGGCTCCAAGGTGTGCCCGGAAGCAAGCGGCAAGGTCGCCAAGCTGGTGTGCCCTTACCACAAATGGACCTTCGAGCTGGATGGCAGACTGCTTTTCGCCGGGAACATGGGGGATGATTTCGACAAGTCTCAGCATGGGTTGAAAACCGTGCATTGTGAGGTCGTCGAAACGTACATCTATGTGTGCGTAGCAGATGTCGCCCCAGACTTTTCGTCGTTCAGAAAATCCGTCACCCCTTTCGTTGCGCCTCATAACCTGGACGACTGCAAAGTCGCGTTTGAGTCGAACATCATCGAGAAAGGCAACTGGAAACTGGTTTTCGAGAACAACCGCGAGTGTTACCACTGCGATTTTACTCACCCGGAATTGATGCACTCATTCGTCGACAACCCATCAGTGGGTGGCGCCGGCGGCGATGAGGATCTTGAACTCAAAGAGCATTGGGATCGTTGCGAAGCAGCAGGCCTGCCCAGCCAATTGGTCATGGACGAAGACGGTCGCTTCCGCATGACGCGCATCCCCCTTTTTTCCGGGGCCGTCAGCTACACAATGGATGGCAAGCCTGCGGTTGCCGGTCGCTTGGACACAACCGGTGAAGCCAACATCGGTGCGCTGCTTTATTTCAACTACCCATCAACCTGGAACCACTTTCTGGGCGATCACGCGCTGAGCTTCCGCGTTCTGCCCATCGGTCCGGGCGAGACGTTGGTCACTACAAAATGGATCGTCAAGAAGGACGCGCAGGAAGGTGTCGACTACGATATCGATCGCCTGACCAAGGTTTGGCTTGCAACCAATGACCAGGATCGCACCTTGGTGGAAGGCGCACAGGTCGGGGTCAGCTCTCCTGCTTACGAGCCGGGCCCATTGTCGGTGGCCAGCGAAATTGGTGTGTGTCAGTTTGATGACTGGTACTGCAAAACGATGCTTGAGCAACTCAATGACACGATCCCGTTGAGATCTGTCGGCTAAGTACAAAACTGCCGGTGGTGGGAACCACGAATGATCACCACCGGCATACCCAAACTTCTCCCCTCCTCGCACCCCGAGTCACTGCTCAGTCAGTACTCCTATCTTCTAAACAGCTCAGGAAAACTGGGCGAGAATCCAGTCTCGTAGCCGGCAACAGGCGTCGTCATTGATCCGGTCTTCACGAAATGTCAGATAGTGCTGACTTTCATGGAGAACCACTTCCTCTTCTATCGGCCGAATCAGCGTGCCGTTTTCGATCAGGTTTGCAACCAGGTGATTCCATCCGAGGGCGACGCCCTGATGGGTCAACACCATGCTAATTACCAGGTTGTAGTCGTTCGCGTTGAACACGTGAGGGCTGTCGTGGGGGCGTTTCTCGATATCAACATCGTGATAAGCCAGCCAAACGCCCCAGTCAACGTGCTCCGCTACCTGGGATCTGCCATAGGGGCTGAGGTTTAGCAAAACCCCGTCGCGTAATCCTTCCAGGCTGGACAGCTCAGGGTGCTCCTCTTTGTAACGAGGTGTGCACACCGGGTAGATGACGTCATGAAACAACGGATAACTGCGGTAGCCATCCTGAATCCTGGCCATTTTGGTGATGAAGATGTCCGGCGTTACACCCGGTTCCATCGACAAAAAGTTTTGAGTGGTTACCAGATTGAGGTCGATGTCTGCGTTCTTGGTAAAAAAACCTGGCAGCTTCGCTGCGAGCCAGAGGGCTGAAAACGCGGGAGAACAGCAAAGCGTCAACGTGCGCTTGCCTGCATTGTTGGTGCGAATGCGCTCCGCCGCCTGGGAAATGTTGACGAAAGATAGCTGTGCCGCATCAAAAAAGATGGATCCGGCTTCCGTCAACTCGACTGCTCGCCCCACCCTCTTGAAGAGATCCACCCCAAGGTACGCCTCAAGTTCCCGAATCTGACGGCTGATTGCCGCTTGAGTAACGCACAGTGCTTCTGCCGCACGCGTAAAGCTCTGATATTTTGCGGCGGCTACGAATGACTTCACTGCTTTCAGAGACGGCATTTTCAGCAGCGTCATGTCTGGATCGATGTGCTTAACCATAACCTAGAGTATTGAATATCCGGTTCGGGGCCCTTTGGAGGGCCTTAAGGGATGAGATCGGTGGGAGGGTGCCACCTAGAGCCTACGCTGGAGCGTAGCTCAAACACAGGGTCTAAGACAGGGCCAGCCGCAGTCGTCTTCGCAACTAGCACTGCCGCAGTCGCAAATTGACATGATTAATTGATTGATAACATGACGTTATTGATTGGCTGGAAGAAATGTTGTTAGACGCTGACTCTATTAGGTAATAACTTGGTTCTCAAGGTACTGCTTAATTCAGCGCCGATAAAACAAAAATAATAAACATCACATAATAAAGAGGATGGTCACAATGACTATTTCCCAACCTTTCTCCAAGCTTGACTGCCCCCACAAGCACCGTCTGAACTGATCAAGACACGTACACCTAAATTCTTGATCTTACGTCGTAATTGCAGCAGGAGGGGTTATGAGTCTTGGTGACGAGATACTCTCGGTAAAAAACATTTACAAAGTCTTTGGTGCTCAGCCAAAACTCGCGATGGAGATGCTGGCTCGCGGTGCTGATAAAAGTGAAATTTTCAGCAAAACCGGTCAAGTCGTTGGCGTTTTTGATGCCAGTTTCTCCGTAAAGCGTGGAGAGATTTTTGTCATCATGGGGCTTTCCGGTTCCGGGAAGTCGACGATGGTCCGCTTGTTCAATCGACTGATCGAGCCAACCTCCGGAACAATCCATCTTAACGGACAGGAAATTACCGGTCTGTCGGATGCTGATCTCCTCAGCGTTCGTCGCAAAGACATGAGCATGGTGTTTCAGTCGTTTGCCCTGATGCCCCACATGAGTGTGATCGACAACGTTGCTTTCGGTCTGGAAATCTCGGGTGTCGAGGAAAGTGAAAGGCATAAACGTGCACTCGAGGCACTCAAACAGGTGGGGCTCGATGGCCACGCCTACAGCTACCCGCACCAACTGTCCGGCGGTATGCAACAGCGGGTAGGCCTGGCCCGAGCGCTGGCTAACGACCCAGCCATCCTGCTAATGGACGAAGCCTTCTCGGCACTTGACCCGTTGATTCGCCACGAAATGCAGGGCGAACTGATCCGCCTGCAGGCAGAACAGCATCGCACCATCATCTTCATCTCCCATGACATTGACGAGGCGATTCGCATCGGCCATCGCATTGCGATCATGGAGGGTGGCCGGGTAGTACAGATCGGTACCCCGCAAGAGCTGCTTTGCAACCCGGTGAACGATTACGTCAGGGCTTTCTTCAAAGGTTTCGATGCCTCGAAGATCCTGAAGGCTGGCGATGTTGCCAAGATTTGTGCAGAGCATCCGTACGCCGTGGACCAATCCACGCCTACGCTGCGCGACGATGTACTCCTGCAGGACGTCTTTCACATCGTTGCTGATGCAGTTAATCCAGTTGCCGTCCTGGATCGCCAGGGTGTGTTCAAAGGCACGATCTCCAAGAGCCTACTGCTTCAGACAATGAGCCGACACTAATAGTCTCTATTTGCTGGCTTGCCAGGCTCGGACATTCAGGTGATGACATGAACGAATTCAGTTTTCTAGACCCGTTTCAATCCATCAACGTCCCTTTGGGCCAATGGGTAGAAGTTGCCTTAAATTATCTGGTTCATAATTTCCGCGAGGTATTCCGCTCAATTAGATGGCCAATCGACCAGGTACTCAATGGTATTCAGTTCGGATTGTTGGCTATTCCTCCGTCAATATTCATTATTATTGCGACGCTCCTCGGCTGGCAGGTAGGAGGGAAAAAGATAGGGATCCTTTGTTTCGTTACCCTTACCCTCTTAGGAGTGATCGGCGTATGGAGTGACGCCATGGTCACCCTCGCCCTGGTGCTCACTTCACTGTTCTTCTGTGCAGTTATTGGCATACCGCTGGGTGTCCTGTGTGCCCGGAGTGACAGACTGGAGATGCTTCTGCGGCCGGTACTCGATGCAATGCAAACACTGCCTGCATTTGTTTATCTGGTGCCCGTGGTGATGCTGTTTGGTATCGGCAACGTACCGGGGGTGCTGGTCACGATCATCTTTTCGGTAGCACCACTGGTCAGGCTCACCAATCTGGGAATTCGCCAAGTACCGGAAGACAAGGTTGAGGCGGCCCGGGCTTTCGGATGCACCCCACGCCAGATGCTGAGACGGGTTCAACTTCCTTTAGCTGCACCGACGATCATGGCGGGTCTGAATCAGGCATTAATGTTGTCACTTTCCATGGTGGTGATCGCATCAATGATTTCGGTTGGTGGGTTGGGAATGATGGTACTTCGCGGGATTGGCCGCCTTGATATGGGCTTGGCAACCGTCGGTGGATTGGGGCTGGTATTGCTGGCGATTTTCCTCGACCGACTGACCCAGGCGATGGGCGAACGCAGTAACAGGGCAACCAAAGGTGAGCACTGGTACCAGACAGGTCCGGCGGGTGTCATTTATCGCCTGAAGAGAAAAAACGCTGTTACGAAAATAGAAGTCAGTCCCAAAGAGAGCTAACTCCGCTAAGCGGCGCGTCGTGAACCAAAAGAAATGCCAACTTCTTTAATCCAGCCAAGGCAAACGATAATGAACTTCACAACCTTCGGAATAAAACAGAAATTCATTCACTCTGTGGCGCTTTTAGTACTAGCGGTTTCCCCTGTTTTCGCATCAGCCGCCACGGCGCAGGAGCCCGGAAAAGGGGTATCGATCACCCCAATTTTCCCGTCAATTGCCGAAGAGCGATTTCGCGGAGAGATCGCAATGGCGGGTCTCAAGGAATTGGGCTACGACGTTGAGACTCCTAAGGAAACCGAGTACTCCACCATGATGATTGCAATTGCCAATGGTGACGCTGATTTCTCGGTTCATCTGTGGGAGGAGCTACACAAATCTTTCTACGAGAAGGCCGGCGGCGATGAGACGATGGTGAAAACCGGCGACATTATGCCGGGCGTACTACAGGGCTACATGATCGATAAGAAAACGGCTGATGAGTATCACATCACCTCTGTCGATGATCTGAAAAAGCCAGAGATAGCCAAGCTGTTCGACAGTAATGGCGACGGTAAAGCCGACCTGACGGGTTGCAACCCCGGTTGGGGGTGTGAGCTGGTCATTGCCCACCATATGAAAGCCTATGGCCTGGAAAAAACCGTCACAAATAACCAGGGCTCCTATTTTGCCCTGATGGCCGACACCATTGCTCGTTACAAACAAGGCAAGCCGGTTCTCTATTACACCTGGGTACCTCAGTGGATCTCCGGTGTTTTGGTCGAAGGTAAAGATGTTGTGTGGTTAACCGTGCCGCGTACGGATCTTCCAGGTGGCAAAAACGATGTCAACACTACCTTTAATGGTAAAAACCTTGGTTTCGCGGTAGACAGTGTCAAAGCGGTAATCAACAAAGAGTTTGCCGAGAAAAATCCGGCTGCCGTGAAGTTCCTGTCTGAAATGCAGATCACTACCGACGATGAAAGCGCGCAAAATCTGAAAATGCACAACGGTGAAAAAAGTGCAGCTGACATTACTCGTCACGCCAAAGAATGGATCGCGGCCCATCGCGCGAAATATGACAGCTGGCTGGCAGACGCACGAGCCGCGGCTAATACCGCCACCGCAAAAAATTAGTCCCTTCATTTAAATCTGCATAAAAGGTTGCCCTTCCCCGGGCAACTTTTTCATCCGTTTCGGCGTTCATCATTCAGGAATCATGAAATGCAGTTGTATTCATTCGTCCAGAATTTCAGTTACAAGGACGCGCCCCTGCATACACGCGAGTTGGTTAAAACTTGCCTGCTCGACATCATTGGTGTGGCCGCCGGTGCTCGCGACAATCAAACCAGCGTGATGCTCAAAACCTACGCTGACACCCACTACTCTGCCAACAAGCTGTCCAGCCGCCTTTGGTTCGACGGCAGAGCCGTACATCCATTGGGCGCCGCGTATGCAGGCGGTTTCTGCGTTGATAGCCTGGATGCACATGAAGGTCACTTCACCTCCAAGGGGCATGCAGGTGCAACTGTTGTCCCGGCCATTGTTGCATTGGTTGACGCGTATCGCAGTCAGGGCAAAGACATCAGCGGCGAAGAACTCCTCAGCGCACTGTGCATCGGTTACGAGACCGCCTTACGGGCGGGCCAGGCATTGATGGCCACCGCCCCTGAATATCATGCCTCAGGCGCCTTTTCCGGGATCGGGGTCGTTTGCGCCGGTGCCCGCCTGCTGAAGCTTGATGAAACGACATTCCGTCATGCGCTGGGTATCGCGGAATACTTCGGCCCGAGGTGCCCGATGATGCGCCTGGTGAGCTTTCCGACAATGTTGCGTGATGCCCACGGCGCCGGGGCGTATGCCGGACTGAACGCATTACTGATGGCACAGCTCGGTGTCACTGGCGCTCCAGCCGCCACCGTTGAACCTTTGGAGATTTCCACTTTCTGGCAGGACATCGGAACCCGTTGGGAGATCGACGAGCAATATTTCAAACCGTGGCCGGTATGTCGCTGGGCGCAACCGGCACTCACGGCCATGACCGATTTGATGCGAACACATCCAGTCATCACTGCTGAGTTGATCGAGACCATTGATGTCGAGACATTCCACGAGTCTGTGTGCTTGCAGGGGCATTTTCCGAAGAATGCGGATGAGGCCCAATATGCGCTCGCATTTCCACTGGCCGCCTTGATCGTTCGTGGAAAGCTGGGCCCTGACGAAGTCACCGGGGATTCCATTCATGCGCCGGACATCTTGAACATCAGCGGGAAGATAACCCTTCATGAGGCGCCCGACCTGTCCGCCAGGTTCCCTGAGGAAATTCTCTCCCGCGTCACAGTTACCCTGAAAGACGGCACGCGTCTTACGAGCCCAACCGCGACGGCCAAGGGCGACCCCGGCAACCCTATGTCGAGTGCCGAACTCACGGCTAAATATCATTTGCTGGCTGATGACAGCTTGGGATCCACGCTCAGCAATGCGATCAAGAACAGTGTTGAAGCACTGCCTGAGAGCGATGACTGCCAGGCATTCTTTGATTTGTTGCTGTCTGCTCCAAAAACCGCTGTCTAGATTGCGCAACGGTTTCGTAGCTATTGGTAAAGGTGTCAAAGAGGATTTATGCCATTCGTATTCGAGAGCGTGCTTAAAGACAAGAACATGGGGTACTCCTATACGGCGCAGAAACCATTAATGCCGCAGGCGGTGACTCGTGTAGCTTTCGTGCTTTTGAACAATTTCTCGATGATGTCGTTCACCGGTGCTATCGATGCGCTGGTGACCGCCAACCTGATTAGCGAGACACCGGCGTTTGAGGTGTTGACGGTCGGCATCAAGAACCGTCTGGTGATGAGCGATCTGGGAATCGCAATTTCAGCGGACCTGGAGTTATCCCAACTACCGGATCGTATCGACGTTCTCATTGTCGCTGGTGGTTTGCGAGTGAAGCTGATGAGCGACCCGCTGTTACGGCGCAAGCTACGTAACGTCGCATCTCTTGGCGCGACCATGGGCGGTTTGTGGAATGGTGCGTTTTTTCTGGCGGAAGCTCAGTTAATGGACGGTGTCGAGTGTGCCTTCCATCCAGATGGGCGAGCGATGATGGAGGATGTTTTCCCCAAAGTCCTGGTCACTTGTCGGACTCACGTATTAGATAGAAACCGTATCACATGCGCCGGCGCCAGCAGTTCGTTACGAATGATGCTGGAGCTCATCACCGCTAAACAAGGCGTGTCGCTGACGCACGCTGTCGAGGAAATACTCAGTTGCGATCAAACCGCTGAAGTCTCCGGGATATCGACTGTCATCGTTGACACTGACCCCACCTTGCCACAAACCCTGAAGCTCGCTTTAGAACTGATGCAAAAGAACATCGAAGAGCCACTATCGATCGACGAACTGGCTGAATGTGTGAAAATCTCCCGACGACAATTGGAGCGGCGCTTCTGCCGTTTCGTGGGCGCCACGCCCACACGCTACTACCTCGAGCTGCGCTTGACTCGAGCGCGACAGCTTATTCTGCAGAGCAATCGGCCGATCACCGATATCGCGATTGCGACCGGCTTCTGTAGTTTCGCCAACTTCCATATGCGCTTTCGTGACTTCTTTGGCGTAGCGCCAAGCAGCTATAGAGCAACGTATGAGCGCAGGCGTTAAGTTTCGAAACCCGGGCACGCGAAAAACATACGAAACCCGCACTGCCTAAGCCGAGTAAACGATGGCTAGCATCATCGATAAGGATTACCGAGAATTATGAATGCTCCATCGCCGGTGTTATTACCCACGGCTAACCACAGCGAGCGGATGTCTACACGCATTGCCTTCCTCATCGCGGGCTTACTCATGTCCGCTTGGGCGCCTCTGGTTCCATTGGTTAAAGCACGCGCCGGCCTGGACGATGGTGGCCTGGGGTTGCTGCTGCTTGGCCTTGGCGGTGGATCTATTGTGGCCATGCCCTTCGCTGGGTATCTCACTGCACACTATGGATGCCGACCGGTCGTAATCTGGGCGACGATTGTCTTGTGTGCCGTTCTTGCGCTGTTGAGCACCTTGGTGTGGCTGCCGGGTCTGGTCATCGCTGTCATTATCTTCGGCGCCAGCATGGGCATGCTTGATTGCGCCATGAACATACAGTCCGTCATCGTCGAGAAAAACAGCGGGCAGGCACTTCAGTCCGGCTTCCATGGCCTTTACAGCGTCGGAGGCATATTGGGCGCCGGGGCGATGACCGCTCTGCTGACCTTGGGCCTGCATCCTTTGATTGCTGCGCTCTGCATCGTTGCCACCGTTTTGGGAGCGCTTTACAAGGCAGCGCCTGCTTTTCTGACTTATGGCACTGAACGGGGTGGACCAATGTTCGCGGTGCCCAGGGGTATCGTGCTGTTTTTAGGGGCGCTCTGTTTCATCGTCTTCCTCACTGAAGGCGCAATCCTCGACTGGAGCGCGGTTTTCCTTGTCTCGAGCCGAGGGTTAGAGCCGAGCATCGCCGGCTTGGGCTACGCATCCTTCGCCGCCGCGATGACGGTGGGCCGCCTGACAGGAGATGCCATCGTCAGCAAACTAGGCGGCGTGCGCGTCGTTGCGCTTGGCGGACTCTGCGCAGCCGCAGGCATGATCGTGTCGCTTGGAATCAATGGCTGGGCCGCGTCCTTGATTGGCTACGCTCTGGTCGGTGCTGGATGCTCAAACATTGTCCCTGTGCTCTTTACCGCCGTGGGCCGCCAGCAACGTATGCCACAGGCAGTAGCCATCCCCGCTGTCATCTCGATGGGCTACGCGGGGATTCTGATCGGTCCCGTATTTATCGGGGCGGTCGCCCATCTGAGCACCTTGTCATTCGCTCTTGGCTGCGTGATTGTTTTGCTGGTTTTTGTCAGTGCGACAGCTCGATTACTTCGCAATTAACCGAATCGTTTCAGGCGCGATTTCAGCATTGGCCATTGCGAATCGAGCTCAATCGTTCAGAAAGCCAAGAGACAGCTCGATGGATGGATCACTGAATTCTCAAAGTGACCTGCCTGGTATGTTCAAGAGGTAAAAGGTGATGCAGTCGTACTCACAGATGTCGGAACAAGCACTCCTGATACAGGGAGTGGTGATGCGGGAGGCACTCCTGCGAATCCTGGCCCGGTATTCTCAAGTGAGTGGTGTTGATGGCGTGGATACAGAAATCTGTGTTCGCTCCTTGAGCAATGCGCGCCTGGACATCGGCTTGCCTCCGTTCTCGGGCACTTCCCTGCCCGCTTGCCTGGAGCCCACGGTAGCGCGGGCATTGGCGGATGCTCCCCGAACGAATCGGGACTTCAAGATTCTGCTATCGGCTCTTGAGACCCTGTTGTCCAGTAGTCGCTGGATAAAGCGATCCGCTTCAGAAGGGGACGATGATGCGTTTGAAGAAAGGCACCGACATGCGCTGATTCTCGGCAAGGGCGCACTGCTTGAATGTTCAACTTTTACAGTGGGGCTGGCGGTAATGGAGCCCGAACTTTGCTATCCGTACCACAAGCATCCTCCGGCAGAGTTTTATGTCGTTTTATCGGAAGGTTACTGATACCGAAAAGATGTCGGCTGGTGGAATCCCGGGCCGGGCGGCGTAGTGTTCAACCCACCATCGGCTGTCCATTCCATGAGGTCAACCGACAAGCCGTTGCTGGCACTTTGGGGACTTTCCCATGCAGTGGATTGATGCACCGACAATCAGCAGACTGCTCGACTATCCAAGCTTATGTGCCGCTTTTGCCCAGGCACATAGAGAGCCGCTGCCCGTCATCGCCGATCTATGCCTTGAGCACCCTGGTAGCGCTGATCGTTTCATGTTGCGCTCCGCTTGGAGCGAACGGCAAATGGTGGGAGTGAAGCTTGCCACCGAGTTTCCTGGCAACCAGCACCGACACCCGGCCTCCCCTTCGATACAAGGCGTCTATGTTGCGTTTGATGGCATCACCGGCGCCCCTATATTCGTTGCTGATGGCGCGGCCCTTACGGCCCGCAAGACTGCTGCCGACTCGGCCCTGGGACTTGATCTGCTTGCGCGCCAGGATGTCCGAACGATGCTGATGGTCGGTGCCGGTGACATGGCAGGCCCACTGATCGAGGCATTCACCGCGTTGAGACCCTCGTTGCGCCAGGTTTTTATCTGGAACCGCACGCGACCTCGCGCAGAGAAGCTGGCTGCCGACCTTCAAATCCGCGACGTTGAACTCACTGTTGTCGATGATCTAGACGCGGCATTACCTGCGGCTGAAGTTATCTGCGCCGCAACCATGAGCGACCAGCCTTTGATCCGTGGCGCCCAGGTTGCTCCTGGCACGCATGTCAATCTGGTGGGTAGTTGGCTGCCGCACATGCGTGAGGCCGATAACGATGTTCTGATTCGCGGCCAACTCTATGCGGACTTTCGACCGACTGCTCTGGCAAGTGGCGAGCTCCAACTTCCGTTAGCAACTGGCGTGATCTCGGTCGACGATATAATTGGCGATCTCTTTGATCTGTGCGGTGGTGGTCCGCCTTGCTTCACTACAGATCAGATCACTGTGTTCAAGAATGCCGGGGGAGCCCACCTTGACCTGTTTACGGCTCAACTACTGGCGAGACGAATGGGAATCGAACAAGCGGTGCGACGGGTCGGAAACGAGTCCACCTAGCCCTTGCTCGCGCCTCGAAGAAAAGACATTTCGATCAGTGCCACCATCCCCGACCGAGCCACACGGCCACGGCGCTCAGCATCCACCAGCCCGAACAGTATGGAAGCGAAGATCTCCGACAGCACGGGGGCGGCGATATCGATTCTGAACACACCCTCCGTCTGACCTCTCAGAAAAAACGCATCCAGTGCATCCGAGTAAGGCAACCAGCGATTACCTGCTTCTCCGTCCAGTGAGTCGGGACGCCATTGAACGATGAGGAAGACCATTAGCTCACGGTGCGTCAAGTGTTGCTCAATGAGTTTGTGTAGAGCGTCAAGCGCTGGTGACTTTACAAGGTCCGCAGCAGCAATCGCTCGCTCCATCACCTCTGAGGCGTAATTCATCAGCATCTCGATAAGGTTATCTCGAGTGCCACAGAAGCGGTTCAGGGTCGCTTTGCTCACCCCGGCGGCTTGGGCGAGGTCTTTGAAAGTGCCTCGGGGACGATCAACGATGGCGATATCCAAAGAGCCCATGCAGGAGCAATCCAGCCCGGGGATTTGAGGCCACAACGCAAGTATTGCGTCGATTGACAGCGCTGGGGCTCGGCTAACCGACCCCAGCTTTATTTTTAGCAGGCTCAGCAGCAACCTTCCTGCCCTCAAGTGTTGGGCAGACGCCATCCACCTTTTCCCGTCTCATGGTAGCGTTCAAAGAAACTCCTTTCGGATGTCGATACTCGACCGTTCGCCAATATCCCGATAGTTCTCTGTGAGCCACGCCTCGGCCTCGCGTCGTCCGTTGTCGCGCAGTCCGCAAAGGAAGTCCCAGCCCGCGTTGTACTTGCTGGACACGGTGAGCGCGCACATCGCTTCGTCGGACCGAATGGAATGGATCAGCATCTCCTTCATCTCGTCGCAATCGACCTTGCCTTGCTGGATGAGGTCGGTGACAAAGGCGATGGTGCGCATCTCACGCATCAGCGACGAATTGAAGCTGATTTCATTGATGCGATTAAGGATATCGGCAGCGGTAGTGGGCACGCCCGGGCGAACGAGCGGGTTGATATGGACGATCACTACATCACGTGTATTGCAGTGGTAGATCAATGGGAAAATGGCCGGGTTTCCCATATAGCCGCCATCCCAGTAGTGCTGACCTTCGATCGTGATCGCCTGGAACAATGTCGGCACACAGGCCGAAGCAAGCACCGCTTTGGCGCAGACGTCCTCGCCCGAGAAGATGCGTATCTTCCCCGTCTCGACATTGGTCGCGCACAGATAGAGATGGAGCGGGCATTGCTTTCGCAAGGCGGCGAAATCGACCTGACTCTCCAGCACCTCTCGCAGCGGATTCAAGTTGTGGCGATTGAACTGGTAAGGCGAGAAGATACGAAGCGCCACGTCCGCGAACGCGTACATGGGCGAATGGTCCAGACCGAAGCTGTGCGTCCCTTTCAGCCATGGCGTCCAGCGCAACGGGTTATGACGCTCGGCGGACTGCGCCACGGCGTACCAGAAATCGTGCAGCGCCTGGCGCGCGCCGGCCTCCTCACCCTGCAGCATGCCGTAGGCCAGCACGACGGCATTCATCGCGCCGGCACTGGTTGCGCTCACCCCTTCAATGGCAAGCCTGCCGTCCTCGAGCAATCGATCGAGCACGCCCCAAGTGAACGCGCCGTGCATCCCGCCGCCCTGCAAAGCCAGCGCGACCGGCTTACGCTCATCACTGCCCCGACGCGCTCCGTTCTTCGTAGTCATTCTTGGACTCCAAGCCGGTGCTGAGCGGCATCGGGCGCTTGGTGCGGTGCTTCGCCCCGTTACGCACTTACCGACGACACACCGATGCTCGATTCAGCGCCATGCGTCATCAATCGTTCACCCCCCCGCATGGTGCCCATGCATCGAGCAGCGCCTTGGTTTGTAGCAAATCAACGCTGTCGAAGCCTTCGGTGAAGAAGCTATAGATGTCGGCCAGCATTTGCCTCGCCGCCTCCTTGTCTCGTGCTTCCCATAACTGAGCAAGGCTCACTGTGGCTCGTAGCTCGAGTGACTTTGCCCCTTGTTGTCGAGCGACCAAGATCGCCTTTTGAAAGCATGCTTGCGCTTCCTGCTGCACGGAAGAATCCTGTCTGTCTTCGCTCTGACATTGGAGGCTAAGAGCTCCCTTGAGCCGGTACAGTTCTGCTTCGTAAAAGTGCTCGCCTGTTCTGTTCACCATAGCCAGAGCGCCGATCACGACATCCAATCCTGCCTGCGGTTGCCCGGAGCGCCCGTGAGCTGCGGCCAGCAGGGCCAGAAAATAAGAACATCCAAGCTCTGCTCCGGCTGCCTGGTAAGTGGCAATACCCTCGCTTATCTGAGCGATTCCCTCGTCAATGTTTCCCTGCTCGGCACAAGCCCAACCTTGGAGAATAGTCCCCCACGCCAAATAAAACGGAAACCCTCGTTCGAGTGAAAGCTTGATGGCGGCATCAGCACACTCATCGGCGAGTTGTACGTCGTGCCGAAGCTGTCCCAGTATCGACGTAGCCGACAGGGTGAAGGCCAAGCCGAACGGGTCGGAAATCTTATTGGCCAGAGCAAGGGCATCCCGGCCGCGCTTGCTTGCCTGATCGGGGAAACCCAAGAACCAAAGGCACCAGGTCGAAAATGTCAGGGAGTAGCCCGGATCCATACCGTACGTAATGACATGTGTGCGATGACGGTCCGGGTTGTAGAGGACACGCGCCCGCTCCTGGTGCTCAAGTGCATTACGCAGATCACCCTGAAAAAGCAATGTCGCCCCGAGTGCCGCATGGGCTTCCACGAGCAAGTCCGGATCCTGCGCAGTTTGCGCAATACTGAACAATCGTTCACCCAGTTCGCATGCAGTTGAGTATTGCCCGCGCAACTCGTAGTAAGTCCGCAACCCCAGCAGCGCAGGGAAAAGCGAGTCGTCGCCCACTTGCTCGCATAGCGCCAGTGCACGGGTGTAGGTGGCCTCCACCTCGGGCGCACCATAGCCTCGCCCGGCCATCAAGGCCGGCCCCAGGCAGAGCAGCAACGTCAGTTCCTGATGAGCACGCGCGGGCGTGTCGGGCAAATGCTTGAGCAATTCCAGTGCCGCGCCGAGGTGACGCATCGCATCGAGATGGGCGGAATGCTGGAGGGCCTGTTGCCCGGTACGGTGCAAGTATTCCACGGCCTTCGGGACATTGCCGCTCAGCCGATAGTGGTGTGCCAGTTCGCTGCAGTAATCCGCGATGCGATTGGGAAACAGTGCCTCGATGGCCTGCGCCGTGCGTTCGTGCAGTGCGCTACGCCGCTCCATGAGTAGCGAGTGGCCCGCGACTTCCTGGGTAAGCGCATGCTTGAACGAATACTCCACCTCCGGAAATGCGGGCCGCTGGTAAATGAACTCCGCGGCCTCCAGTCGGGCCAGCAGTTCGTGCAAATCGTCGTCCATCCGAGCGACCCGTCCATCACGGATGCGCTGGATCAGACTGAACGGAAACTCCTTGCCGATGACGGCGAGCGTCTGCAGCAATTCCTTTTGCGCTACCGGGAGCCGGTCAATACGGCCGGCGAGCACACCTTGCACGGTGGTGGGAATATGCAGCGCAGCCGGAGTTTGCTCGATCCGGTAACGGCCGGGTTCGCCGAGCAGCGATTTCTCCTCGACCAGCGTTTGGACCACCTCCTCCATAAAGAAAGGGTTGCCTTCCGTCTTCTCCAGGATGAGCTGTTTGAGGGGGACAAGGGTGGGATCGTCCCCAAGCAGAGCCACAAGCAGTCCCTGGGCTTCGGCTGGGCCCAGCGGTTCGAGCCGCAGCTGGCTGCAATGGCCCCCGCGCGTCCAAACAGGCTGATACTCGGGGCGGTAGTTCACGAGGAGCAGAATCGGGGCGCTCGCCACGCGGTCGGTGAGGCACGTGAGGAATGCTTCGGTCTCTCGGTCCAGCCATTGCAGGTCCTCGAACAGCAGCTCGATCGGCTGATCGCGGCTTTCGCGCACCAGAAGTTGCGTAATCGCGTCGAATATTCGATCGTGCCGGATCTGAGGATCCATTTCCGCGAGCGCCGAACTGCGTTCGCCGATACCCAGCAGATAGAGCAGGTAGGGCACGATATCCTCGAAGCCGCGCTCGAGCGTCAGAACCTTGCCCATGACCTTTTCCCGACACCGCCGTTCGTCGTCCAGGGCAGTGATCTGAAAATAGTTTTTCAGAAGCTCGATCAGCGGAAAATAGGCAAAGGCCTTGCCGTGCGACACCGAGAACGTCTCCAGCACCAGACAGCCGCGCCGCGAGCGTTCCTTGAACTCATGGAACAGCCGCGACTTCCCGACCCCGGCCTCGCCTACCACCGCGACGACCTGCCCGTGGCCCGCTTTGACCTGATCGAGCGCCTGATGCAGGAGGTCCAGTTCGACCTGGCGGCCGACGAACCTGGCCAGCCCGCGATGTGCCGCTAGTTGCAGGCGCGTGCGCAGCGCGCCGAGACCCTGCACCTCGTACACGAAGAGCGGCTCCGGGATACCTTTGACCTGGGTGGCCCCCAGAGTCCTGAACTCGAAATAGCCCTCCGCCAGCTTGTGGGTGGACTCGCTCACCAGGATCGACGATGGCGCGGCGATTCCCTCCATCCGGGACGCAATGTGGATCGTGTGCCCGACCGGATCGTAATCGGTGTGCAAATTGTCCGTTCGGATCGAACGCACTACGACCTCTCCGGTGTGGATGCCAACGCGGATTTGCAGCGGAATGCCTTTCTCCAGACGTATGCGGTCGCTATGTCGGTGTATCGCCTGCTGCATGCGCAGCGCCGCATACAGCGCCCGCTGCGGATGGTCTTCATGGGCGATGGGGGCGCCGAACAGCGCGAGGATGCCATCGCCCATCGTCTTGGCCACGTAGCCTTCGTAGTAGTGGACAGCTTCCATCATCAGCGCGACGACGGGCTCGATCAGGCGCTGGGCCTCTTCCGGATCGAGGTCGTGGATCAGCGCCATGGAGCCGGCCATGTCGGCAAACAGCGCCGTGATGGTCTTGCGTTCGCCGGAGGTTTCGCCCCGGGCTTCCATGGCTGCCTGTTCAGCGCGAATGCGTTCGGCAAGGTGGTGGGGCGTGTAATGAATGGGCGCTGGAGAAGGCCCTGTAACAGCTCGGGAGCGCGGTGATGGCGCAGCAGGCGCATCGGTCAGCGGAGCGCCGCATTCACTGCAGAATTTGGCGGTAAGGCCCGCCTCGTGGCCACAGCGCGGACAGCCGCGAGACAGCCTGGCGCCACACGCTTCACAGAAGCTGGACCCGGAAGGATTCTCGAATCCGCAGTTTGCACAGCGCATACGACCTCCTCCCTTGCCTGGTGCCTACTACTTAACATTAGGCGCCGAACCCACTGGCGGCAAGACGCGACCGGACGAGACACTCTCCCCCGGTAGGGGCTTCCTGTCGTTGTGCTCCCATGGCGAGCACCGCAACGCTCACACTCACGCTCAGTCAGAGCCCAGCGCCGTGGGCGTTTTCCGTGCACGCGTCTTGCGCTTGGCTGCCGGAACTTGGCGTACCTGCATCAGTTGCTGCTCCAGCGTGTCTGCTCGGGCCTGCTGCGCCGCGGCGCGTTGCAGGGTTTGGTTGAGCTCGGTTTGAATCGACTCCAGCCGCCATTGCAATTGCTCAACCTGCCGTTCTGCTGTCTTGATTTGGGCGGTCATGGCTTTGCCCGCCTCTCGGGCGTGGTCAACCTCGCGGTGCGCGCGATCCTCCACCCGCAGTTCCAGGTGCATCGGATTTGGCCAGCACGCTTCGTAACCATGATTAGCAACTCGCTGCCCAATGCTGCCTGTTACGGCAACCAGCAAGCGACCATGGCCTGCCGTTAAGCGCGCGGCCCGAGCTCTTGGGCAAGCCCGATCAGAATTCCTTCGGGGCCCCGAATGTAGCAGAGCCTATAGGTGTCTTCGTACTGGACCACTTTGCCGACGAGTTCCGCGCCGCGTTTGTGGAGCCTTGCGAGCGTGTCGTCGATGTCCTCCACGGTGAACATGACGCGTAGGTAACCGAAAGCGTTCACCGGGGCGCTGCGGTGATCGGCGACAACAAGTGGTGCGAGGAATCGGGACACCTCTAGCCGGCTATGACCGTCCGGCGTACGCATCATGGCAATCTCGACGCGCATGTCGCGCAATCCAGTGACGCCATCTGCCCAGTCTCCTTCGATTGGGGCGCGCCCCTCGAGCTCGAGGCCAAGTTCGGTGAAGAACTCAATGGCGGCGTCAATGTCTTCTACAACGATGCCGACGTTGTCCATACGCTTGACCGTCATGATGTCTCCTTGGCACCTAACGTCATAGTAGCCGAGCCCCTAGCTTGGCATTCCCAAGTTAGACGACGAAATAAACTGGACCAGCGGGTCCGATAGAAACTGCGAGACGCGGCGCAGCTTTATGAACGCCAGCCCACCACGGGCGATCCAGTTAATGCGCGTGAGGGCGTTCATAGGGGCGCTCGTCTTAGCACCGCGGTCTGTCTGATACGTCGCGTCGTCTGCATCGCGGGCAGGCCCGGCTCCTGCGGGTGCATGTTCCACCCTCGCTGACAGCAACCGGGCCTCGCGCTCAGGACAGTTCAATGGCGACGAACATGTTCTGCAGGTGACGTGACGACCTGGATCAATACTCGGGTTGAAGCTATACCGAAAGGGTTCAATTAGCGACTGAGGAGAACTTCGCGGTGTCGAATCAGCTGGTCATACGCAACATGACCCGTCCCGAGCTGGACGAGCTCGTCGATTGGGCTGCCCGTGAGGGTTGGAATCCCGGCCTTCACGATGCCGAGCTGTTCTGGGCTACGGACCCTGCCGCCTTCATCGCGGCGTCCCGGGGCGGCGAATTGATCGGCGGCGGTGCCATCACCTCCTACAATGGCGAATTCGGTTTCATGGGTTTTTTCATCGTCCGGCCTGAATATCGTGGTCAAGGTCTGGGTAATACCCTCTGGCACGCACGCCGCGAGCGACTCCTCGCCCGCCTGCGCCCAGGCGCGAGCATCGGCATGGACGGCGTCTTCACGATGCAGGACTACTACGCCAAGGGTGGTTTCGTCTTCTCCCATCGCAATATGCGTTTTCGTGCCAGGACCACCGAACGCCCGACGATCTCGCAGGTGGACGACCAGGACATTGTCCCGTTGGCCACCTTCCCGTTCGATCAAGTTGTCGATTACGACCGCACCTGCTTCCCCGCCGCACGCGCAAGCTTCCTGAGCGGGTGGATAGCCCAAGCCGATGCACTCGCCGTAGGTTGCCAGCGCGAAGGCAGGCTAAGCGGCTATGGCGTAGTAAGGCGCTGCCGGGAAGGCTACAAGATCGGCCCCTTGTTCGCCGATGACGCCCTGGCAGCCAATGCCCTCTACGCGCGCCTGGCGGAATTTGCCGAGGGTGGCCCGCTGTTTCTCGATGCCCCGGAGAATAACCCCGCCGCGATGGCGCTCGTGCACCAACAGGGCATGATCGAGGTTTTCGGCTGCGCACGCATGTACCTCGGCCCTCCTCCGGCGATCGCGCACGAACGTGTGTTCGGCGTCACGACCTTCGAGCTGGGCTGATGTCCGCTCGCGACCTTATCGGGTATGGCGGCTGCCCACCCCACCCGCGATGGCCCGGTGAAGCGCGCGTCGCGGTCCAGTTCGTACTCAACATCGAAGAAGGCGCGGAGTCATGCATCCTCAATGGCGATGCGCAGTCGGAGGCCTGGCTTCACGAGCTACCGGGCCGCCCGCCGCGTGTGGGGGAAGCGGACTTGAGCGTCGAGGGCATGTACGAATACGGATCGCGCGCAGGTGTTTGGCGCATTCTGGAGCTGTTCAGCGCCCGAGGCCTGCCGCTGACCGCCTTCGCCGTCGGCCGGGCACTGGAACTCACCCCGGCGATTGGCCATGCGCTCTGCGCTGCCGGGCATGAGATTGCCGGGCATGGCTACCGTTGGCTGGACTATCGCGACATGCCTGAAGACCAGGAGCGGCGCCATATCCGCCTCACCCTCGACGTGATCGAGCAGATCTGCGGTAAACGCCCCACAGGTTGGTACACAGGAAGGGTCAGCCAGAACACCCGTCGCCTGTTGCGTGAGGAAGGTGGGTTTCTCTATAGCTCAGACGCCTACAACGATGATCTGCCCTATTGGCTCCCCGGCTCGCCCGCCCACCTGGTGATCCCTTACACACTGGTCAACAACGACGCCCGCTATCTGCTGCCGAATGGTTTCGCCTGCGGTGAAGACTTCTTCCGGCTGCTCAAGGATGCTTTTGACCTGCTGTGGCAGGAGGGCGCGCAACACCCGAAGATGATGAGCGTCGGCCTGCATGGGCGGATCAGTGGCCATCCTGGTCGTGCGATGGCGCTGGCGCGCTTTCTCGATTACGTGCAAGGCCACGACGCGGTGTGGATCTGCCGGCGCGAAGAGATTGCCAGGCACTGGATAGCCCAATTCCCCGCCTGAGTGGTAAGTGGTCCGGAACGGCCTGAACCACGCTGGCGTACCAACATCACCCGTTCTGCAGCAGGCGCTCTGCTCCTCCTCGAATACCGCTCTCGGACGCATACTTTTCTGCTGCGCAAACCATGGTCGACTTTTTCAACAGAATCGGCCAGAAGCAATGGGATGGACTCCTCCTCACCTCGGCATCTTGAGTGCCAGACTGAAGGTGCGAACCACAGTCAACCGTGAGAAGGAGTCCACACATGAAGCTTATGCGCATTGGGGTCGACCTGGCCAAGAACGTGTTTCAGATCCACGGCGTGGATTGTCATGAACAACCCATCTGGCGGCAATGCCTACCGCGTGATCGCTGGCTGCAAACGGTGCTGGAGAAAATCGAACCCGGCTGTGAAATCGGTATGGAGAGTTGCGGTGGAGCCCATCATTGGGCGCGACAACTACAGGCACGCGGATTTCGGGTGAGACTGATCGCGCCGCAGTTCGTCAAACCATACGTCAAGAGCAACAAGAATGACGCCAACGATGCCGAAGCAATCTGTGAGGCAATGAGCCGTCCCAGCATGCGCTTCGTCGCCGTCAAGACCATCGAACAACAGGATATCCAGGCGACGCATCGCATCCGGGCCGGCTTAATCGAACAGCGGACGGCCAAAGCCAATCAGATTCGTGGGCTGATCGCCGAGTACGGCCTCGTTGCTCCGAAGGAGTTGCTGATGCTGCGTCGCGCCATACCGTGCTGGTTGGAAGAGGCGGATAACGGTTTGACGGTACGTTTTCGTCGTCTACTGGATGGCTTGTGGGGCGACCTTCGCACACTGGATGAACGCGTGGGCGAACTCGACAGCGAGATATCGGCAATCGCGGCAAGTGAACCAACGGCCGTTCGCTTGCAGCAGCTGCGCGGGGTCGGCCCGATGATAGCCACCGCACTCGTTGCTGCCATTGGTGATGCCCGACAGTTTGCCAATGGCCGGCAGTTGGCCGCCTCGTTAGGGCTGACGCCGAGGCAACACAGCTCCGGCGGCAAGGATCGACTGCTGGGCATCAGCAAACGTGGCGATGCTTATCTGCGAACGCTGATGATCCATGGTGCACGATAGGCACTACGCACGGCCAAATTTAAAGATGACCGGCTCAGCCAGTGGGCTGTCCGTTTAGCTGAGCGCTCGCATCCTAATGTGGCGGCTATTGCGCTAGCCAACAAAACTGCGCGCAAGGCTTGGGCGATGCTACGCAATGGCACTGATTACCAAGCGGATCGGGCAGCGGCCTGACCCATTTATCCAAGGAGAAGCACCTCTACACCACGATTGCGAAGCAACCCGAACAATGGCAAACCGGTCGAACCGGCGTCGGAAAAACCCTCTAATGACCAGGTGCGTAAAGCACGTAGAAGCAATTGGGAGCCGACGCGCGAATAGCCCATCATGGCCCTGCATCGAATCGATACTGAAATCAGAGGCCGAATATACGTGTGCAGTCGGCACGGGCGCCAAAGCGAAGGGGGCTTGCAACGAGGAGGAGTCCATATACAGCTAGTGGGAAACGTAATGACTTCGACACTGATCGATCCGTTGCTGCTCAAGAGTTTCGTCGCGGTGGTAGAGAGCGGCAGCTTCACCCGCGCCGGTGAGCGCGTGCACCTGAGCCAGTCGACCATCAGCCAACAGTTGAAGCGCCTTGAGGAGCAACTCGGCTGCGAACTGCTCAATCGCAGCGGGCGCTACGTCGTCACCACCGAGAACGGCGAGCGCTTGCTCGGCTATGCGCGCCGGATCCTGGGGCTGATGGAAGAGGTGGTGGAAGAGTTACGCAAGGGCCACGCCCAGGGCGAAGTGCATATCGGCGTGCCAGAAGACTTTGCGTCAGACTTGCTGACGCCGACGCTTGGCGCCTTCGCACGCGCACACCCGTCGATAAGGCTTGAGATCAGCAGTGGGCTCAGCAACACGCTATGGCAACAGTTTTGTGCAGGCGACTACGACCTGGTGCTGGTCAAACAGCGCCCGGGACAGGTTGTGGGGCACGCTGCCTGGCCCGAACCGCTCGCCTGGTTCGACAGCCTCAGCGAGCCGACGTACGAGCGCGACCCGCTGCCACTGGTGGTGTTTCCGGTTGGCGGCTTGTATCGCGATGAGATGATCCA
The DNA here is from genome assembly GCF_056402255.1 of Pseudomonas sp. P4_B4. Lineage (NCBI taxonomy): Bacteria > Pseudomonadati > Pseudomonadota > Gammaproteobacteria > Pseudomonadales > Pseudomonadaceae > Pseudomonas > Pseudomonas sp. P4_B4. Next base: position 276,899 of record NZ_JBFUHS010000006.1, read on the forward strand.
CGCGCTCGAGAGCGCCGGCCGACGCTGGAGCATCGGCTACAGCAGCGCAAGCCTGGCGAGCGTGCGCTCAGCGGTCGCCGATGGTCTCGGCGTCAGCGTGCTCCCCTCGCGACTTGCCCTGCCCGGCCACCGACGGTTGGGCGTAGCCGAGTCCTTCCCCGAACTGGCGGCACTGGAAATCGCGCTACACCTGCGCCCCGACGCACCACGGCGCGTGATCGATCTGGCTGAACAGCTGACAAGGCTATGCGCCCAGGTGACTGGTCACGTTGGCTGACGTGCCCAAAAAACACATTGGGGTGCGGCGTCCGTAGCGCTCTCGATAACCAGACCGTTGCACGTGAAAAAGGTTGGCCGCAAAGTAGCGATGCACATGAGGTTCGCGCAAGCGGGTGACGCCATTGCCCATGTCCTGTTTTTCGTACCCGTCATCCCCCATGCGACGGGCAAAAAAAACCGAAGCCTTTGACAGGCTTCGGCTGTTGTTATCGGTCTATTGTCGACCCGGTGATCTCAAGGGTTCGAAGATGCCTGGGCATTACCCGCCACCCCGTCCAGCGGGCCTTGATCGACCAGCAGTTGCCCCTTCGGCACGCGCAACGTCCATAGCAGGTAAACCCCTACCAGCCCGGCTGCCGACAGCGACAACATCCCCGCCCGGGGATCGGTGAACCAGACCTCCATATGGGCCTTGAGCATCGGCGCGACGAAGCCGCCGATGTTGCCCATGGAACCGATCAGGGCAATACCGCCCGCAGCGGCGACCCCACCGAGGTAACCGGTCGGCAGCGTCCAGAACAGTGGTTGAACGGTCACGAAACCCGCCGCTGCAAAACAGAAGGCCAGCAGCACCGGGGCAAAGCTGTTGAGCAAGGCCGATGCGGCAATACCGAGGGCCGCCATGCCGAGCATGCACATCGCCATTTTCAGATGCGCCCCACGCCGGTCGGCATAGCGAGTCACGAAGTACATGGCGACGGCGGCGCACAACCATGGCAGCGAAATGAACATCCCCACCTTTAACCCGACCGTAGTACCCAACAGCTCGGCGATTCGCGTCGGCAGGTAGAAGATCACCCCGTACACACTGACTTGAACACTGAAGTAGATCAGGATGAACTTGAGCACGCGCTTGTTGCGCACCAGGCCCAACAGGTTGTTCGGGCCATGGGCCAACTTGAGTTTGTCTTCGGCTTCCAGCTCCTGGCTCAGGGCGGCCTTCTCCTCGCGGGTCAGCCAAGGGGCGTCCTGTGGCTTACTCTTGAGGTAGAACAGCGCAATGATCCCTACGACAACCGCCGCCAGGCCTTCCACCAGGAACATCCACTGCCAGTTGGTCAGGTTGAACATGTCGTGCATTTCCAGCAACCAGCCCGACAGTGGACTGCCCAGCATCAAGGCCATTGGCAAGCCGAAGTAGTAGATGCCGATAGCCTGGCCGCGACGCTGGGCCGGAAACCAGTAGGTCAGGTACAGGATCACACCCGGGGAAAAACCCGCTTCAGCCACGCCGAGCAGAAAACGCAGCACATAAAACGTTGTTTCATCCCGGGTGAACATCATGGCGGCAGACACCAGCCCCCAAGTGATCATGATCCGGCTCAGCCAAAGTCGTGCGCCGACCCGGTGCAACATCAGGTTGCTGGGGACTTCAAAGATCGCATAACCGATAAAGAAAATACCCGCGCCCAGGGCGAAGGCGGCATTGCTCAAGCCGACATCGGTCTGCAACGCCGCCTTGGCGAAGCCGACATTGGAACGATCGATCATTGCCAAGGCGAACATCAATGCCAGGAACGGCAACAGCTTCCATCGGCATTTGGCGATGGCGCTCTCGATGGCGGCCGCGTGCTTCGCGCTTGTTGTGTTTTTGCTCATGATTTGTGTGCCTTATTGTTATTGTCCAGCGACCACTGCTTCTAACTGCCAGGAATCTGCGGCAGGTAAATCAGTGGATTGATTTACCTGCCACCAGGCCGCGAAGCGCCAGGTTGCCCATCAATGCGCGCAGGCCGTACGTCCATGGCGTTGCCTGATTGCTGTAGGTGACGCGATTGTGCAGGGTGCCCAGCAACGGACTGCCGATGCTGACGCTATCGCCCTGCTTGTGGGTGAAGCCACTGCCCTGCTCTTCCCGATCCTGAGTCGGCGCAAACAGAGTGCCGAGGAACAGCATGAATCCGTCCGGGTACTGGTGATTGCCGCCTATGGTCTGGGCCACCAGTTCCAGTGGGTCGCGACTGATCTGCGCCATTGAACTGCTACCGCGCAGGACGAAACCGTCATCGCCTTCGACCACCAGGTCGACCACGCACTGGCGCACATCATCCAGAGAAAAGCCTTCATCGAACAGGCGAATGAACGGGCCGATCGCGCAGGACGCATTGTTGTCCTTGGCCTTGCTCAGCAACAAGGCGCTGCGGCCTTCGAAGTCACGCAAATTGACGTCGTTGCCCAGGGTGGCGCCCAGTATCCGTCCATGGCTGTTCACGGCGAGGACGATTTCCGGCTCGGGGTTGTTCCATTTCGATTGCGGATGAATACCCACCTCGCTGCCGCTGCCCACCGAAGCGAGAACCGGCGCCTTGGTGAAGATCTCGGCGTCAGGGCCGATCCCCACTTCCAGGTATTGCGACCACAGGCCCTGCCCGATCAAAACGGCCTTTAGCCGGGCGGCTTCGCTCGAGCCCGGCTTGATCGAACGCAGGTTATCACCGATGGCGGCCTTGACCACGCTGCGCACGCTCTCGGCCTTGACCGCATCGCCCCCGGCCTGCTCTTCAATCACCCGTTCGATCATGCTTGAGGCGAAGGTCACGCCGGCGGCCTTGATCACCTGCAGGTCAGCCGGAGGCAGCAGAAAAGCCTTGTCGGGATCGCAGCCTGCTCCCGTATTGGTCAACAATGCCTCGACACTGCAAATGTATTGACCGCGAGCGCCGCGAACGGCCTCAAGCGGCGAGGCGCTCTCCAGCAGGTCGCTCAAGGTCGGGAATTCCCGGGACAGATCAAACACGCCATCGGCGCGCAGCACCACTGGCGAAGGTCCGGCGGCCTCTCCCGGGACCCAGGCACGACCGATCAGGGTACCTTGCAGTCCATCGATCGGGAGGGTGTTGTCAGGGGTCAATTTCAGTTCGGGCATATGCAGATCCAGGTCAGATTCGATGACGACCGGGCAAAACTAGTGCACGCCGCTGATAAATCCCAATGACATATATTCAGCATTTGATATCGTTTCGTTATCAACCAGACTTGAGCGCCCTATGGAAAACGACGAGATTTCTTACGCCAGCGTCAGCAAATGGCTGAAGATCAAGCACCTGGTGCTGGTCGATACGCTGGCCCGGACCCGCAACATGCACACGACTGCCGAGCTGATGAACCTGACCCAGCCGGCCATCAGCAAGATGTTGCGCGACATCGAACTGTTGCTCGGCTTTGCTCTGTTCGAACGGCAAACCCGCAGCATGGTTCTGACCGAGCTCGGCGAGTTCGTGGTCCGCTATGCGCGGATGACCCTGGACGACACGCAATCGTTCGTCGATCAGTTGAACAAGCTGCGCAAGGGTGGACATGGCCATTTGAAAGTCGGTGCAATTTTCGCCGCGACCTCGGTCGTGTTGCCCGAGGCCATCACCCGGATCAAGCTGGACCGGCCGATGCTGTCCATCGAAGTGATAGAGCAAACCAGCAATCAACTGTTGGAAATGCTCGAGCATAAAAAGCTCGACCTGATCATTGCCCGCTTCACCGACGAACGTTATCAGCAGCCCTTCGAGTTTCGTGCGCTCGGGCCCGAGCCCTTTTGCCTGGTGGTCAACAGTCGCCATCCCCTGGCACAGTTCGATGAAGTGGCGACCGATCAGCTCGGCGATTGGCCCTGGGTCATGTATCCCTTCAATGCCCCTATACGGCGACGGATGGAAAGTGCCTTCACCGAGTTCAACGTACGTACGCCTACAAATACGGTCGAGACCATCTCGATGCCAACCTTTTTGCAACTGCTGCAATCGGGCCCCATGCTCGCGATGTTGCCCGAGTCGATGGTCCAGCCCCAGGTCCAGAGCGGTTTGCTCAAGGTGCTCAACACGCCGTTCAAGGTCGAACCCCAGGACTACGGCATCATCACGCGCAAGGACGAGCCGCTGAGCGAAGCCGCCCGGGAATTCGCCGATACCTTGCTGGAATTCGCCCGGCTGCGACGGGAAGCCGACGACCGTTGAGCGAGGTTTAACTCAAAAAACCTCGAACTAATGAAAAAAGGTTATCGATCAATCCAAAGGTCTCATTAGGCAGCCACCTGCGGCGGCTCTTATAGTGCGGCAACAAAGGTAAGGCGCGGCCCGTTCGCCAGCGACCTCCCACGCTTCATAGCCAGAGAGTTTGCGATGCAATTGATCATGAAAACCGGTGCAGCCGCCGTACTGCGCCTCAATCCTCTGGACGATGTATTGATCGCCCGTCGGCCGTTGCTGGCGGGTGAAGTACTCGAGCAGGAAGGCGTGACCGTGCGCCAGCCAGTACCCGCGGGCCACAAGATCGCCGCACGCCGAGTCGAAGCCGGCCAGCCCTTGCGTCGTTACGGACAGATCATCGGTTTTTCCACCGGGGTTATCGAAGCCGGTGAGYACGTACATGTGCACAACCTGACCATGGGCGATTTCTCCCGTGACTACGCCTTTAGTGTCGACGTGAAATCCAACAGCCCGTTGAACGAAGAGCCGGAGTTCATGGGCATCGTACGAGCGGACGGTCGAGTGGCGACGCGCAACTACATCGGCATTCTGACCTCGGTCAATTGCTCGGCCACTGTAGCCCGCGCCATTGCCGACCATTTCCGCAGGGACATCAATCCTGCCGCGCTGCTGGCGTACCCCAATGTCGATGGCGTGGTCGCCCTGACCCACTCCGCCGGTTGCGCCGTGGACCCCGCCGGCGAAGGCCTGGCCCTGCTGCGCCGGACGTTGGCCGGCTACGCCACTCATGCCAACTTCGCCGCCGTGCTGGTGATCGGGCTGGGCTGCGAAACCAACCAGATCGACGGGTTGCTCAGCACTCAAGGGTTGAGCCGCAGCGCTACCCTGCGCACCTTCAGCATCCAGGACAGCGGCGGCACTTCCAGGGCAGTCGCCAGCGGCATCGCCCAGGTCAAGGCGTTGCTTGAGGAGGCCAACCAGGTCAAGCGTGAACCGGTCAGTGCCAGGCACCTGGTCGTAGGCCTTCAATGCGGCGGCTCGGACGGGTATTCCGGCATCACGGCCAACCCGGCTCTGGGCAACGCCGTGGACCGTCTGGTGGCGTGTGGCGGTACGGCCATCCTTTCCGAAACGCCGGAGATTTATGGTGCCGAACACCTACTGACCCGTCGAGCCGTCAACTGCGCCGTGGGCGAAAAGCTCATCGCCAGGATCCATTGGTGGGAGGCGTATTGCCAACGCATGGGGGCAGAGCTGAACAACAATCCTTCGGCCGGCAACAAGGCCGGCGGCTTGACCACCATCCTGGAAAAATCCCTGGGTGCCGTGGCCAAGGCAGGCTCCAGCAACCTGGTCGAAGTCTATGAATATGCCCAGTTGGTCAAGGCCAAAGGCCTGGTGTTCATGGACACTCCGGGCTATGACCCGGTATCGGCGACAGGCCAGGTGGCCGGTGGCGCCAACCTGATTGCCTTTACCACCGGACGTGGTTCGGCCTACGGTTGCGCTCCCTCACCGTCGATCAAACTGGCGACCAACAGTGCCCTGTGGAACCGCCAGCGCGAAGACATGGACATCAACTGCGGCGAGATCGCCGAAGACACCATGACCATCGAAGAATGCGGTGAAGCCATCTTCAAACTCATGCTGCGCATCGCTTCGGGCGAACGCAGCATGAGCGAGCAACACGGTTACGGGCAGAACGAATTCGTGCCCTGGCAAATCGGCGCAGTCACCTGACCCCCTGCTCTCCTCCCCTATTGCCCTGAAATCCCCGCAAGGGGGATTCGAACATTCTTTCTGGAGCCAGAAATGCCCACGATCATCGGCCACAACTACATCGCCGGTCAGCGCAGTGCTGCCGGCAATATCATCGTTAACAGTGTTGATGCCAGCACGGGCGAAGCGCTGCCTCACGATTTTTACCAGGCCACTCCGGAAGAAGTCGATGCTGCGGCCAAGGCTGCCGCCGCCGCTTACCCGGCCTATCGCAGCCTGAGCGCCGAGCGCCGTGCGCAATTTCTCGACGGGATTGCCGACGAACTCGACGCCCTGGGCGATGAATTCGTCGCCTTGGTCTGCCGCGAAACCGCGCTGCCAGCCGCACGGATTCAAGGCGAGTGCAGTCGCACCAGCGGTCAGATGCGCCTGTTCGCCAAGGTGCTGCGGCGTGGTGATTTCTACGGTGCGCGGATCGATCTGGCCTTGCCCGAACGCAAGCCCTTGCCGCGTCCCGACCTGCGTCAGTACCGCATCGGCCTCGGGCCGGTCGCGGTGTTTGGTGCGAGCAACTTTCCCCTGGCGTTTTCCACCGCCGGCGGCGATACCGCCTCGGCATTGGCCGCTGGCTGCCCGGTAGTGTTCAAGGCCCACAGTGGTCACATGGCCACGGCCGAACTGGTGGCCGACGCGATCATCCGCGCAGCGGAAAAAACCGCGATGCCGGCCGGTGTGTTCAACATGATCTACGGCGGCGGTGTCGGAGAAGCGCTGGTCAAGCATCCGGCCATTCAGGCGGTGGGTTTCACCGGCTCGCTCAAGGGTGGTCGCGCGCTGTGTGACATGGCCGCTGCCCGTCCTCAGCCAATTCCGGTGTTCGCCGAGATGTCGAGCATCAACCCGGTGATCCTGTTGCCCCAGGCCCTGGCAGTGCGCGCCGAAAGCGTGGCCCGTGACCTGACCGCTTCAGTGGTACAAGGTTGTGGCCAGTTCTGCACCAACCCAGGCTTGGTGATCGGTATTCGCTCGCCGCAGTTCAGCGCGTTCGTGCAGCAGGTGGCCGGGCTGATGGGTGATCAGCCGGCGCAAACCATGCTCAATGCTGGCACCTTGAGCAGCTATGGCAAAGGTCTGCAAAAACTGCTCGCTCATCCGGGCATCGAGCACCTCGCCGGCAGTCCGCAGCAGGGCAAACAGGCCCTGCCGCAACTGTTCAAGGCCGATGTCAGCCTGTTGCTCGACGGCGATGAAGTCTTGCAGGAAGAAGTCTTCGGCCCGACCACCGTGTTCGTCGAAGTCGCGGACCAGGCACAACTCAGTGCCGCGTTGAACGCGCTGCACGGGCAGTTGACGGCGACCATCATCGGCGAGCCGGCGGATTTCGAGCAGTTCGTCGAGCTGACAGCGCTGCTGGAACAGAAGGTCGGACGGATCCTGCTCAACGGTTATCCGACCGGTGTGGAAGTCTGTGATTCGATGGTGCATGGCGGGCCGTACCCGGCAACTTCGGATGCGCGCGGAACGTCGGTGGGCACCCTGGCGATCGATCGTTTCCTGCGCCCGGTGTGCTTCCAGAACTACCCCGACTACCTGCTGCCCGACGCCTTGAAAGCTGCCAACCCCCTGGGCATCTCTCGCCTGGTCAATGGCCAGGCTACTCGCGAAGCTCAGTAACACTCGCGGGTTCATCAACGAGGAGCCCGCCAGCGGCTCCTCGTTTCACAGGCGCAGTCGATCGCAGATGCGAAACAATCCATGGGTGCCCGCGAAATAGATGCTGTCATGTCCGCCGGAACAAGCGCGAGAGTTAGTTACCTAAGCCACTGATTGTTGCAAGGCAGGCACTGCCAGACTCACCGCCCGCACCGAAGCCCCCGCACTCAAGCCCAACGCCTTGGCGACTTGAGCGTCGACAATCAGCGTACCGGCTGCAACTCGCGCCGCTGCCGCAGTGATCCGGCAATCGGCAAACTGACGGTTATGAATCAGGTAAGTCGCCGCTTGCTCCCCCGGTGTGCCAATGCTCAGTTGCAGTACCTGGCTATCGCGCACCGCACGAATATCCCCGGTGGCGCATTCGATCAGCGGACCACCGTCGAAGATGTCGATGTAGTCACGATGCTCGAAGCCTTCTGCCTTGAGCATACCCAACGCCGGTTCGGTGTTTGGGTGAACCCTTCCGATGACCGTTCGTGCCGTCTCCGGCAACAGGCAGGTTGGCAGCGGAAACTTGGGCATCAGCTCCGCGATGAAGGTCTTGTTGCCCAGCCCTGTGAGGTAGTCGGCATCGGCAAAATCCATCTTGAAGAAGTGCCGTCCCAGGCCTTCCCAGAACGGTGAAACGCCCTCTTCATCCGAGTAACCGCGCATTTCCGCAATGACCTTGTCACCGAAGCGATCGCGAAACTCCGCCAGAAACAGGAAGCGCGCCTTCGACAACAAACGACCATTCAGACCACTGCGGTGATCGGCGTGTAAGAACAGTGAACACAGCTCGGAATGGCCGGTCATGTCGTTGCCTAGAAACAACGTTGGCAGCTGTTGATTGATACCCAGGTTTTTCGACGCCGCGACGAACAGGCCCAAGCGGTAGTTGTACCAGGGCTCCCGCAGGCCGACAGCACCCGCCAGGGCACAGATACCCAGCGCTTTTTTGTGTTCGTTCTCCAGCACAAACAGGTAATCGGCATCGGCGCGCTCGGCTTCGCCGGCGAAGGTTTTGGCCGCCCATTCCAGGCGCTGGCGCAGTCGCGACGCATCAGCTGGCAAGGTGGTCAATCCGGTGCCGGCACTATGGGCCAAGGCCAGCAGAGCCGGCAGATCGTCAGGCGTTGCAGGGCGGACGATCATCGCACTTGTTCCTGGGTGGACGAATGCTTGGGCAGGAACACCTCGGCCAGCATGCAGCGCGCGCTGCCGCCACCGATGCGCTCGATGGTGTCGATGTTCACCGGCAACGGCGTGGTGTGAGCTTCGATCAAGCGACGCTGATTGGCGTCCAGCGATTGCCAGGCTGTACGCGACATCACCAGCAGCGGTTCGCCCGCTGCGTTGTGCACTTCCAGCATGTTGCCGGCAAAGGATTCCAGCTGCGCCCAGTTCAAGGCGATGACCTGTTTACCGCTGGTTTCGAGTCGGTTACGCAGCGCCGCACTTTCGCCCGGATGGGCCACAGACGCCAGGCAGGCCACCGCCAGGCGGGTGCCGACACTCATCATGACGTTGGTGTGATAAATCGCCACGCCCTGGCGGTCCACCGCGTTGAATGCACACAGTTCATAGCCCAGATGGGTGACCAGCTGATCCAGGGCCCGGGCGTGGGTGCGGGTCGAGTACCCTGCGTAGCAGATCCGCTGTTGCCGATCCAGGACCATGCTGCCGGTGCCCTCCAGGAAAACCTCCTGCTCTTCGAGGCTGGACAGGTCCAGCAACTGCTCGACCCGGTATGCGCCCAGCAACCCGTCAAGTACACCTTTGTCCCGCTCCAGACGCCGGTTGTGGCCCTGCATCGGATACAGGACCAAGGTGCCATCCGGGTGGCTGCTCCACCAGTTGTTGGGGAAGATCGAGTCCGGGGTATGCGGCGCTTCGCGATCGTTATGCACCAGGACTTCAACGTCGTGCCGACGCAACGCGTCAACATAGCCATCGAACTCGGCCAGGGCCTTGAGTTGTACGTCTTCGGCAACGGTTGCCGGACGCTGGAAACGGTTGTTCGCCGCCGTGTCCTGATTGAAGGAGAAACGTGTCGGGCGAATCATTAATACCGTGTTGGTGGTTTGCATGGGCACAGACTCAATGAGGGTCGAGAGAGGCTCATTGTCTGTTTCGAGGTGGAAAAAACCCGGTTGATAACGGCTTTTGCGCTGATGAAAACGGCTGAAGATTGCTGGTTGCCCAGCCGATTCGGCGGGGCTGAAAAACAAAAAAAAATCGCTGCTTTGGGCAGCGATTCTTGTCTTATTCCATGGTGGTCTTGACCATCGCCAGCTCCGGGTGGCTGACCAGTTTGTCGATGTGCAAATCCGGGTCGTCAAACCAGACTTCGGTCAACACCCGGTAATGCTCCATGTCACGGCAGCGCATGCGCAGGCTGTAGTCGAACGCGCCGCTGATCAGGCGACATTCCAGCACCTGCGGGCAGGCGCGGACCTTGGCTTCGAAGGCCTTTTGCGCCGCGCGTCCGCTCTGGTTCGACAACGCCACCAGCACCAGCAAGGACAAGCCCGGCGTCAATTTCTTCTCATCGAGAATCGCACCATAGCCGCGAATGACCCCAAGCTGTTCCAGCTTGCGCACCCGTTCCAGGCAAGGCCTGGGGGTCAGGTGTACGCGCTCGGAAAGCTTTTGATAGGTGATGCGCCCTTCGTGGCGCAACACTTCAATGATTGCCTGATCGATACGATCAAGCACGATCGACAGATCGCGGATATCCGCCATGTACGCCTTGCCTCACTTCAAACGACCCGATAGAAATTGCTGCAAACGTTCACTGTTTGGCCGGTCGAGTATCGTAGCATCACCCTGCTCCTCGACACGGCCTTGATGCAAGAACAACACCTGGCTTGAGACCTGCCGGGCAAACCCCATTTCGTGGGTCACCATCAACATGGTCCGGCCTTCTTCGGCCAGTGCCTGAATCACCTTCAGCACTTCACCCACCAGTTCCGGGTCGAGCGCCGAAGTTGGCTCGTCGAACAACAGGATTTCGGGTTCCACCGCCAGGGCCCGGGCAATCGCCACCCGTTGTTGCTGCCCGCCCGACAGAAACGCCGGGTACTGATCGGCCACCCGTTGCGGCAAGCCGACCTTGTCCAGATACGCCCGCGCGCTCTCCTCGGCGGCCTTGCGACTCATGCCAAGGACTCGACACGGCGCCAGCACGATGTTCTCCAGTACTGTCAGGTGGCTCCACAGGTTGAAGTGCTGGAACACCATCGCCAGTCGCGTGCGCAAGCGCTGCAACTGCTTGGGGTTGGCAACACGCATGCCACCGACGCCTTGACGGGTGAGGACTCGCTCGCCATCCAGAGCAATGGCGCCTTCGTCCGCCCGCTCCAGAAAGTTGATGCAGCGCAGCATGGTGCTTTTACCCGAGCCGCTGGCGCCGATCATGCTCACCACATCCCCTGCCCGTGCGTTCAACGAGACGCCTTTGAGCACTTCATTGTCACCAAAACGTTTATACAGATTTTCAACCGTGAGTTTGTACATGCGAATACTCCTGGAGCGGCTCGCTTATCGGCGCCGCTCTGGATAAAGAATGGAAGTCAGTGGGCCGGGCCGAGAAAGCTCAGCCAGCGTTTCTCTGCCAGGCGGAACGCGCCAACCAGCCCGAACGACAGCACGAGGTACAGCAGACCGGCAATGCCGAAGGCCTGAAACGTCATGAAGGTCGCCGCATTCGCGTCCCGGGCGATTTTCAGGATGTCCGGAATCGTTGCGGTAAATGCCACCGAAGTCGCGTGCAACATCAGGATCACTTCGTTGCTGTAGTACGGCAGCGCGCGGCGCAGCGCCGAAGGCAGGATCAGTTGCAGATACAGGCGCCAGCCACTGAGGCCATAGGCATGGGCCGCTTCGATTTCACCGTAGGGAATGCTGCGGATCGCTCCGGCGAAGATTTCCACGGTGTAGGCGCAGGTGTTGAGGGTGAACGCCAGCAAGGTGCAATTCATGGCGTCGCGGAAAAACGCTTCGAGCAATGGTTGCGAACGGACCACGGCAATGCCGTAGATCCCGCTGTAGCAAATCAGCAACTGGATATACAACGGCGTGCCACGAAAGATGTAGGTAAACAGCTGAACCGGCCAACGCAAAACGCCCCAGCGCGAGACGCGCAAGATCGCCAGGGGCAACGACAGAAAAAAGCCCATGGCAATACTCGCCACCAGCAACCACAGGGTCATGGCCAACCCGGTGAGGGTCTCGCCGTCGCTGAACAGAAAGGGTTTCCAGTATTCGGCAATCAACTCGATCATCGCGCCATCCCCCGTACACCCTGGTTGTAGCGCCGTTCCAGCACGCGCAAGACATAGTTCGAAGCACTGGTGATCAGCAGGTAAAGCGCTGCGGCGAGCAACAGGAAATCAAGCATATTGAACGTGCTTTTGCCGGCCTCCTGCGCGACCTTGACCAGGTCCGACAAACCGATGATCGATACCAGCGCCGTGGCCTTGAGCAGCACCAGCCAGTTGTTGCCAAGGCTCGGCAAGGCGAAACGCATCATTTGCGGGAACACCACGAAACGAAAGCGCTGCCAACGGTTCAGGCCAAAGCACGCCGCGGCTTCCTGTTGCCCGCGTGGCACACTCAGAATCGCCCCGCGAAAGGTCTCGGTGAAATACGCCCCGTAGATAAAGCCAAGGGTGATGATCCCGGCCACAAAGGGGTCGATTTCCATGTAGGGCCAGCCCATGGACTCGGTCAGGGCGCTGAGCCAGCCTTGCAGGCTGTAGAAAATCAGCAGCATCAACACCAGGTCGGGCACGCCACGGATCAGCGTCGTGTAAAAGGTCGCCGGCAGATTCAACAGCTTCAGCGGCGACAGCTTGGCCGCCGCGCCGAGCAGCCCCAGCGCCATGCTCACCAAAAGTGCGAGCGCCGACAGTTTGAGGGTGACCCAGGTGCCGTGCAGCAACAATGGGCCATAGCCTTGCAGGGCCGAAAGGTCGACCCCCAGAACATTCAGGAAGGAATTCACGCCAGTCACCTGTCTTGATGCGCCCCGGTCGCTGCGACACAGCGACCGGGGCACGAGGATCAGTTGTTGTAGAGGTCCAGATCACCGAAGTGTTTCTGCTGGATCTGCGCGTAGATGCCCTTGTCGTGCAGGGCCTTGATGGCGGCGTTGAGCATGCCTTTGAGCTCTTCGTTGTCCTTGCGCACACCAATGGCGATTTCTGCCGGCACCAACGGGTCGCTGATGCCTTCACTGTTGTGGAAGTCCGCCCCTTGTGGCGAGGTCAGGAAACTCATCTGCGCTTGCAGCTTGTCCTGGATCGACGCATCGAGACGGCCAAATACCAGGTCGGCATACACCTGATCCTGATTCTGATAGGCCCGCAGTTTCACCCCGCCCGGCGCCAGTTTGGCCTTGGCGTAGGTTTCCTGAATCGTGCCCTGCATGTAACCGATGGTTTTGCCGCGCAGCGATTCGGCGGTAGGCAGCAGTCCGGAGTCTTTGCGGGTAACGATGGCGGTCGGTCCGGCGTACAGGCGATCGGTAAAGTCGATCTGTTTTTTGCGCGCGTCGGTAACGGTCATCGAAGATTCGATGGCATCGAACTTGCCGGCCTTGAGCCCCGGAATCAGCCCGTCGAAATCATTGCTGACCCACACACAGGTCAGCTTCAACTCGGCACATATTGCATTGCCCAGATCCACGCCGAAGCCCTGGACCCCACCATCGGCCGTGGTGGATTCAAAAGGTGGGTAGCTTGGGTTGACGCCAAATCGCAGCTCCTTCCATTCCTTGGCACTGGCGCCCGTGGTGCAGCACAGCAACGCGAGTGCCGGCAAAGTCAGCCATTTGATGTTCATTTTCTTGAGTCCCGGATTATTTGGATTTATCGCGATCCGGCGCCTGCGTCGGACCACACTTTTTGACAGGGGCAGAGAGTCGATGCGGCATTCACCGCAGCCGTTTTTGTTGTTGTTTTCGACCGGAAGCAGCCAGTCGTCGGAGTTGCACTCCATCTCAAGCAGCGATCAACAAGCGCTTGAAACGGACCGTCAGAATGCCAATTGCCGGGAGGGTGCTGGTGTCGTAACCCCACGTTCAAACAGCGTGCCTGTGCTGAATGAAAGGCTTGCGCAGCCGATTCTGTCGCCTGCCGTAAGTCACTGTTTTTCCACTTAAAGGGAGCGGCACAGGAAATGTGATGGTCTTTGCGGCCTTCTACTTCACCTGCATGACGATGCGTCGTGAAGCACATCGCGCTTGAGCTGCGCGAGCGAGATGTGAGTGGTAAGTGTCACCCGGCCGATTCCGCTGTGCGCTGCCTGCTTTTCGACTTCTCTCGCTGTGTCCAGGGTCGGTATTGGCCGAAATCTTCTCGCCATTGCCTCGACAATAGGTCCGTTGCAAACACATGGACCGCCTCCTGAGTCTCAGCCGCCAGAGCGAAAGGTTGTCCAGACCGGCACACCAAAAAACGCCCAAAGGAACCCAATATGACCCGTTACATTGACGTCAATGATCTGAGCCGTCTCGTCCAGGAAAAAGGCTTGCCTCGTTGCCTGATCGAAATGGCCGAGTACATCCGTCAAGACTACGTACGCTGGCCGGATTTCGAAAAGTGCGCGCGCCTGGCGAACCACTCACCCGAGGGCGTCATCGAGCTGATGCCCGTGTCTGATGCAGCGCTCTACGCTTTCAAGTATGTCAACGGACATCCGAAGAACACCCACAATGGCATGCTGACGGTCATGGCCTTTGGTGCGCTGGGAGACGTCGATACCGGCAAGCCTGTTTTGCTGAGTGAAATGACGCTGACGACCGCCATTCGCACCGCTGCCACTTCCGCACTCGCGGCCCGCTACCTCGCCCGACCGGACAGTCGCCGAATGGCACTCATTGGCAACGGCTCACAGAGCGAATTCCAGGCCCTGGCATTTCATACACTGCTCGGCATTACTGAAATCAGTCTCTACGACATCGATCCTGCCGCGACAGCGAAGCTGGTAGCCAACCTGCGGGCCTACCCCGCCATACAGGTGAGCGTTGCCAAAACCGTCGCAGAAGCGGTACGTGGCGCCGATATCGTGACCACGGTCACGGCCGACAAAGCCTACGCAACGATTTTGACGCCTGAGATGATCGAGCCCGGGATGCACCTCAACGCCGTGGGCGGCGACTGTCCCGGCAAGACCGAACTGCACCGGGACATCGTCGAGCGTGCGCGGGTCATGGTTGAGTACGAGCCGCAAAGCCGCATTGAAGGCGAAATTCAACAAATGCCCGCCGACTCACCGGTTATCGAGTTCTGGAAAGTCATCAATGGTCAGACTCAAGGTCGCCAGCATGCCGAGGAAGTCACCTTGTTCGACTCGGTCGGCTTCGCCATCGAGGACTACTCCGCCTTGCGCTATGTGCTGGATGTTGCACGAACGCTCAACATTGGCAGCGACATTCAGCTGGTACCAGAGCTGCAGGATCCCAAGAACCTGTTCTCGCTGCTGCAGCCTTCAGCAACTGACGATGTAAGGCTTCGGGCTTGATATCACTCGACACTTCAAAGCATTCACCTGGCGGCCCCTTCGGCTGCCAGGCGCAACCCTGAACAATCCCTCGGTCGTTTGAGCCTTTTTTACAGCGTCATCCGCTGCGCGAGCCGCCTGGTTCCACATAAACAAACGAGGCCTTTGCATAAGAATTCCATGGCTGTTCGCCCCATGCCCAATGGATCTGGCTGATGCCAAATCCACGCCAGCATTGGGCCTTTCCTCATCCACTATGGAAGACTCGATATGCCACGTTTCATGCTCAGCACGCTGACGCTCGCCCTGGCCTTGACGGCAATGATGCCGGTGGCCAATGCCGCCCCTTTACTCGATCCCACACCTGAACATCCCCGCGCCGACAATCAATCAGGCCAGGCCAATACCTGGCTGGAGATTGATCAGGCCGCCTTCGAAGCAAACATCACCAAACTTCAGCAACGGCTGGCGGGTAAAAGCCAGATGTGTGCAGTGATGAAAGCCGACGCTTATGGGAATGGCATTGGATTATTGATCCCTTCCGCCATTCGGATGGGCATCACCTGTATCGGCGTGGCGAGCAACGAGGAGGCGCGTGTCGCACGGGAAAAAGGCTTCAAGGGACGCCTGATGCGTTTGCGCAGCGCAACCGTTGAAGAAGTCGAGAATGCACTGCGCTACAACATCGAAGAACTGGTCGGCAACCTGGAGGTTGCACGTCAGCTCAATGAGCTGGCCACCCGCCAGGGCGTGAAGCTGCCTGTTCACCTGGCGCTGAATTCGGCGGGCATGAGCCGCAATGGTCTGGAAATGAGTACGACTGAGGGGCAACGACAGGCGGTGGACCTGACCCGGCTGGATCACCTGAGCATCGTCGGCATCATGACCCACTTCCCGGTCGAAGAACGCGAGGATGTCCTTCAGGGGCTGGCCAAGTTCAAGGAGCAGTCCGGCTGGTTGATCGAGCACGCCAAACTGGACCGCAGCCGGATCACCCTGCACTGTGCCAACACTTTCACCACCCTTGAGGTGCCGGAAGGCTGGCTGGACATGGTTCGCCCGGGGGCTGCGCTCTATGGCTATCCAGTGGGTGGGCATAACGAATTTCAACGGGTGATGCAGTTCAAGTCGCGGGTCGCGGCGGTCAATGCCTACCCGGCGGGCAGTACGATCAGCTACGACCGCACCTTTACCCTGAGCAAAGACTCGTTGATCGCCAACATCCCGGCTGGCTACTCCGACGGTTATCGAAGAGCGTTCTCCAACAAAGCCTCAGTGCTGATTCACGGCCAACGCGCGCCGGTGATCGGCAAGGTCACCATGAACACGTTGATGGTGGACGTCAGTGGCATCAAAGGCGTGCAGGCGGGAGATGAGGTCGTTTTGTACGGCAAGCAAGGTGATGACGAGATTACCCAGACGGAGCTTGAAACCATCAACGGCGCATTGTTGGCGGATCTCTACACGATCTGGGGCAACTCCAATCCGAAAGTATTGAAGTCTAAATAAGGAGAAAAAAAGAAGGTGCGCAGGCTAAACACTGCGCCCCTGTGGGAGCGAGCCTGCTCGCGATGGACGTTAACGATAACGCGTGTTTTCTGAATAAACGCGCCGTCCTCGAGTCCATCGTCGGAACGCCGCCCGAAGCTATCGAGTGTCGACCGGCTGCTCCTACACCTCAAAGTGGTCCTTCAGGTACTCAGCCGCCTCATCCGATGCTTGCTTGAGATGCGTTGTCATCAACGCAACGGCCGCCTCCACGTCTTTTGCCCGGTACGCCGCGAGGATCGCACGGTGCTCGTCCTGGCTATCAATCCCTGCGGATCGCAACTGCATATAGATGTGCGTATAGCGCTGCGCAATGGTGTGCGCACGGGTGATCATATTTTCCAGGTGTTTCATTTGCGCAGGTGCATAAAGCGCCGTATGCAGCGAAAGGTTCCATTGACTGCTCAGGAGAGGATCCTGAACTTTCTCGAACTCATCGATGATGCGTTCGACAGCATCGAGTTGCTCCGGTGTCGAGAGCGGTACCGAATGGCGGACGGCCAGCGGCTCTAAAACCGCTCTTAACTCAAAGCACTCATTCATTTCATTCAGGGACGGCTGCGTCACCATGAAGCCGCGGTTTGGCATGAACTGGACCAGCCCCTGACCTTCAAGCTCGCGCAGCGCTTCGCGAACCGGCACCTTGCTGGTGTTGAGTTCGGTAGCGATCAGGTCCTGACGCAAAGGTTCGCTACCGGAGAGCGCGCCGGTGACGATGGCTTCCCTGATAACGGCCGCAACAAATTGCGGTGCCGACACACGTGCCAGCGGGATCAGTCCTGCAATGTATTTCAGTGGTGATTGGTTAGACATATGACACTAAGTGGCCAGGGGAGATTTAAAGGCGTGTCTGGGTTTGGCAGATACGAGGAACAACTACATCATCATGTACAACCGTATACGATTATACGAAAACGGACAAGGACGGCATCCTCAGCCTGGTCCCCTCGAACTGCAGTCCAGCCCCTCTCCCCATTCATCTGAAATACGAGCCTGATTCACCGCTTTGCGGTTGTCGTTGGCGAATCAATAATCGTATACTTTCTACAGTAGGAAGGATCTGATACGCCCTGGCTAGCCATTTGCGATCAGGTCCTCGTCCCTCTTGCGCCATCTGCAACCACATCAGGACAACCACCGTGATCAACATAAAAAATGTTTCCAAGTGGTACGGTAACTTTCAGGTACTGAGCGACTGCTCGACCGCCATACAAAAGAGTGAAGTCGTCGTGGTGTGCGGCCCTTCCGGCTCTGGCAAATCAACGCTGATCAAAACGGTAAATGCACTGGAGCCCTTCCAGAAAGGCGAAATTGTCGTCGACGGTATCAGCCTCTCGGACCCGAAAACCAACCTGCCCAAGCTACGCAGCCGGGTCGGCATGGTGTTTCAACACTTCGAGTTGTTTCCGCACCTGTCCGTGACGCAAAACCTGACGCTCGCCCAGATGAAGGTGCTGGGCCGTGGCCAGGACGAGGCGCTCAAACGGGGTCTGAAGATGCTCGATCGGGTTGGCCTGAGCGCCCACAAGGACAAGTTTCCAGGGCAGCTTTCAGGTGGCCAGCAGCAGCGCGTGGCAATTGCTCGTGCCTTATCGATGGACCCGATCGTGATGCTGTTTGACGAACCCACCTCGGCACTGGACCCGGAAATGGTCGGCGAGGTTCTAGACGTCATGATCAAGCTCGCAAACGAGGGCATGACCATGATGTGCGTGACCCACGAAATGGGCTTCGCCAGGAAGGTCAGTGACCGGGTGATTTTCATGGACGCGGGAAAAATCATTGAAGATTGCAAAAAGGAAGAGTTCTTCGGCACCCCCGAAGCACGCTCTCCGCGCGCCAAGGACTTCCTCTCCAAGATCCTGCAACATTGATCATTCGGGGTCGCTAAGGGAGTGTTCTCACCAACGCAACTCGAAGGCATTTTTCGCGCCCGCCTGGATGCTGCTGCCCAGGCGTGCGCACTCGCGAGAAAGAGTGTCGTGCAGCCATTGACGGTCATCCCCTTCGGCGCGACAGATACGAAAGCGACGCAGGCGGGTGGGTATCAAGTCCAGCGACTGCAGGTGCCCACCCGGGTCCAGGGAGGCAAAGTATAGAAACCCCAGGTCGCCGCGAAAGGCTGTGTAGCCCTCTATGCCTTCGTAATCGTTCAGAAGATCACCGCAGCCATAGAGAATCAGGCGTTCGCGGTACACCTCGATGCCTTTGACGTGGTGCGAGGAATGCCCGTGCACCACGTCAACTCCGGCCTCGTCGATCAAGGCATGGGCGAACCGGACTTGCTCGCGCGGGATATCGAACCCCCAGTTGCCGCCCCAGTGAATGGAGGCGACCACCAGATCCCGCGGTTTTTTGCCCTCGAGAATCCGTTTGGCCACAGGGCGCAGACTTTGCATCGACAGATCCTCCAGCCGCGCGACGCCCGCGCCCTTATCCGTGGCGGCCCAGTCCGACGCAATGCCGCTGTCGGGTGCGCCGAGGCCAAACACCAGCAAGCGCCGCCCGCCAGGCTGCAGCAACACGGCGGGCGCTTCGGCAGATTGCCGGTTGTGCCCGGCGCCGGCGCTGCACATACCATTGCTCGCCAGGGTCTCCAGCGTATCGGCCAGGCCGGCTGCCCCCCAATCCAGCACATGGTTGTTGGCCAGCACGCAGCAGTCGATGCCGGCTGCGCTGATGGCCGGGAAGTTCTCCGGGCTCATGCGGTAATTGATGCCCTTTGGCTCCGGTCGTCCGCGGCGGGACACTGCTGTTTCCAGATTGATGATGCGTGCGTGTGGCTGGCGAAGTTCGAACTCATCCAGCGCAGCGCCCCAGACATAGGTGAAATCGACTGGGCGGGGAATCGAGCCATTGACTCGTTCTGCCAGCCGGACGTAATCGCCAGCATTCTTGACGTAAGCTTCGTAAAGCCGCGGATCGCCAGGATGCGGCAGTACTGCGTCGATGCCGCGGGCGGTCATGACGTCGCCGGCGAGAAACAGCTTCAGCGTATCGGTAACAGCTGCCATGGCACCCTCCCGAATATAAGCCGGGGGATGTTTCCATCCCCCGGCTTATTATTACGCTGAAATAGGCAGAACGACTTCTAAACCTCTACTCAGTTGTTCTTCATATGCAGCTGATAAAGCTCATTGGCAATGGCGATATCCTCCAGCCCCAGTCCGATTGAGCGGAAGAAGGTATGGCGCTCGGGATCGGGAAGTCGGGCGGCTCCCGTCATCAGCTCGGGCAAATCTCCGCAAATACTCTCGGGTAACCAGCCATGCTGGTCTTTTGCCAGACGCATTTCCCCTGCGCTGTCGGGCGTTGTAGCCCGGTAGTCGCAATAGACGCTCATGTTCAGCAAGGACTCTGGCGGTACTTCATGTGCCAGGGGTGCATTGGTACAAATGGACGTGATCAGCGCCGGTTTTTTCAGCACGGCAGGGTCAAGCACCGTTTGACCGGCCGAGGTGCACAGCATGATGACATCCGCATCGTCAACGGCACTGGCAAGTTCGGTATGAATACTGACACGTGGATCGATGTCCCGAAGTGTCTGCTGCTCGGACGCTGGCAGAGCGTCAATGTTGGGGGCGTACAACCTGATATCCGCCCATTCGCGCAGTGCCAGGACATGCCGGGCGTGAGCCTGCCCCAGCCGCCCTACTCCCACCACGGCCAGCTTGCTGACCTGCGCGGGCGCGAGCAAATCGACGGCGAGTGCTGTGGTTCCCGCCGTTCGCTCAACCGTCAGTTGTCCCGAATCACAGAGCAAACGGGGTTGACCGTCTTCCATCGACATCATCAACGTCCAGGCCGTCACCAGGGCCCCTTCCGGACGCGGGATATAGGGCGAGAGCTTTGCGCCAAAGACCCCCTCCTCGGCAAGCGTTCCGAGGTAGCTGATGAAGTTGCCTTGCCCGTTGGGAAACGGATTGCGCAATTGTGGCGGTTGCACAGCCTTTTCCTGCCCCAACGCCAGGAACATACGACGCAATGCGGACAGCACGTCAATCTGGCCGATCAGTTTGGCCACTTGAGTTGAATCAAGTACGGCAATGTCATTTTTCATCGAATACATTCCTTCATCGAGCATCTGACAGAAAACCTTAAACGTCGAAATCACTCGGTTCGAGTTCATGGGAAAGAATATTAAAACAACTAGTTGAATAGCTTATAGCTACCAGGAGAACTGATACTTCTTACACAATACAACCCAGCGCATTCGTCTTCTAAAGATGGGCAACCACATCGATTTCAATATCAAACGGAAACGGCCAAGGCTTGACTGCAACGAATGAGCGAACGGGTGGATTCTCAGGAAAATACTTGCGATACACGGTGTTCACCTCATCCATCATCGATGGATCCGTCACGAAGATCGTGGTTTTCACGACGTTATCGAGGCACGACCCTGCCGATTCAAGGACAACTTTCATCACCTGCAATACCGCGTGCGTCTGTTCAATAATCGTGCCCCGAACAATATTCCCGGTCAGAGGATCGAGCGGCGGCAGGCCACAGGTATAGAGCATCGAACCCGAGCGAATCAGCAAAGAGGTCGGTGTATTCAAACGTCTGAGCGCGTCAGATAAAAACGGTACTTCTATTATTTCTTTCATGGAGGCATCCATTATTGATACAGGCGGGCCCTACGCTCACGTTCAATCGCCGCGACGTAGTGTTGGATATACATGCAAATAACGAAGTAGATGACGCCGACAAACAGATAGAGCTCCTTATAGAACCCTTGCCAGTTTTCGTCATAAAGGCTTGATCTTGCCGATCCAAGCAAATCGAAAAGTCCGATGATCATCAACAGCGAACTGTTCTTGACGAACGCGATGGCGATGTTGGCAATCGGTTGCAGCGAATGGGCGATGACTTGCGGCAAAATGATGTAGGCATGACTGCCCCAATAGCCGAACCCCAGGCTTGCCGACGCTTGGCGCTGCCCGACTGAAAGTGCTTGCAGGGCACCGCGCAAGGCTTCGGAAAAGTAAGCGGCGGTAAACAACGAGAGACCGATACCTGCCCGAAAAAGCTTGTCGAAAATAAGCTCGTCCGGAAGGATCAACGGAATGATCGCAAAGGTCATGAAGACAATGGTGATCGCCGGAACACTGCGGATGAGATCGACATAGAGCCGGCACGGAACAGAGACAAGCGGCATCTGCGACCGACACCCCATCGCCAGCAGCACACCCAGAGGGAACGCACACACAAGGCCGGCAATGCTGATCAGCAGGGTGATCGGCAGTCCACCCCAACGCGCACGATCCACTGACTCAAGACCGAACAGTCCGCCACTCATCAATAGATAACCAATCAACGCGGCCAGCACCCACAGCACAATGGCCGTTGTGTGATGGCGGACCCGAAACAAACACCAGAGCGCAACCGCCGCGATCAATGCAACGAAAGTGATCGGACGCCAAAGCGACTCCGGAGGATAGGCCCCGAACAGGATGAGATTGAGCTTGGTGCCGATGAACGCCCAGCAAGCGCCTCCGTTCTGGTGGCATTGCGCGGCATCACCGCTAAAGGTTGCATCAAGCAACAACCATTTGAAGATACCTGGGCCAACCAGAACGACGCCCCAGAGAAACAGTGCGCCGAGCACAATCCGGCTTGGCATACCCGAGCCCAGGCCTTTGAGGCGCTGGATTAGCGTCAAGGGTGCGGCAATCGACACTTGGGCACCATTATTCAGATCACCAGACATAATGTTTCTCCCAAAGACCGATTACCTGCGTCGTAATAATGTTTACCGTGACGTAAACCAGCATGAAAATGCTGATCAATTCGATGGCCTGCCCCGTTTGATTCATAGCGGTGTTTCCCGCCGAGACCAGTTCCGGGTATCCCACGGCAACACCGAGCGAACTGTTTTTCATCAGGTTCAGTAGTTCACTGACCACCGCCGGCATCGCGATCCGGAAGGCTTGTGGCATCACGATGTAACGCAGCACACCAAAGTGCGTCAGGCCCAGCGCATAACCTGCGGCAATCTGTCCCTGGGCAATAGACTGCACAGCCCCGCGGATCGCTTCGGCTATATAAGTGCCCGTGTACACAGAGAGCCCGATGAACATACTCATGAACTCGGGTGAAAAGTGCCCGCCGCCGCCAATTGAAAACTTGCTTGCCGTCGGCCATTCAAATGTCATTTGCCCGGACCACAGGGCATAAGCCGTGGACACGAAGGCAATCAGGCTCAGGAGTATCAGCAAGGCTCCCGGGTTTTTCAGTGCGCTGCCACCGGTCCTCACGCTTCTCAAGATAAACGCCACGACGGTGCAAAAGATTGCGACGATCGCCGTCAATGCGAAGGGGGTTGGCCACGGGAAATTGATCCCGCGATTGCTGATGAACAGACCCGGTAGCGGCTCCAGAGCCTCCCGGACTACCGGTAAACCGTAGGTAAAAACGGCGAACCAGAAGAACAACTGCAGCAGCAACGGCGTATTGCGGATTGTCGAGACATACACTTTGGCAATTCGTCTGGCCAAGCCGAATTTGGACAACTGAGCCAGCGCCGCCAATACCCCGAGCAGCACGGAGAACACAATGGCGCAGAGCGCCACTTTCAACGTGTTCGAAAACCCCGCGAGCAAGGCGTACGCGTATGACTTGTCGCCGCTGAAAGCAATCATGCTTTCGCTGAGGTCGAAGCCGGCGCGAGTCCACAGAAAGCCGAACCCGGTATTGATCCCTTTCTGTGTAAGGCGCTCGTTGATCACGTGCCCGAAATACCAAACCGCAATCACGACAGCCGTGAGTACTACAAGCTGGACCAACACCGTGACTGCCCGGTGTTGGTGTTTAACTGCGCCATCTCTTGCCGACATGACCTTCACCTCTCGTTTTTGATTCGCCATCTACGCGGCGTTTGAGCCATTCACATCGCGGATCAGAAAAGCGGGGCGTACAGCAGGCCACCGTCCGACCACAGCGAATTCTGGCCACGCTTCATCTGCAAGGGAGTATTGGCACCCACGTTGCGCTCGAAGATTTCTTTGTAGTTGCCTACCGCGGAGATGACATTGATCACCCAGTCATCTTTGAGACCCAGCCCTGCCCCAACGCCAGGTGTTACACCCAACAGGCGCCGGATATCTTCGTTGTTACTGGTGAGCATTTGTTTAACGTTTTCTTTGGTGATACCCAGTTCTTCTGCAGTAAAGGTTGCGAAGACGGTCCATTTGACGAGGTCTGCAAAGTGCTTGTCATCGCCCCGCACAACTGGACCCATTGGCGACTTTGAGATCACATCAGGAAGGATGGCGTAGTTTTCAGGGTTGCCCGAGTTGAGCCGGATAACCGCCAACTGCGACACGTCACTGGTGATTACATCGCAGCGGCTTGCGAAAAAGGCCGAGAAAAATTCAGTCCCGCTTTCGATCACCACAGGTTTGAATGTGATCTTCAGTTTGTCGAAGAAATTGCGGACCACATACTCGCTGGTGGTGCCCTGCTGAATGCAGACCGTAGCGCCATCGAGTTCTGCCGCCTTGGTGACGCCCAGTTTCTTGTTGATCAGAAAGCCTTGGCCGTCGAAGAAATCGACCACCGGAAATTGCAGCCCCATCGTGGTATCGCGCGTCAGGGTCCAGGTGCTGTTTCGAGAAAGGACATCCACTTCGCCATTCTGCAGCGCCGTGAAACGTGCCTGATCGGACAGCGGGACAAACTTGACTTTCGGCTTCTCGAAAATCGCCGCCGCAAATGCTTTGCAGAAATCCGCATCAAACCCCTGCCAATCACCCGCACTGTTGGGCGCACCAAAGCCGACCAGGCCAGGGTGCACACCACAGACAAGCACTCCACGCTCCCGAATTTTCGACAAGGTATCGGCCTGTACCGGTGCAGAAATTGCCAATGAAAGCCCCAGGGCTGCTGCGGTAGATGCGAAAAAAACTCTTAGACGTGTCATTAGCTTCTCCACTCGGTAGAAAGTATACGATTTCAAGCTATATGACTTTGCGAGCGGCTGTCAAGCCACAAAAATGGTCGCATCGGTAATTTATTTTGAGTTTAGATCGGGTGCGTTGCGAGGTGACGGATCACCGGCGTGAGTCGCAATGGCTAAAGCAGACTATCGGGATTGGGCAGACCCCAATCACCGATGATGCCAATCAAACAGTCAGTCTTCCTTGCCGAGATCTTGATCGACGGATTGTTCTGCAACGGCAATGGCATGCTGGAAACTTTCAAGAAATACAGTTTCTGCATGGGTCATTTTTTGCTCGCGGTTCCACAACAAGTGAATGTCCACATCGGAGACACCATCCCTGGGCGGCAGGCGCCAGAGCATGCCGTTGTAGAGGTCAACATCGAGTAAGTGCTCTGGCAAACAGCCGATACCAAATCCTGCGATCACCAACCTGCGTATTTCTTCAAAGTTTGATGACGAAGCGACGATCTTTCCGGTGAAGCCCTGTTGGTCACGAAACACGGTAAGCGGCGAAAGATTGCCGCCAATCTGGTCGCTCGTGAAGCTGACAAAGTTTTCCCCTTGCAGCTCAGCCAGATCGAGGCCCCGCACGCCAAAAAAGCGATGGCGTTTTCCGCAAAAGAAGGCATATCGCTGACGTATCAGACAACGCTGCTCAAGCTTGGGTTGAGCGATGCGGCATAAACCGACACCAACGGTGGCGGTCTTCTGCATCAGCGAGCTGAGAATGTCGGAGCTGCGCATTACCTCTATTTCCAACTCCACACGCGGATGATTGAGATGAAAATTCGCGAGAAAATCATCATAGACCGTCGATTGCACCCGGCTGATCGAGAGCAGGCGAACCTTCCCCACCACGTCATCCTGGGGGCCTTCGATGGCCGAGCCGATGCGCGACACGTTGCCATACATCTCTTCGGCAATTCGCAGTATTTCCTCTCCCGCCTCAGTGAGATCAAAGCGTGGCCCCTTACGCGAAATCAAGGCGCACTCCAACTGCTCTTCCAGCCGTTTGAGCGATTGGCTAACGGCCGATTGGGTAATGAACAGCCGCGCCGCAGCACGGCTGATGCTCCCTTCCTGACCAATCGCCAGGTACGTACGCAATAAATTCCAATCCAGACGATCGTTGAGGAAACGCCGCCCTCCCCATCTAGCCTGCATTAGCTCTTCATTCGAGTTTTTGCTGCTCATCTTGATGTCCATTATTAGCGTGGCTTAATCAGCGCTTAAGAATTAGCAAATTGCTTAATTATAGAGGCTACGAGATAAAGCACGAAGGCGCCAGAGGGACAGAGCGTTACCGTGATCCGATTGATCCCTGTCGGAATAATAATTAGAGAAAGGAACTTACATGTACACACCCGACAACATTGCCCCCGCCGAGTGGAAAGCCCGCTGCGAACTGGCCGCGCTGTATCGACTGGTCGCGTACTTTCGCATGACCGACCTGATCGACACCCACATCACCCTGCGCATTCCAGGCCCTGAACACCACTTTCTGATCAACCGCTACGGCGTGATCTTCGATCGCATGAAAGCCAGCGACCTGGTGCGCATAGACCAGTATGGTCAGGTGGTGGGAGGTGCAAACGAGCGCACCCGTGTCAACGCCGCAGGCTTCGTGATTCATTCGGCGATCCACATGGCCCGCCCGGATCTCAACTGCGTGGTGCATACCCATACCGCACCCGGCATGGCCGTGGCCGCCCAGGAGCAAGGCCTGTTACCGATCAGCCAGCATGCGCTGAAGTTCTACGGCAAATTGGCTTATCACACCTATGAAGGCATTGCGCTGTCGCTGGCCGAGCGTGAACGACTGGTCGCCGATCTGGGACCACACAAGGCCATGATCCTGCGTAACCATGGCCTGCTGGCGGCCGGTGGAAACGTGGCTGAAGCCTTCCACGAAATTCACTTCCTGGAGCGCGCCTGCCAGGCGCAGGTCGCGGCACTGGCCGGTGGCAGCCAGCTGGTCTACCCCAGCAAAGAAGTCTGCCAACACACAGCAGAACAGTTCGGCCGCGACGAAGCCGAGGAAATCATGGGGCTGAGCTGGAATGCCGCCTTGACCTTGATTGAAGACCAGCGCGAGTCCTATTGCTCATGAACACCGTTGTACTGCTGTCGCGCGACAGCATCCTGCTCGGCCAGCTCCAGGCGGCCTTTGCCCGACAGGCGCCGGACATACGGGTGGTGCTGGCCGATGACCCGGTCGCCAGTGAAGCACAGGTCGCGGCATGCTGGTTCCCGCCGGCCAACAGTTTGGGCGCGCTGCCCAATCTGCAACTGGTGCACTCGGTCGCCGCGGGCGTCGATCATTTGCACACCGATCCCAGCTGCCCGAACTTGACCGTGTGCCGAGTGGTTGATCCCGCGCACCGCCAAGGCATGACCGAGTACGTACGCTGGGCGGTGATTCACTATCACCGGCGTTTCGATCAGGTCTTGCAGCAGCAGCCTGACCAGCTCTGGCAGCGCCCGATACAGATTCAGGCAAAGGATTTCAAGGTCGGTGTGATGGGCCTGGGTTCGCTGGGCGCAGCCATTGCCGAAGACCTTGCCAGCGCCGGCTACAGCGTTCGCGGCTGGGCGCGCAGTGTCAAAAACTTACCCAATGTGGTCTGCCACAGCGGTGATCGGACGTTCAGCGGTTTTCTCGAAGGCCTCGATCTTTTGATCAACCTGCTGCCGTTGACCCCGGCTACCCGAGGCATTCTCTGCACTGAAACCTTCCAGGCTCTGGCGTCTGGTGCTGCGGTCGTCAACTGCGGTCGCGGCCAGCACGTACGCATCGACGATCTACAACAGGCATTGAGCAGTGGTCAGCTGCGCGGTGCGGTGCTCGACGTCTTCGAGCATGAACCCCTGACGGTCGATGATCGCCTGTGGCGCATGCCCGGGGTGATCGTTACCCCGCACATGGCATCGGCGGCGTCCCACGACTGCATCGCCAGCCAGATTGCCGAAAACACGCGGCGGCTGGCCCGTGGTGAACCCCTGAACAACCCGGTCGATACGTCCCTGGGCTATTAAGACACGCGACAAGAGGTGAATGATGAAAGTATCCAAGGTCAACGGTGAGCGCCTGTGGGGCAGCCTGATGGACATGGCCAAAGTTGGCGCCACCGAGCGTGGCGGCAACTGTCGCCTGGCCCTTTCCAGGGAAGACCTGGCTGGCCGCGAGTTGTTCATGGGCTGGTGCCGTGAGGCTGGCCTGAGTATCGCGCTCGACGCCATCGGCAACCTTTTCGCCCGACGCGAAGGCCAGGACAACGCCCTGCCGCCGATCGTCATGGGCAGCCACCTGGACACCCAGCCAAAAGGTGGCCGCTTCGATGGTATCTACGGCGTGCTGAGCGGCCTGGAAGTGGTGCGTTGCTTGAATGAACAAGGCATCGAAACCCGCCAGCCCATCGAAATCGCCGTGTGGACCAACGAGGAAGGTGCGCGCTTTACCCCGGCCATGTTCGGTTCGGCGGTGTTCACTGGCATTCTGCCGTTGCAAACCGCATTGGATGCCCGTGATGCCAATGGCATCAGTGTCGCTCAGGCCCTGGCCGATATAGGCCAGAGTGGTGAACTGCCCTTGCAGCGAGCCTTCGATTCTTACTTCGAAGCCCATATCGAACAGGGCCCAATCCTGGAAGATAACGGCCTGCCGGTGGGTGTCGTCACCGGTGGCCAGGCGATCTGCTGGCTGGATGTGCAGGTTGGCGGTGTCAGTGCCCATGCCGGCACCACACCCATGCCGCTGCGCAAGGACGCCCTGTTCGGTGTCGCGGAAATGGCCAGCGTGCTGGAATCCATCGCCAGAGACTTCGCACCCAAGGGGCTGGTCACGGTGGGCCAGCTGGAGATCGCCAAGTCATCGCGCAACACCATCCCCGGCCGGATCAACTTTACTGTCGATCTGCGCCACCACGAAGACCAACAGATTTCCGCAATGGAGCAAGCCGTATGCGAGCGCTTGCAAATCGTGGCCGACAAGCGCGGTTTGAGCCTGGCGATCAGTCGTCACTGGCTCAGCCCGGCGACACCCTTCGATGCCGATTGTGTGGCCGCTGTGCGTTCGGCGGTCCAGGCGCTGGGTTACCCCCATCAGGACATCGTCAGCGGTGCCGGGCATGACGCCATCCACCTCGCCGGGCATTGCCCGACCACGATGGTCTTCATTCCCTGTGTCGGTGGCCTGAGCCACAACGAAGCCGAAGATGCCCTGCCAGACGATGTCCGCATGGGCTGCGACGTGCTGCTCAATGCGGTACTGCGGCGAGCTCAGCACCTGAGCGACTGATTATGCAAGTAACACCGAACCTCTGAGGTCGCGTCATTCGCACGACCTCAGGGGCAGGGCCTGCTTGCGCCTGAAAAACAATAAAACCGATCTCCGGCCACAGCATCACCGTTACCCACACTGCCATCCAATAAATCAATCCACTGAGCCCGACGCTCAACTTGGAGAAAAAAGGCATGAACAGCTCCGCGTGCATACAGACCGCTACCCCGACGGTCGAACCCAGCGTCAACATGAAAAAAGTCGCCGTCGCCAGCGTCATTGGCACTACGGTGGAGTGGTACGACCTGTTTGTTTTCGCCACGGCTTCCGCCCTGGTGTTCAACAAGATTTTCTTCCCGGCGTTCGATGCCTTGATCGGCACCCTCCTGGCGTTCGGCACCTTTGCTTCGGCTTATGGCGCACGCATCGTCGGGGCTGCCTTGTTCGGCCACTATGGCGACAAGCTTGGGCGCAAATCGATGCTGTTGATTTCGCTATTGACCATGGGCGCGGCAACGTTTGCCATCGGTCTGTTACCGGATTACGCCAGCATTGGCATCTGGGCACCGATCCTGCTTTTAACCCTGCGGATCATTCAGGGCCTGGCCCTGGGCGGTGAATGGGGGGGTGCGGTGTTGATGGCCGTCGAACATGCACCCGCCAACCAGCGTGGCTTGTATGGCTCATGGGTACAGATCGGCGTGCCGGCCGGTACCATGATTGCCAACCTGGCCTTCCTGGCGATCGCCTGGCTGCTGCCCGCTGAAGACATGCTTGCCTGGGGCTGGCGCATCCCGTTCCTGGCCAGCGCACTGCTGATTGCCGTGGGCCTGTACATCCGCCTCAACATCACCGAGACCCCTGCGTTCCACAAAGCCAAAACCTGTGAGCCACAAATCAAGCTGCCGCTGGCCGAAGTCTTCAGCAAATACTGGAAGCAAGTCCTGCTCGGCGGCGTGGCAACCATGTCGACCGGCGCATCTTTCAACATCATCGTTGCCTTCGGCCTGACCTATGGGACCCAGACCCTGGGCTTCAGTCGCACCATCATGCTCAGCGTGGTACTGGCCTCCTGCGCGCTGTGCATCGTGCTCTTGCCAGCCTTCGGTGCACTGTCTGACCGCTTCGGCCGCAAGCCGGTGATCATCGCCGGTATCGTCGGTGAAGCGCTGGTCGCCTTCCCGATGTTCTGGCTGATGGATACTCGCGAGCTGCCGCTGATGTTTCTCGGCTATGCCCTGTTGATGACCGCGTTCGCCGCCAACTACGGGCCCATCGCAACCTTCCTCGCCGAACTGTTCGGCACCCGTGTGCGTTACTCCGGCCTATCGGTGGCTTACATGCTTTCCGGGCTGCTGGGCAGCGCGGCCACGCCTATCGTGACCACGGCCCTGCTGGCGATGACTGGCAAAGGCTCGTCAGTGGCCTGGTACCTGATCGGCTCTGCGGTCATCTCTCTGATTGCCCTGTTGCTGCTGACCGAAACCTTCAAGCGCGACTTGAGCGCTGGGCGGGCTGAATAGCACCAAGTGACCCACAACAAGAATAAATCCACCTGCACTTGACCCTGCTGCCATTCACGCACCCTCTGGATCCGTACACCATGGAAAAAAACCTGCACCTTTTTGGCATGAGCGCCGGCGCTTGCCTTTTGACCCTGAGCCAGGTCGCTTCAGCCGATTTCATTAGCGACAGCAAGGCCACACTGGGTCTGCGTAACTTTTACTTCAACAACGACTACCGCGACCGGCCCGGCAGTGCCGGCCAGAGCAAGACCGAGGAGTGGGCGCAGGGACTCATGCTCAATTACACCTCCGGATTTACCGACGGCACCCTGGGGTTTGGTGTCGATGCGCTGGGGCTGGTGGGCCTGACTCTGGACAGCGGCCAAGGCCGCCATCGCGGCAGCTCGATGATCCCGACTGAAGGTGATGGCGCTGCCGATGAATGGAGCCGCCTGGGCGTGACCGCAAAAGCCCGTTTGAACAAGACCGAAATGCGTTACGGCACGCTGACGCCCAAGCTGCCGATCTTGGTCGCGAACGACGGTCGCCTGTTGCCACAGACCTTTGAAGGCGGCCAGATTACCAGCAGCGATCTCGACAAGCTGACCTTGACCGCTGGCCGTCTGGAGCACGCTACCGGGCGTGGCTCCAGTGATAGCACCGGGTTGGCGGTCAGCGGTGGGCGTCAGGAGAGCAACGAGTTTCTCTTCGCCGGTGCCGACTACAAAGTCACTAAAGACCTGACCGCCCAGTATTACCTGGCCAATCTCAAGGACTACTACACCCAGCACTTTTTCGGGCTGCAGCATGTGCTCGCACTGGGCGAAGGCCAGTCGTTGAAGACCGACCTGCGCTACTTCGATACATCTTCTGACGGCGCCAACAGCACGGCCAGCGGGCGGGCCGACGGTTTCCGGGTCGGTGGCTATAGCCGAAACGGTGCCGGTGAAATCGACAACCGCACCTGGAGCGCCCTCTTCACCTACAGCCTTGGTGGCCACGGGTTGACCGGCGGTTACCAGAGCGTTTCCGATGGCAGCAACTTCGTCCAGCTCAACCAGGGTTCCCTGGTGGACAAAGGGGCCGGTGGCGCAAGCCTGTATCTGTTCACCGACCGCATGCTCACCAGCTTCAACCGGGCCGGCGAACGCACCTGGTTCGGCCAATACGCCTATGACTTCGCCGCCTCTGGCGTACCGGGCCTTCGTGCGTCGATGGTTTATCTCAAAGGCAGCCAGATCAAGACCACTGTCGGCAGCGATCAGCAGGAATGGGAGCGTGACCTGGCCCTGGATTACGTGATCCAGGACGGTACGTTCACAGGCCTGGGTTTCGGTTGGCGCTATGGCGTTCTGCACTCCGAGGCCGACGCCAATCAGGACCAGAACCGCGTGTTCGTCAGCTACACCCTGGCATTGTTCTGATTCACCGGCCCGCYGCCCATGCCGGGTCGGCGGGCCTCTATTCTCAGCGAGGTTCATACATGAAACGCATCCAGGCAGCACCCGGCACAATCGGCCCGGTCGGTCCTTACTCCCAGGCAGTGGTCAGCGGCCATCTGGTGTTCACTGCCGGTCAAATACCCGCCACAGGCGGACTGGACCAGCAACCCGAAGGCTTCGAAGAGCAAGTGCGCCAGACCTTGCGCAACCTGGAAGCGATCCTGATCGCGGCGGGCTCGGACTTCGATCACGTGATCAAGGTTAACGGCTATCTCACCGATCCAGCTCAGCTGGAACCCTTCAACCGGGTCTATACCGAGGTACTCGGTCATGCGCCACCAGCACGCACCACGGTCTGCGTGGCACTCTGGGGGGTGGCACTGGAGATCGATTGCGTGGCCGAACTCATTGATTGCGCGCCGCAGAGGTAAGCCATGAACGCCTCTACTCAATTGCTTGAAAAGCTCCATCAGGTCAGCTTCGCCACCCTCGGGCATTTGCTTGAAGACGGCTTTGTCAGTAGCGAAATTCGTTCCATGCTGAGCGCCGTCAAAGTGGTAGGTCGCGCCGTGACGCTGAGCGTGATCAACGCCGATGCCATTGCTGTCAACCGCGCCTTGGCAAGCCTGCAAGACGGCGACGTGCTGGTGATCGACATGAACGGTGATCGACGTCACGCCTGTGTCGGCACGGTCACCGCCTGTGCGGCTCAAGCGCGAGGCGCCAGGGCCATCGTGGTCGATGGCCTGGTGACCGATATCCTTGAACTGCGCGAAGCCGGACTGCCCGTTTTCGCCCGTGGCACCAGCCTGCTGACCACCAAACTGCACGGCAACGCCGAGAGCCGCTTGAATGTCCCGGTGCAGTGCGGCGGGGTTCAGGTGAGCCCGGGTGATCTGGTGCTGGGCGACGATAACGGTTTACTGATTCTTGGCAGTCAGGCACTTGCCGCAGTCATCGACCAGGCACTGGCCAGTGATCGTGCAGAACCCGGTCTGCTGGAACGTCTTGAAGCCGGAGAGTCAATAGCATCCGTACTTCGTGTTGAATGATTGATCGCTGTGTAATGTAGCCAACGATTCCGGTGCCGCGCGTCATCATAGAGCGGGCGCCTGAATGGGTGAGACCTGTGTATCCGGCGAAGCGCGGAGTTCGTAGCCAGGGAGCTAATAGCTCTGGTTATGAACAGGTAGAAACAGGCGTTTTACGTAGGGGTAATGAGCTCGATGCCTCATCCCGCTACTGATCCAGCTGCAGATTCGCTACTATGGTTGCCCGCCTTCCTTGTCTGCGGATTTCTTCATTCTGGAGCCCGAATGCCTAGTCAAAAGGACATCGCCGCCGAAAGCGGCGCACCGATGATCCCTGAACAGCGCCGTGAATTGATGCTGCGACAGTTGCGCAAGCATCAGGTGCTGAGCGTTCATCAATTGATGGAAATGTTCGACTGTTCGCACATGACCATACGCCGCGACATTGCGTTGCTGGAGCAGGACGGTCGTGCTTACTCGGTAACGGGTGGAGTGCGGATCGCCAGCCAGCTGCACAGTGAGCCCAGCCATCAGATCAAGGCGGTGGTCGAGTTGCCGCAGAAGCAGGCCATGGCCAGGCTCGCCGCCCGGCTATTGCATGCCGACATGACGATTTACCTGGATGCGGGAACCAGCACGCTGGAAATCGTCCCCTACATCAAGGCGCTGTCCGGCATGACCGTGGTGACTAATGACTTCGGTATTGTCCAGGCACTGATCGAAGCCCCCCATGTCACGGTGATTCATACCGGCGGGCAGCTGGATCACTCCAATCAATCGTGCGTGGGTAGTCTGGCGGTTGCCACCTTGCGTCAGATCGTCACCGATATCGCGTTCATATCCACCAGTTCATGGGATTTGCGTCGCGGCCTCACCACCCCTTCGGCGCTGAAGGTTGAGGTCAAGCAAGCCGCGATGCAATCGGCTTCGCAAGTGGTGCTGGTGGCCAGCAGTTCGAAATACGGCACCTTCAGCATGTACAGGATCGCCGGGCTCGAGCAGTTCGACATCATCCTCAGTGACGACGCATTGACCCCTGCGGCGGCCGATGGCATCCGCAAGCAGGGTGTCGAACTGTTGCTGCCGGCTGACAGTACACCGGCGTGAAACGACGGGCTCCTGCATCCAGCGGAGCCCGTCGCCGCCCTCCTCTATAGCGCCTGGCGCGCTTTCCAGTCGCGCAACCACTGCAGGCCGGCAGACGTATTGCCCCGTGGCCGATATTCGCACCCTATCCAGCCGTCATAACCCAATTGGTCGATCAGCTCGAACAGATAGGGATAATTGACTTCCCCCAGGTCCGGTTCATGCCGGTCAGGCACGCCGGCGATCTGGATATGGCCGATACCATCGAAGTCGCGACGCAGTTTGGTCGCCAGGTCGCCCTCGACGATTTGGCAGTGGTAGCAGTCGAACTGAACCTTCAGGTTACTGGCGCCCACTTCCTTGCAGATGGCCTGGGCCTGATCCTGGCGGTTGAGGAAAAAGCCTGGCATGTCTCGTGTATTGATCGGTTCGAGCAATACGGTGACGCCTGCCTTGGCCGCCTGGGCGGTGGCGTAGGCGAGGTTTTCCAGGTACACGCCGTGATGCCGTGGGCGATCGCTTTCCGACGGCAACAGCCCGGCCATGACATGGATGCGCGAATTGCCCAGCACACCGGCGTAATCCAGAGCGCGATCAAAACCGCTACGGAATTCACCCTCCCGACCGGGCAACGACACCGTGCCCCGCTCCCCCGCAGCCCAATCACCGGGCGGCGCGTTGAACAGTGCCTGCACCAGGCCGTTGTCGCTCAAGCGTTGCTTGAGTTCTTCAGCGCGGTAGTCGTAGGGGAACAGATACTCCACCGCTTCGAAACCGTCAGAGGCAGCGGCGGCGAAGCGATCCAGAAACTCATGTTCCGGGTAGAGCATGCTGAGGTTGGCTGCAAAACGAGGCATGGTAGCTCCTGAGATAAAGGGTTAGACAAAGGGCCAGATCAGCAGGGTAATACAGAAACCCAAGGTGCCGAGCAAGGTGGTCATCACCGTCCAGGTGCGCAGACCGTCGGCCACGTTCAGGCCTGACAGCTTGGTGAAGATCCAGTAACCGGCGTCATTGATATGGGACATGGCCAACCCGCCACCGCCCATGGCCAGGCACAGCAGAGCCATGTGGTTCGGGGTGAGATCGAGGGTCGCAATCAGCGGGCTGATGATGCCGGCAGTGGTCACCAGCGCCACCGTGGTCGAGCCCTGCACCGCGCGCAACAGCATGGTCAGCAGAAAGCCCAGGGCCAGCACCGGCAGACCGGTGGTGCGCAGCATGTCGGAGACCACGGCACCGATTCCGGTATCCACCAGCACCTTGCCGAACACACCGCCGGCACCGGCAATCAGAATCACCATGGCGACACCAGGCAAGGCCGAACCGATCACGTCGGACACCTGAGTGCGGCTCCAGCCCCGACGCGAACCCAGCAACCAGGCACACAGCAAGGTGTCGATCAGCAGCGCCACCAGCGGCGCACCGAGCACGGTCATGATGCCGCGCAGAGTCGATTCGGCAGGCAGCAACGAGGTAGACAGAGTCCCCAGCAGAATCAGAATGATCGGCAACAGGATCAGGCTGACGATCAGGCCAAAACCCGGTGCGGGGGCCGGCGGCAATTTGGAAACGATGCTGCTGGTCGACTCTTCCAGGCCCATGTGTGATACGGCTTCAGCCGCTCGCTCA
Organism: Pseudomonas sp. P4_B4; assembly: GCF_056402255.1. Lineage (NCBI taxonomy): Bacteria > Pseudomonadati > Pseudomonadota > Gammaproteobacteria > Pseudomonadales > Pseudomonadaceae > Pseudomonas > Pseudomonas sp. P4_B4. Next base: position 312,486 of record NZ_JBFUHS010000006.1, read on the forward strand.
GCGTTGATGTCATTGCCATTGGACCAGGCAGCCAGATCCTCGTTGGTGACATGCGGACCATAGACCTCGGCACGAATATCGTCGGTCATCGGGTACGCCCGACGGGTCATGCGCCCGGCCACGCGGTAACCGACATAGCAAAGGAACGCGGTGATCGGCAACCCGAACATGAGCACGCGGCCCAGGTCCGCGCCCAATTGGCTGGCAGCGGCCACTGCACCTGGGTGCGGCGGCAGAAAGGCGTGTACGGTCAACAACGCAGCACACATCGGCAACGCAAACACCAACAACGGTTTGCGCGCACGCCGGGCAATACCATAGGCCAGCGGCATGAGGATGATCACACCGACCTCGAAGAATACCGGCACCCCGACCATGAAGCCGGCAATCGTCAATGCCAGGGGCGTACGCCGGTTGCCGAAACGGGTGATCAGCGTCTTGGCCAGCGCCTCGGCACCGCCGGAGAGCTCGATGATCCGCCCGATCATCGCGCCCAGGGCAATGATGATCGCGATATGGCCCAGGGTCTTGCCCATGCCGCCTTCGATGGTGGCGACCAGGTCGGACGGTTTCACCCCGGCCACCAGCGCCACCAGAATGCTCACCAGCATCAAGGCCACGAAGGGCTGGAACTTGTACTTGAGCACCAGGAACAACAACAGAGCGATGCCTGCCCCAGCGGTAATCATCAGGATTAACGGGCTCATTTCAGAAGCCCTCCACACCGGGTGAACGAAAGGATTCTTCTGAAAATGCCACAGTGAAGGCGAGTCATGCCTGGAATTCCTCTTGTTATTGTATTTTTAGGCAAGCCGGGGCCATCGAGAGTCGCTGAGCGTCTCCCGGACAGGGCCTGCGTTATCTATCTGTCATGTTCTATCGTGTTAAAAAATCAGCGCTCTACCAGTGCGCACCGAATGTCTCTCGCAACTCGTCCAGCTCCGCCTGATCGAGAGGATCGGGCTTGGGATTGCTCATCAGCCAGAGCCGCGCGGTTTCCTCGAGCTCTTCCAGGGCGTAGCTGGCCCTGGAGACCGAACTCTCCCAGACCACCGGCCCCAGCCGTTCGAGCATCACGCCGCGAACGCTGTTGGCCAGCAGCGCGACCTGTTCGGCAACCTTCGGCGAGCCGGGTCGCTGGTAGGCGATCAACGGGATATGCCCGACTTTCATGACCTGATACGGCGTCAACGGCGGCAGAATGTCGTTCGCCTGCCAGACACCTGCGAGCGTCAACGCCACAAGGTGTGTGGAATGGGTATGCACCACACCACCGACGCCCGGGTTGCGGTCGTAGACCTGGCGATGCAACGCCAGAGTCTTTGAAGGCTTGTCACCGGACACCCATTCGCCGGCCAGATTGACCTTGGCGATGGTTGCCGGATCGAGGCGCCCGAGGCACACATCCGTCGGCGTGATCAACCAGCCGTCATCCAGGCGCGCGCTGATATTGCCGGCGCTGCCGACGGTATAACCGCGCTCATAAAGGCTGCGGCCGACCTCACAGATTTCTTCGCGCAGGGCGTTCTCGTTACTCATTGCGCATCTCCGACCTGGGCGAGTTGGTTCAAGGCTTTACTGAAGAAATCCCGGCCACCGAAGTTGCCCGACTTGAGTGCCAGCGCCAAAGGTTCCTCGGTACTGCTGACCGTCGCCGGTACACCCGGATCAATCTGCGCGCCGATCTGTAGCAACTGCACACCCAACGCCTGGACCACAGCACCTGAGGTTTCTCCGCCGGCGATCACGAAGCGGCGCACACCATTCTGGAGCAAGCCGTGGGCAATTTCGCCAAAGGCGTTTTCCACCAGGCTACCGGCCTGCTCGACGCCCAGTTGCTGTTGCACCAACTTGACCTCTTCCGGTGAACTGGTGGCGTAGATCAATACGGTTTGCTCGTTATCACGGGCGAAGGCCAAGGCTTGCGCCACCACCGGTTCCCCCGCCGCCAAGGCCAACGGATCAATCCGCAAAGCTGGCCGGCCGGCTTCGAGCCAGGCGGCCACTTGTCCATTGGTGGCGATCGAAGCACTACCGGCCAACACCACTTCCCCGCCGGACACCGCCGGAAGTTTCGAGGCGTCGAGGTCGCGCAACTTGCCGGCGCGACGGAAGTTTTCCGGCAGGCCCAGGGCCAGCCCAGAACCACCCGTCAACAGCGGCAGATCGGCGCAGGCGGCACCGAGGGTATACAGATCGCTGTCCGACAAGGCATCAGCGATGGCCATGCCGACACCTTGAGCCCTCAGCTCGGCGATTCGCGCACGCACCTGCTCAGCGCCACGGGCAATCGTGTCGTAGCGCAACAGGCCGACATTCAGACGGGTCTGCGATTGCAGGACGCGCACCAGGTTGGCATCGGTCATCGGCGTCAACGGGTGGTTCTGCATGCCCGACTCGCTGAGCAGTTGATCCTGCACAAACAGGTGGCCGCGAAAGATCGTCCGGCCATTCTCCGGGAATGCCGGGCACGCAAGGGTAAAGTCGCTACCCAGTGCGGCCAGCAGTGCTTCGCTGACCTGGCCGATATTGCCGGCCGCGGTGGAGTCGAACGTCGAGCAATACTTGAAAAAAATCTGCTCGCAGCCTTGTTCGCGCAGCCAGGCCAGCGCGGCGAGGGACTGCTCGACTGCTTCGGCGACCGGCGTGGTACGCGACTTCAAGGCAATGACGATCGCATCGGCATCAAGCCCGGCAGCCACTTCTGCGCTCGGAATGCCAATGCTTTGCACGGTGCGCATACCGCCGCGTACCAGCATGTTGGCAAGGTCCGTGGCGCCGGTGAAATCGTCGGCGATGCAGCCCAGTAGCGGGCGTGCGGTGGAGGTAGTCATGGGGTGTTCCTCAAACAGGCTCAGGCTTGGCAGTCGGCAATTCGATGCCCGGGAAAATCTTGATCACCGCCGAGTCGTCCTCACGACCGAAGCCGGCACTGGACGCCTGCATGAACATCTGGTGGGCGGTGGCCGACAGCGGCAGCGGGAATTTGCTGGCCCGGGCGGTATCCAGCACCAGGCCCAGGTCCTTGACGAAAATATCCACCGCGGACAACGGCGTGTAGTCAGCCTTTAGAATGTGCGGAACGCGGTTTTCGAACATCCAGGAATTACCGGCGCTGTGGGTGATCACCTCATACAGTGCATCGGCATCGACCCCTTCACGCAGGCCCAGCGCCATGGCTTCGGCAGAGGCGGCAATATGTACCCCAGCCAGCAGTTGATTGATGATCTTGACCTTCGAACCCAGGCCATGGACGTCACCCAGGCGATACACCTTGCCGGCCATGCCAGCCAGGATCGACTCAGCCTTGGCGTAGGCGTCGGCCGGGCCCGAGGTCATCATGGTCATCTCACCAGCGGCAGCCTTGGCCGCGCCACCGGAAATCGGTGCATCCAGATACAGCAGGCCCAACGCGGCCAGGCGCTGGCCCAGGTCCACCGCGTAAGTCGGAGCGACTGTGGCGCAGCCGATCACCAGGCTGCCCGGCCGCAGAGCGGCCACGGCACCACCCTCACCAAACAATACGGTCTCGGTCTGCTCGGCGTTGACCACCACGGTAATGATCACGTCACACTCGGCGGCCATGTGCGACGGTGACAGGCAAGCCACACCGCCCTCCCCGGCGAACTGCTCTGTTACGGCAGTGCGCACATCACAGGCATGCACATTAAAACCGCTGCGCAACAACGAGCGGGCAATGCCCAGCCCCATCGCGCCCAGACCGACCACACCGACATTCTTGTTATTCATGGGGTACTCCAGAGAAAAGCAGCGATTGCTTCCACGCCTGCAAGGCGCAGACGTTGGCCGCGTTGTGAATAGGGCAGCGGTAGACAGAATCAGCACCACGCGGATAAGCCTGCTGAGGGGCGCTGTGATTCAGGACGTGAGTCGGGATCTCATCGAACATCAAGGCAATCCTGTTTTTGTCGTGTTATCAGATTGTCATACCGGCTGATGGAGATCATCTACCAGTGATCAGATTATGTGAAGTATTTTTTACCAATAACATTTTTTAACACGGCTTTCGCCGCGCAGAAAAAACAAGTCGTGTGATGCCCACAACAGCACTGCCGGTGCAAAAGGCACAGCAGATGCTCCTGCACCTCCCCACTGTCATCGCCACCCGCGATGGCAGGCTCGTGAATGGCTGATATACGAACCGCTTTTACCTCTCCTAACATCGGTCGCACATGACCACTCCGGTGCCGATCACCTTTCGGCACACGGGCTCCAAGAATAAAAACGCAAACCCGCGAGGTTGAACCATGAAAACCCTAGCCGTCAGTTCCACGGCGCAAGCTTCTGTCGTCGACGGAGTCGGTCAACTGAGCGCCAACCAGCGTTACGTGACGTTGGGGGGCTCCTGGGCCGCCTGGCTGTTTGACGCGCTGGATGCCACCATCTTTGGCTTTGTCCTCCTGGCGGTCGCCAAGACCTTCGCCGTCGGTCTGGGCGATGTGGTCTCCACGGTTGCCTGGTTTCTGCTGGCCACCGGCATCGGTGGTTTCTTCCTCGGCAACATTTCCGACAAGATCGGCCGCAAGAAAACCATGATGCTGTCGGTTTTCGTCTATGGCACCGGCACCTTGCTCTGTGCTTTTGCCGACAGCCTGTGGCAGCTCAATGTATTCCGCTTCTGCGTGGGCATCGCCGTCGGTGGCTTGTGGTCCGCCGCGGCGGCACTGGTGTCGGAGATCTGGCCTGCGGCCGGTCGCGCCAAGGCCTTTGCGGTGATGCAGACCGGCTGGTCGGGTGGTGGTCTGCTGGCAGCGATTTTCGCCTGGACGTTCCTCGATGGCGGGAATCCTGAATCCTGGAGAAACTTGTTCATCTATGCCTCGATCCCGGCGTATTTCACCCTGGTGTTCATCTGGCTGTTCGTCAAGGAATCGCCGGTGTGGCTGGCCAACCGCGAGTTCATGCGCCGTAACGCCGACAAAGGCCGGCTGATGGAAATCTTCCGTCCGCAGTATCTGAAAGTGACCTTGCTGGGCCTGAGCATTTCGGTACTGGGCATGTACGGCTACTGGATCATCACCACCTTCATGCCGGCTTACCTGCAGAGCATTCTGAACGTGCGCATCGATCAGGCTCCGGTGTTTGTCATCTGGATCGGCATCGGCGCCACCATCGGTTACCTGGCCTACGGCTACCTGGCCGAAAGCATCGGTCGTCGCTTGTCGTTCGCGGTGTTTTTTGGCGGCATGGCAATCATGGTGCCGGTGTTTGCCTACTCGGCGACCTTGATGCCATTGACCGACGGCAAGCTGCTGTTCACCACCCAGAACGTCATCGCCCTCGGTTCGTTGGCCGCACTGCTGGGCTTCTTCACCGGTTATTTCAGCGGGTTCGGCGCCTGGTACTCGGAGTTGTTCCCGACCAGCATCCGTTCTACCGCGTCGGGTTTCTGTTTCAACTTCGGCCGGGTCGGCGCCATCGCCGGCATCAAGCTGGTCCCGGTGCTGATCCCGCTCATCGGCTTCACCGCCACCATTTCCCTTGCCTCCGTTTCCTACGTCATCGCCGCCGTCATGGTGTTCACGCTGCAGGAAACCAAAGGCGTTCAACTCACCAGCGGCAACTGACCCGACCGTTCAAAGGAAAAATCCATGAAAAATTTTCGCATCGGCCAAATCGTACCCAGCTCCAACACGACGATGGAAACCGAAATCCCGGCCATGCTGACTTCGCGCTACGAACTGTTTCCCGAAGAGCATTTTACCTTTCACTCCTCGCGCATGCGCATGATGCACGTCAGCCCCGAAGAGCTGAAAAAGATGGACATCGACAGCGACCGTTGCGCGCTGGAACTGAGCGATGCGCGAGTGGATGTCATGGCCTATGCCTGCCTGGTGGCGATCATGTGCCAAGGCGCGGGCTATCACCAAGTCTCGCAGGATCGCCTGAGTAAAACCGTGGCCTCCAATCAATCGACCGCTCCGGTACTCAGCTCCGCCGGTGCGCTGATCGATAGCCTGCACATGCTCGACTACAAGAAAGTCTCGATCATCACGCCGTACATGAAGCCGCTGACCCGGCAGGTCATCGACTACATCGAAGCGGCCGGAATCGAAGTGGTCGACTCCATCAGCCTGGAGGTTTCCGACAACCACGAAGTCGGGCGTCTGGACCCGATGAATCTGCTGGCTCACGCCGACAAGCTGAACATAGGCCAGGCCGATGGCGTGGTGTTGTCCTGCTGCGTGCAAATGCCGTCGCTACCCGCGATCCAGCTTGTCCAGGATCGTCTCGACAAACCGGTGCTGTCGGCATCGATCGCCACCGTTTACCAAATGTTGAAAACCCTTGGCCTCAAGGCGCAAGTGCCCAACGCCGGCCATCTGTTGTCCGGGGCGTTCTGAGCCAATGCCGGAGGAAGTACTATGCTGGCCATTCAGGCCAAACCGGTACTTCCCATGAAACTCGACCCGGTCTCGTTGCGACTCTTTGTCAGTGTCGTTGAAGAAGGCACCATTGCTGCCGCCGCCAAGCGCGAACACATCGCCGCGGCGGCGGTCAGCAAACGGCTCAGCGAGCTGGAAGAACTGCTCGACTCGAAACTGCTCAACCGCACCAACAAAGGCATCGCCCCGACCGATGCCGGTCTGTCGCTACTGTTCATGGCGCGCAGTGCATTGAACAACCTCAATGAAATCGTGGTGCAGATGCGTGACTACTCCCACGGCCGCCGTGGCTCGGTGCATGTCCTGGCCAATATTTCCGCCATCACCCAATTCCTCCCGGGCCTGATCAAGTCGTTCATGGAACTGTACCCACTGATCAACATCAGCCTCGAAGAAAAGCAAAGCCTGGCCATCACCAAGGCGGTGTCCGAAAATCGCACAGACATTGGCATCTTCACCCGTCTTCCGCACGGTGCCGATATCGAGGTTTTCCCGTTTCGTACCGATCGATTGGTGTTATTGGTTCCCCTTGGGCATCCGCTGGCGACACGCGGCTCCGTCAAATTCAGCGAAACCCTGGATCACGAATACATTGCCTTGCGCAGTGGTACTCATCTCAACTTTCAGTTGATCAAGGCGGCCAACGACCTGGGGCGTTCGCTGAAAATTCGCATGGAAGTCTCCAGCTACGACGCGCTATGCCTGATGGTTCAGGCCGGCCTGGGCATAGGCATCATGCCCGAGGGGAGCGCGGCGATTTACAAAATGGACGGTGCGAAGGCGATCAGGCTGGATGAGCCGTGGGCCACCCGCGAACTCAGCGTGTGCGTGAGGTCGCGAGAGGCGTTGTCGGTTGCGGCGGGATTGTTTCTGGAGCACTTGCTCGAAAGGCAGTGAGCGATATCGGGCTCAAGGGCTCGAAGGTGCAGATCGATCATGGATTTGGGCCAAACGCAGCACTGGCAAAGTCCAGAAAGCTTCGCAGCTTGGGAGTCAACCGACGGTCAGGCGCATATAGAAGGTTCATGGGTGAGACCGGCACCTCGTAGTGAGACAATAGACTGACCAACGTCCCATCCCTCAGTGCATCCTTGACCAGTTCCAATGGCTGAAGCATCACACCCAATCCAGCGACGGCGGCTGCGAGTAGCGGATCGCCCTGATTAATCGTCAATCTGCTTGTAATTGGCACGTCTATACGCCCTTCTTTCCCGTCGAAACTCCAGTGCGAGCGCCCGTCGGAATACGCAAAGCCCAGGCATTCGTGCTGTTGCAGATCCCAGGGTGTAGTAATGCGAGGCCGGCGCGCCAGATAGGACGGCGCAGCACAGAGCACCATCTGGTAGGGTCTCAATGGCAACGCTTTCAAACCGCTGTCCGAAAGCTCACCTACCCGAAACACTGCGTCATAGCCGTCTTCGACGAGGTCTACGATCTCGTTTGATAACGTCAGGTCCACCGAGACCTGCGGATACTTGACCATGTACTCCAGCAGGCGCGGCGACAGCGTACGCATACCGTATGTGACTGGCGCGTTAATTCTCAGTCGACCGCTTGGAACCCCCCGCGTCACGGCAGCCATGCTTTCTGCAGCGTCCATATCGGCAAGGATCATCTTTGCCCGTGGATAGAACGCGCGACCAAATTCGGTGAGGCTTTGTTTGCGAGTCGTTCGGTTAAGCAGCGACACCCCCAAATGCTGTTCGAGCATTTTCACCTGTTTACCTACCAGTTGCGGGGATAGATTGAGATCGTCCGCCGCCGCACTGAAGGAACCGAGTTGTACCGCTTTGACGAATGTGGCCATCTGGGTGAGACGATCCATTGGAAACCCATTGTTTCTAGTGTTGCGCCATCCTAGTCCTTTATCCGAGAGGGGGCCAAAGCCTATATTCGATTGCCATGACTCAGGCACGCTCATAAAGCGGAGCATTCCCTGGGTCCCGGCTTTCACTCAAATCAGGTCGGCATTCACCCCGGCCCCTTGATTACAACAGAGGTAACGATGGCCCGCATTGTCAGAATCCATGAGTACGGTGACGCAAGCGTCTTGAAGCTGGAAGCAGTCGATGTGCCTGCTCCAGGATCGGACGAGGTGCAAATTGAAGTAAAAGCCATAGGGCTGAACCGGGCGGAAGTGATGTTCCGCAACAATGCCTACCTGCAAGAGGCAGAATTTCCAAGTCGTCTGGGGTATGAAGCCGCCGGCGTTGTCGTCGCGGTCGGTACCGGCGTCACTGACTTCAAGGCAGGCGATGTTGTCAGCGTCATTCCGCCACTGGACATTGCACGCTGGGGCACTTATGGCGAATTGGCGAACGTGCCCGCCAACCTCACTGTCAAGCATCCCGAAAACCTGTCTTTTGAACAGGCCGCGGCCTCCTGGATGCAGTACGTTACAGCGTGGGGCGCATTGGTCGAGCAGGCAAAACTGCAAAAAGGTGATTGTGTTCTGGTTACCGCAGCTTCCAGCAGCGTCGGCTTGGCTGCCTTTCAGATTGCCAGAATGGTGGGCGCCACCGCAGTCGCCATTACCCGCACCCGGGCAAAGAAACAGGCGTTGCTGGATGCAGGTGCTGCACACGTCATTGTCAGCGAGGAAGAGGATATTGTTGAAGCGACAATGGCGCTGACCGGCGGATTGGGTGCCCGTGTCGTTTTCGATCCCATAGGCGGCCCCTCCTTCGTACCTCTCACCCAGAGCATGGCCAAGGGCGGTATCCTGCTCGAGTATGGTGCGTTGAGCCCGGAGCCCACGCCATTCCCATTGTTCACCGTGTTGGGTAAAAGCCTGACCCTCAAGGGCTACCTCTATTCTGAAATCGTTTCCGACCCGGCGACCTTGTCGCGGGCCAAGGCGTTCATCCTGAATGGACTCGAATCGGGCGCGCTGCGGCCGATCATTGCCAAGACCTTTACACTGGATAGCATCCAAGAAGCGCACCGTTTTCTTGAAACCAACCAGCAGATCGGAAAGATCGTGGTGACCGTTTAACGTTTGCATCAGAACCGCGTATGGCCGGTTTGCTTCTCAAAACAGGAGAGATCCTGAAAGCGAAACAACCGGCCTCTCTCCGAGACATAGTGCAGCCCTGATGCGCAGTATTGCGGACACCAGCGTCCGAAGTGTTCGGATCTCTGGCGCATTTTTCCCGACTGCATCTCTTCCTACACTGGGTGACCGGGCTTCTTGTCCCGCCCGACAACGCAACCTTTCCCTTCAAACCAGGCTCAGGAGCTTCCATGACCCTGTCATCAAAAATTCGAGTGGGTCTCATTGGCGTCGGTAATTGGGCCGAGTACGGCCACTTGCCCGCCCTCCAGTTGCTTCCCGACTATGAGCTGACGGCAGTCCACAGTCGCAGTCCGGAAAAAGCCGCCGGGTTGGCACTGCGCCACGGCATCCGCTTTGCCCTCGATTCCGTGGAGGCTCTGGTCAACCATCCGGAAGTGGATCTGGTGCTCGTGCTCAACACGGCCCCACAGCACGAGGCCACCGTACGCGCGGCCATCGCCGCCGGCAAAGATGTGTACTGCGAATGGCCGCTGACGCCCAGCAAGGCCGTGTCGCAGGAACTGATGGAACTTGCCGAGAAAGCTGGCGTTCGGCATATCGTCGGACTGCAGCGTCGACTGAACCCGGATTATCGCTATGTACGCGACCTGTTAAAGGATGGCTACATCGGGGAACTGCGTTCAGTACGGTTGCATCTGAGCGTCGAATATTTCCAGCGCGAACGCATCGCCGCCCTGTACTTCACCATCCCGCCGGAGAACTTCTCCAGCCTGCTTTCCATCTATGGCGGTCACTATTTCGATGCGGTGTTCAGCATGCTGGGCCATCCGCAGAGCATCAGTGCTCTGACTGTAAACCAGTTCCCGGAAGTGACGCTGATCGAGACAGGCGAGGTACTGAAACACACAACGGCTGACCAGATCCTGGTCAACGGTACCTTCTCCAACGGGGCTGTGCTGACGGTCCATATCGAAGCGGGGAAACGCAACAACCATGGCATACAGTTGGACCTGACCGGCACCCAGGGCGATCTCAAGATCTGGAACACCACCAGTTTTGGCGACCACTTCAATACCATCGAAGCGGCCCAGGGCGACTCGCAACCCATGCATACACTCACGGTGCCGTCGAGTTACAACTGGCTGCCGGAGAATGACCTGGGCGGCAGCCAGCAGGAACTGGCCAACCTGTATGCCGCCTACGCCAGGGATGTGCGCGACGGCACCCACGTTGCACCTACCATGGCGGATGCCATGCGCATGCACGAATTGATCGATGCCATCGAAATCTCCAACCGCGACGGCGTGCGCCTGAAGCTGCAGGCGTAAACGATCAGATGCGCAAGTGCGCACTCATGTAGTCAATGAATACGCGCAACTTGGGCGAGGCATAACGGTTGGCTGGCCACAGCATCCAGAAGACGACCTGGCGGTCTATGTAGTCGTCCAGCACTGTGACCAGCTGGCCGCTTTCCAACGCTTCGCGTACCAGGAAAGCAGGCAGAAAAGCAATCCCCCTGCCCTGGATTGCGGAGTAGGCAAGAGGCTCGATCGTGTTCGACGTCATCGTGGCGGGCAGCACCAATTCAGCCTCGGAGGCTTCGAGCCGCAGCGGCCAACGCTCCAGCTTTCCCGTCGCGGGGAACTTGTGCTGCAGGCATGAATGGCGTTCCAGTTCACGCGGATAAGTGGGTACACCATGCCGCTTGAGATACGTCGGCGACGCCACCAGCACATGTGCGCAGGAACCCAGGCGACGCGCAGTTAAGCGAGAATCGGTTTGCTCGCCGGTGCGAATCACCGCGTCGAACCCCTCCTCGATCACATCGACCATGCGGTCGCAAAAATCGATATCCAGTTCGACTTCCGGATACTGCTCCATGAACCCGTCAAAGGCCGGCATCATCAGGTCGCCCAGTAGCGGAGTGCCCACGCGAAGTCGCCCCCGTGGACTGCCAGCCAGGCCTGACAGCTCGGACTCGGCAGCGGTGACCTCGCTGAGGATGCGGCGGCAGCGCTCAAGGAACAGGGTCCCCTCGGCCGTCAGCGTGATGCTGCGTGTGCTGCGATGAAACAGCCGCACATGCAAGCGCTCCTCCATCCGCGCAATGGTTTTGCCCACGGTCGAGGATGACACCCCCAACTGGCGGGCGGACTCGGTAAAGCTGCGCGTTTCGGCAACCTGCACGAACATCGAGATGCCATTCAGACTTTCCATCACTTTTCCTGCCTGCTCCGATAGAACCCCACCAACAAGGCGGGATTACGGAAAAAACATCCGAAATGTTCGGCATCGCGGGATATTTTTCTCCGCGAACTTTACGCCTACATTGGCCCCATCCCACCACTGATAGGTATCGTTGTCATGTCCAAACTGCATACGAGCATCCAGATAGGTCCACACCAGATTTCCCATCGCGTCGTTCTGGCGCCACTTACCCGTATGCGTGCCGAGCCGGGCGCCATCCCTGGCCAGTTGATGGCCGAGTACTACGCCCAGCGTACCACCGCCGGTGGCCTGTTGATCGGCGAAGCGACTATCGCCGCAGCCAATGGCAATGGCTACCTCGGTGCTCCCGGTTTGTATGACGACAGCCAGATCGCCGGCTGGAAGCTCGTGACCGATGCGGTTCATGCCAAGGGCGGCAAAATCTTTCTGCAGCTCTATCATGCGGGGCGCCAGTCCAATAGCCTCCTGCAGCCGGGCGGCGCCCAGCCGGTGGCCCCTTCCGTCGTGGACCACGGCGGCCTCGCCTTCACCGAGACCGGCTGGACCCCCGGCAGCCCGCCGCGCGAACTGACCATCGCGGAAATCCGCGGGCTGGTGGAGAGCTTCCGCGCCGCGGCCGAACGCGGTATCGCAGCCGGATTCGACGGCGTGGAGTTGCACTCGGCCAACGGCTACCTGTTCGATCAATTCCTCCAGGACGGCAGCAACAAACGTACGGATATCTACGGTGGCTCGTTCGAGAACCGCAGCCGTTTCCTGCTCGAAGCGGTAAAGGCGGTGATCTCCGTCTGGGGCAGCAATCGGGTGGCGGTGCGTCTGGGGCCGAGCGGCAATTTCGGCGACATGTCCGACAGCGACCCCATTGGCCTGTTCACCTATGTCGCGCGCGAGCTGAACAAGCTGGACCTCGCCTATCTGCACCTGATCGAGCCGCGCATCCTGGGTGTCGCCGAAGACGAGCGCCGGGATCAGAATCCGGTGGCGTCCCAACTCATCCGCCAGCACTACAAGGGCACCCTGATCGCGGCGGGCGGTTTCTCCGGTGAATCGGCCAACGCGATCCTTGAGGCCGGCGATGCAGACCTGGTCGCGTTCGGCCGCCACTTCATCGCCAACCCTGACTTGCCCGAGCGCCTGCGCAATGGCTGGCCGCTGAACCCGTACGACCGCGAGTCGTTCTTCGGCGGCACGGAAGTGGGTTACACGGACTATCCTTTCCATACCGAAGTTGCGTGATCATTTGCACCACTGGTAGCTGGGGTCATAGTGCCCCAGCTACCTACCCTCAAAAAAAACACTCACCCAAGCAGCGATGCGCCAGCTTACTGCCCGTTTCACCGTAGCTTCTGCCAGCGGGTGCATTCTGACTGTTGGATGGAGCTAACCCATGAAGGACCTTTTCTCCTACAGGCTTTTCACAAGGGTGGCGCGACTGGGCAGCTTTTCGGCTGCGGCACGCGAAGTGGGTCTTTCTCAACCCCAGGTCTCCAGGATTGTCGCCGAGCTCGAAACCGATCTCGGCACCCTGCTGCTGGCGAGATCGACACGTGCCGTCGTACCGACCGAGGCAGGGGCGGACTTTCTCTCGCGCATGGAACCTATCCTCGCCGCGGTGGAAGAAGCCGAGCAAAGCGTTCGCGGGGGCCAGGAGCTGCGCGGGGTCGTGCGGATCAGCATGCCAACGAGCATCGCTGTAAGGGAAATCATTCCGCGCATAGCGCCGTTCGCGGCGATACACCCCAACCTGCATATCCAGGTCCTGCTTGCCGATCATTGGCAGGATCTGGTGCGCGAAAATATCGATGTAGCGATAAGGTTGGGACGGCTGGTGGATTCCAGTGCAACAAGCCGTCAGATCATGACGATCTCCAGATACATTCTCGCCTCACCGTCCTACTTGCGCGCCGCTGGGGAGCCAACTACGCCTGAAGACCTGCAATCACATCGAATCATCGCCGGTCCAGCCTCGACAGTCCCAAGTGGATGGATGTTCAAACGCGATGGCGAGACCAGGACGATTCAGCTCGAGGCGCACTTCTCGACCGACGAAAACGAGGGCGCTGTCGCGGCGGCAACTGCCGGCTTGGGGATCACCTCGACAACGGCCTGGGCGTGCCGGCGGGAGCTTGAAAGCGGTGAACTCGTCGCGCTGCTCACCGATTGGAAAACCGAATCCGTACCTGTGCATGCCTACTTCCCCCACGGCTCGCGAACCCGCAGGGCCGGCCGCGCCCTGATCGAACATCTTGTCGCCAGCCTGCTTGACGATGCCGGCGGTGCTTATGCATCCGACGCATAGAAGATAGCCGGCCACAGCGTCTACTCCGTTCCCGCCGAAGCTGCCAATTTAGCGCCATACCCCGCGACGCAGCGGTCGAGCTGATCGACCTCGCAGCGTGGCGGACGCCCTGACTTTTTCGTTCAAGGAAATCCCTCATGCGCATGACTGGCAACACGATCTTCATCACTGGCGGCGGCTCCGGCATCGGTCAAGGCCTGGCCGAAGCCTTCCACAAGCTGGGCAATCAAGTGATCATCTCCGGACGCCGCAAGGAGCGACTGCAGCAGACGCTCGACGCCAACCCCGGCATGGCCGCCATCGAGCTCGACATCAACGACACGGCCAGCATCCAGGCAGCAGCGCAGCACCTCATCGCCAATTATCCTGAGCTCAACGTGCTGATCAACAATGCCGGGATCATGCTGCTCGATCATGCAGAAGGTCCGGTGGACGATGAGCTTGCCGTCTCGACCGTCACCACCAACCTGCTGGGTCCGATCCGCATGAGCTCGGCGCTGGTCGAGCATCTGAAGGCCAAGCCGGATGCGGTCATCGTCAACGTCTCCTCGGTACTCGGCTTCGTACCCATGGCCGTGACGGCGGTCTATTCGGCGACCAAGGCAGCGCTGCACTCCTACACCTTGTCACAGCGCTATCTGCTGCGCGAACACGGCGTACAACTGGTCGAGATCGCACCACCCTGGGTACGCACCGAGTTGCTCGACAGCAGCGAGGAAGAGCGCGCCATTCCCCTCGACCAGTTCATTGCCGGCGCCATGGCGCAATTCGAGAGCGGCGTGGACGAAATCCTGGTCGCGCCCGCTGAAGCCATGCGCGCCAATCCTGGTCCGAACGAGCACGCCTGGGTGAACGCGTTCAACGACATGATTGCAAACGGACCGGCTTTCGGCTGAGTCCACAAGGCGATATTGGGCGGCCCTACAGCCGCCCTCCCCTTTACTTTGTTAGCAGGAAACCGACCATGACTTCACTCACCCCCGCCGAGAACAAGGCCATCGTCCTCGAAGGCTTCGCAACCCTGTTCAATCGCAAGGATCTGGCTGCGGCCGAACGCTACTGGTCGCCCTCCTATATCCAGCACAGTGCCCATGTACCCCCTGGTCGCGAGGGTCTGTTCGAACTGGTCGCCGCAGGAGCGCCCGATTTGCGTTACGAATGCCAACTGGCAGTCGCTGAAGGCGACTTCGTCATGTTGCACGGTCGCTTCACTGGCATCGGCCAGCCGGCGAACTGGGTCGTGGTCGATATCCTGCGCCTTGAGGACGGCGTGATGGTCGAACACTGGGATGTGATTCAGGACGAGGCCACACGTGACGGTTCCGCCGGCGGGTACCCTATGTTTGGGGATCAGTTCCCAGGCTGATGCTCCATTAAACAGTTCAAGGAGTTCAGGCCGAACTCAGGCGACGCTCGATTGCGGGACGCATTCCTTGAGTTGAAGGCGTCTCTGTAGACAGCTATCAACGCAATCAGGCGGTCGCCCTTGGTTGATTTGTTATGTTATAACTAATGCAAGCGTGCACTGTCAGTCGCCACTGGCAGAGCCATCCATTCCCAGCTTGCGACATTCGATGACAACTTCTACTCACATCCCACCCATCACACGCTTGAACCAACGCCTGCTGTCCATCGATGCCCTGAGGGGATTGGTAATCCTCCTTATGCTGTTGGATCACGTGCGCGAAACGTTCTTTTTGCACCGTCAGGTAGCAGACCCGATGGACATCGGCTCCACTGAGCCAGCGCTATTTTTCAGCCGCACACTTGCCCATTTGTGTGCGCCGGTTTTCATACTGCTCACCGGACTTTCCGCTTACCTGTATGGCCAAAAGCACCAGGGCAAGGGCGATGTGTCAGCCTTTTTATTCAAGCGCGGTCTGTTCCTGGTACTGCTGGAGTTCACCCTGGTGAATTTCGCCTGGACATTTCAGTTCCCGCCTACGGCGATTTACATGCAAGTGATTTGGGCCATTGGCATCTGCATGATTGCCCTGGCCGGACTGGTCTGGTTACCCAGGCCCATTCTGTGCTGCCTGGGCCTGGTGATCGTGGCCGGGCACAACCTGCTGGATAATGTGCACTTCGCGACAGGCTCGCCCATGCATATACCTTGGGCGATTCTGCATGATCGCGGCTGGATCGATTTCTCCGACGGCTTGCGTCTGCGCACCTCGTATCCTGTACTGCCGTGGATCGGTGTGATCGCTCTTGGGTACAGCATCGGCCCCTGGTTTGCTGGCCAGATTTTGGCCGCAGAGCGTCAACGTACTCTGCTGCTTGCAGGGGCCGGGACACTGATCGGATTTGTCGCACTGCGAGCCGTCAATGGTTATGGCGAGGCGCATTGGGTCGCCCATGAAGGCATCACGCAAACCCTCATGAGCTGCTTCAACATTACGAAATACCCACCCTCCCTGCTGTTCCTTTCGCTGACCTTGGGCATGGGCCTGTTACTGCTTCGTGCCCTGGAACGGGCTCAACAACGCAAGTGGGTCAATGTATTGGCAGTCTTTGGCGCGGCGCCGATGTTCTTCTACTTGCTCCACCTTTACGTACTCAAGGCGCTGTATTTGGTCAGCGTGGCGTTGTTCGGATTGAACCAAGGCAATTTTTTCGGTTACGACAGCATTGGGGCTGTGTGGCTGACGGCGGTGCTCTTGGCTTTATCCCTGTATTTACCCGTGCGCTGGTTCGCGGAATTGAAGGCACGCCGTCGCGATATCAGATGGCTCAAATACTTTTGATCAGGACATTTGCTCAATAAAGGGGCGCCCTGGAGAGCCCCTTTTTTTCAAAATGCCCCGTCCTGAAAACCTTTATCAAAGCGGAATGAGGCGCCGTAGGCAGAATCCGGTAAATGGTTAGCGCCATCGTCCCGTAACCGCGAACGGAAAGTACCGCTCTGTGGTTCAGTACGATACAAGCCACGCTTTTGCAGTTCAGGAATGACCAGTTCAACAAAGTCTTCGAGGCTGCCTGGGCTGATCAGCGGGTTGAGCATGTAGCCACTGGTGCCGGAAATTCGGGCGTGCTCCTCAATCCGATSGGCCACTTGTTGCGGCGTTCCCACC